>JAJZKA010000010.1 GCA_021809805.1 Actinomycetes bacterium
CGGGGTGGTCATCGAGGCTTGCGAGATCGTCGGCGCCGACATCGACCCGGGTTGGGCGTCGCCCCCCGCGGTGGTGGGTGCGGTGGGTGGGGCCGCGTCGGTCGCTAAGAGACCACGGGCGGCGGTCGGTGCGCGCGGCAGCCGGCGAGCGCTACCGCTCGACCAAGCCCGCGTCTTCGCGAAGCGCCCACGCGGCGGACCGCTCCGGGTCATCGCCGTGTCGCTGAGTACCAGGAGCGGGAACGACGCCGTGATGTTGGTTGGGCGGCCCGCGGACTGAGGTTGCGCGGGACGGGTGACGGGGCGACCAGGGCAATGTTCGTGGCTCGGACCTGCTCGAGAAGTGGCTCAGCCCGTCGCCTGTCCAGGTTGCGCGAAGCCACCGTACCTTGGAGGCCGCCAGCACCGTGGCGGCCACGATCGCGCGCCTGGCCGGTGCCGCGGTGTGCAGTGGGTTGCCTTCCTTGGCGGTCGGCCGGCCGCAGGCGACCAGTCCGCCGAGGTGGTGTCGCAGGCCGCGCACGCCGGTACGTGGCGGCCAGGACATCGGGGCTGGGTTCGGCGATCTGCGAGATCGTCCCACCCGCCGTCGGCGGCAAGGAAGGTCGCGAGCGGTGCCCGGCTTCCGATCTCGTGGCACTGCCAATCTCGAATTGGCGGCGGCGCCCACGCGTGGCCTTCTGCCTGGGAAGATGATTGACCGGGGAGCGATGAGTACGTAGAGTGGCGCGAAGTGGAGGGAAAGGGAGGATTGGGTCTTCTCTTCCTCCGGATCTTGCGCAGCGAAGGGACATCGCCGGGGTGGCGCTCACAGCACGGTTCTTTGGGAGGTATGAGCACGCCCTCGATGTCAAGGGGCGGCTGATCCTGCCTGCCAAGTTGCGCATCCACCTCGGCCAGCACGGCTACTTGACGCCCCATCTTGAGGGGTGTCTCGCGCTTTGGACGGATGGCGAGTTCGAGAAGGAGGTCGAGGTCCGTCTGGCGCTCGCCGATGGCGATGCCGGGCCGCGTAACGCGGTGCGCGATTGGGCGGCAGCGGTCTTTGAGGCCGAGATCGACCGCCAGGGCCGCATGGCCGTGCCCGCAGACCTGCGCTCGTACGCCGGGCTCGAGCAAGAGGTGCTTGTGATCGGCATGATCAATCGTGTCGAGCTCTGGTCGCCCGCCTCCTGGGCGAATCGCGAACAGGACACCGGAGCGGTGCAGCGATGAGCGCGGTGCTCAGTCCGTCTCGCCCCGTCACAGACCTTGGTTTCCCCCCGGATGCCGCGAAGCTCGCCTTCGGGTCATCCCTCTCCGCCAACGCCGGCGGCGACGACAGCGCACCTCGCGCTGGCGCGGCATCCGGGGGGCCAGGGGAGTCCGTGCCTGCTGGGGCGCGGGCCGGCGCTTCGGCCGGTCGTTTCGCGCACGAGCCCGTGATGCTCACCGAGGTGCTGGCGCTCTTCGCCCCGCTTGGCGGTGGACTGGTGATCGACGCCACCGTTGGCGGTGGCGGCCACGCGCAGGCGATCCTCGAGCGCCGCAGCGACCTGTGCCTGCTCGGGCTCGATCGTGACCCGGAAGCCGTGGCGGCGGCCCGCGAACGGCTCGCCCGTTTTGGCGAGCGCGCCCGGGTGGAACGCGCCCGCTTCGATCGCCTGAGCGACGCGCTGGCGGCCGAGCGCGCCCGCCGGGGCGTCGCGGACCGTGCGGTGTTTCCCCTCGTCGCGGTGCTCTTCGACCTCGGTGTCTCTTCCCATCAGCTCGACGTGGCCGAGCGCGGCTTCTCGTACCGACACGGTGGTCCGCTCGACATGCGCATGGACCCTGAGGTCGGCCCCTCGGCGGCGGACGTGGTCAATGGCTGGGGCGAGGCACGTCTCGCGGCGCTGTTCGCCGAGCACGGCGAGGAACGTTTCGCTCGGCGCATCGCGCGAGCGGTCGTCGCCGCCAGGCCGCTTTTTCGGACCGACGTACTTGCCGAGGTCGTGGCGGGTGCCCTTCCCGCTGCCGTTCGCCGGCGCGGCCATCCGGCGCGCCGCGTCTTCCAGGCCCTGCGCGTTGCGGTCAACGAGGAGCTCGAGCAGCTGCCGGGGGCAATCGACGATGCCATTGCGGCGCTTGCACCCGGGGGGCGCTGCGTCGTGTTGGCCTACCACTCTGGTGAGGATCGCATCGTTAAGGAGCGCTTCCGCCAAGCGGCGACGGGCGGTTGCGTCTGCCCCCCGGGCCTGCCGTGCGGGTGCGGTGCCCGCCCCCTCGTCCGGCTCTTGACGCGCTCGTCGCGCCAGGCGAACAGCGAGGAGAAGGCAGCGAACCCCCGGGCCGACGCAGCGCGCCTGCGCGCCGTGGAGCGGCTCGATGAGACCGAGGAGCCCCTTTCGTGAGCAGCATCGCGATCACCGGCGCCGCGCGCCGAAGCACCCAGCGCCCCGAATCGGCGCGCCAAGAACGCGATCAGTTCACCGTCCTTGACGCGCGCACGCTCGCCGAACGCTCTCGGGTGCGTCGCGCTCGGGTGATCGCGCTTGTTGCCGGCGCCGTCCTTGCCGCCTCGCTGGCGACCGTGGCGATCGGGCAGGATCTCGTGGCCTCCCAGCAGGTGCGTCTCGACAACGCCCGCCAGCAGCTTGCGCAGTCGATCGCTGACGAGCAGCAGCTGCAGCTTCGCCGCGCCCAGCTCGAGTCCCCGGCAAGGATCCTGCAGATCGCCGAACACCAGCTCCACATGATCGCCCCGAGTTCGGTCAACTACCTCGCTCCCGTATCGATCGGAGCGACGCTCGGCGGCTCGGGGTCCTCGACCAACGCGAGCTCGACCTTCCAGACACACCGGGCCGGATGAGCGCGCCACCACCTCGCCCGCCGCGCCGCGCCGCACCCGCGGCGCCGATGTCGCGCCACCGCGCGCCATCGCGCCGTCCAGCCGCCTCGGGGTCCCGAAGTGCGGGCCGTGGCGGGGCGGCCTCGGGCGCTGGGGCGCGGACCGGGAGCCGCCAGCGGCACCGCCTCCGCCTGCTGTGGCTCGCGAGCGCGGTGGCGCTCGTCGCCGTGGTCGGCCGCCTGACCATGGTTCAGTTCTTTGACAGCTCGCGCTATGCGGCGTACGCCGCCGGCGAGACCGAGCAGAAAGTGGTGCTGCCGGCCACGCGAGGGGCCATCTACGATCGCAACGGCAACCTGCTTGCCGCTTCGGTCCCCACCGTCGACGTGGTCGCCGACGACTTCCAGATCAGCCATCCGGCGAGTGAGGCGCGTACCCTTGCGCCATTGCTGGGCCTGTCGGTCCCGACGCTCATCGCCGATCTGTCCGAGCACAACGGCTATGTGGTCCTCACGCGCCAGGCCCCGCCGTCGCTCGAGACCAAGATCGCCCCGCTTGGACTCGCCGGCATCACGTTCCTGCCCGATACCCGGAGGACCGCACCCGACGCCAGCCTGTTCGAGCCGCTGCTCGGCTTCCTCGGCGCGAGCGGCGCGGGCGTCAGCGGGCTCGAGGAGGAAGAAAACGCCACCTTGAGCGGCAAGGCCGGGAGCGAGCTCGTGGGCATCGCGCCCGGCGGCGTGGCGCTCCCCAGCTCGACCAGCCATGTGGTGGCGCCCCACCAGGGCCACAGCATCGTCCTCACCATCGACGAGCCGTTGCAGGTCGAAGTCACCAAGGACCTCACCGCCGAGATGAAGCTGCAGCACGCCCATAGCGGGGTGGCGGTCATCGAGTCGGTGAAGACCGGTGCCATCTTGGCGATGGTCGACCTCGTCGCCGGGCCGAAGGGCGTCATCAGGCCCGCGGGCCAGAATCTGGCAGTGACCTCGGTGTACGAGCCGGGGTCGGTGATGAAGATCGCGACCTTCTCCTACGCATTGAAAGACGGCATCATCACTCCCTCGACACCCTTCAGGGTGCCGATGACCACGACGATCGGTGGCTACGTCTTCGCCGATGCCGAGTACCACCCGACCGAGACGCTCACCGCATCGCAGATCATCGCCCAGTCCTCCAACGTCGGCACGATCCACATCGCCTCATTGCTCGGCATGAAGCGCCTCGGGCACGCGATGGCGGATCTCGGATTCGGCCAGCCGACCGGGTTCAACTGGCCAGGCGAGTCCAACGGCATCGTCGGCCCCGCCTCGAGCTGGGTGGGCTCATACACCGGGTCGGTGCCGATCGGCCTCGGAGAGGCCGTTACCCCCCTGCAGATCCTCGACGCCTACAGCTCCGTGGCGAACGGCGGGGTGCGCGAAACTCCCCATCTCGTGCAGGCAACGATCTCTGGCAACGGCACCGAGCACGCCACTCCGACCACGAGCAGACGGGTGCTGCCCGCGGGAATCGCGCACGAGCTCATCCCGATGCTCGAAGGTGTCGTCCAAGACGGCACGGCGGTGTGCGCCGAGGTGCCGGGCTACGCGGTTGCAGGCAAGACCGGGACGGCCCAGCAGGTCGCCCCAGGGGGCAAGGGCTACATTGCGGGGCAATTCAACGCCACCTTTGTGGGCTTCGTCCCCGCCCAGGCTCCTCAGCTCTCCGGCATCGTGTGGCTCAATCGCTCCGCTGATCCCTACGGCGGCTCGGCGTCTGCGCCGGTGTTCGCCAAGGTGATGGAGTACGCGCTCCGCCGTTACGACATCGCGCCGCGTGGAGCGCCCAAGCCGAGCCCGTTGACCTGCAGCGCGATCTCCGGCGCGTGAGACTCGTCGGCGTGGACAAGGTCATGGGACCCCCGGTGTCCCTTGAGCGCATCGTCGAACGGGTGCGTCCCCTCGCGGTGCTCGGCAACCCGAATGGCCTGCCCATCCGCGCCGTCGAGATCGATCACCGCCAGGTCCACCCCGGCGCGTTGTTTTGCTGCCTACCCGGTTCGCACCACGACGGCCACGACTTCGTCGCTGCGGCGCGCGCGGCGGGCGCGGCGGCGTTCATCTGCGAGCGCTCCCTCGGCCTAGCAGCCGGAGCGGCGGTCCAGCTCGTCGTCGCGCCAGGGGCGGCGCGCGCCGCAACGGCGGAGGCCGCGTGCGCGTTCTACGACGATCCGGCGAACGCCCTGCACACGATCGGCGTGACCGGAACCAATGGCAAGACGACCACGACGTACCTGCTGCGGTCGATCTTCACGGCGCACGGCTGGCGCTGTGGGGTGATCGGCACGCTCGGAGGCACTCGGACAACCCCTGAGGCGACGGAGCTGCAGCGGCTGCTCGCGGAGCTGCGAGACGAGGGCGCGCAGTGCTGTGCCGTCGAGGTGAGCTCGCACGCACTCGTGCAGCATCGGGTGGACGGGACCTGTTTCGAGGTCGGAGTGTTCATGAACCTCAGCCAGGACCACCTCGACTACCACGGGTCAATGGAGGCGTATTTCCAGGCAAAGGCGACGCTCTTCACCCCTGAGCACGCCCGTACCGCAGTGATCTGCGCCGACGATGGCTACGGGCGCCGGCTGCTCGACCGCCCCAAGATCGAGACGGTCTCCTTCTCGGTTCACGACGTCTCCGAGCTCGAGCTCGGCCTCTCCGAGAGCACCTTTCGCCTCGGCGGCCGCCGCGTGCGCCTTCGCCTCGGCGGACTGTTCAACGTGCGCAACGCGCTCGGGGCCGCGGCCGCGGCGCGCCTTGTGGGCGTTGAGCTCGACGCAATCTGCGCCGGACTCGAGCAGGCCGACGGCGTGCCGGGGCGCTTTGAGACCATGACGAGCGCTGATGGTCTGAGCATCGTCGTCGACTACGCGCACACACCGGCAGGTCTCGAAGAGGTGCTGCGGGCGGTACGCGCGGCAACGGGCGGTCGGCTGGTCGTGGTCTTTGGCTGTGGTGGCGACCGTGACCGCGGCAAGCGGCCAGTGATGGGCGAGGTCGCGGCACGGCTTGCCGATGCGGTCATTGTCACCACCGACAACCCGCGCAGTGAGGACCCCGCGGCGATCGCCGCCGAGGTGCTGGCAGGCGTCGGTGATCGGATCCGCTGCGTGGTCGAGCTCGACCGGCGCCAGGCGATCGCTGCGGCGCTCTCGCAGGCATCGGGTGGGGACACCGTCGTCGTCGCTGGCAAGGGCCACGAGACGACGATGCAGTTCGCGGACGGACCAATCGCCTTTGACGATCGTGTCGTCGTGCGAGAGGAGCTCGTGCGGCTCGGGCGCGACGTGACCGAAACGCCCGCACCCTTTGGGCAGTCGGCGTGATCGCGATCTTCACCTCGGGCGGGATCGCGCTCCTCGTCGCTGGGTTCGGCACGCCGATCCTCCTGCGCTGGCTCCGCCGGCGCCGCATCGGCCAACAGATCCGAGAGGACGGCCCGGCGATCCACCTCGTGAAGGCGGGCACGCCGACAATGGGAGGGATTGCCATCGTGGCGGCGGTCGTCGCCGGCTACCTGCTCGGGCACGTTGGCACCCACGTGCCCTTCAGCCGTTCGGGCCTGCTGGCCGTCGGGGCGATCGTCCTCGCCGGCCTCGTCGGGCTGAGCGACGACTGGCTGAAGGTCCGCCGACGTCGCAGC
This sequence comes from Actinomycetes bacterium, assembly GCA_021809805.1. Classification (GTDB taxonomy): domain Bacteria; phylum Actinomycetota; class Acidimicrobiia; order Acidimicrobiales; family Bog-793; genus JAKABX01. Next base: position 6,485 of record JAJZKA010000010.1, read on the forward strand.
CTCGGCCTCAACAAGCGCTGGAAGCTCGGTCTGCTGATCGTCGTCGCGGGAGCTTTCTCGATCGTCGCGGCCGAGTTCACGGGCGTGCACACCACGCTCTCGTTCACCCGCTATGACCTGCCTGGCCTCGAGCTCGGCACGGTTGGCTGGGTGCTCTGGTCGATCTTTGTGATCGTCGCCGAGGCGAACGCCGTCAACCTGGCCGACGGACTCGACGGCCTAGCGGCGGGCTCGGCGTCTTTCACCTACTTCTGCTTCGCGCTGGTGGGCTATTGGGAGATCCGCCATACCCACCCCCAGCTCTACCGGGTCCCCGACGGCCTCGATCTCGCGCTCGTCGCCGTGGCGATGGCGGGTGCCTGTGTGGGCTTTTTGTGGTGGAACGCCGCCCCGGCGCGGATCTTCATGGGCGACACGGGCTCGCTCGCCATCGGCACGGGCCTTGCGGTGCTGGCACTGCTTCTCAACTTGCAGCTGCTGCTGCCGATCATCGGTGGTCTGTATCTGGTCATCATGCTGTCCGTGGTCATCCAGATCGTCAGCTACCGCGTCTTCCACACTCGGGTGTTCCGCATGGCGCCGCTGCACCATCACTTCGAGCTGATGGGCTGGCCGGAGACGACGGTGATTATCCGATTTTGGATCTTCTCAGCGCTGTGCGCGGTGCTCGGACTGGGCATCTTCTACGCCGACTTCCTCAGCCTGGGGACGGTGAAGTGACCATGTCTGAGCTCGTCCCGCCCTCGGTCGACGCGCTCGCTGGCGTGCAAGCCGTGCTGATCGTCGGGTTCGCGCGCACCGGCCAAGCCGTTGCCCGGGTCCTTCGCACCCGCAACCTCTCGCTGCGCGTGCTCGACGACCGCCCCGATGCTGCGGCGCGCGAGGAGGCGGCGCGTCTTGGTATCGAGCTCATCGAGTCGCCCGGACCGCTGGCCCTCGCCCGCCTCATCGGGGACGCCGACCTCGTGGTCGCGAGCCCTGGCGTCCCGCCGAGCCACCCGGCGCTCGGTGCGGCCCCCGCGAACCGGCTGGTGTCCGAGGTCGAGCTGGCGGCGCGGCTGTCGCCCGTGCCGATCATCGCAATCACCGGGACCAATGGCAAGACGACGGTCACGTCGCTCGTCGCTGCCATGCTCGCGGCGTCGGGCCGCAACGCGCCGGCGGCGGGCAACATCGGCCGACCGCTCATCGACGCGGTGCTCGCCCCGGGTGTTGACCTCGTGGTGGCGGAGGTCTCCTCCTTCCAGCTTCTCTACACCCGCGACCTTCGCCCGACGGTCGCCGCCTACTTGAACTTTGCCGAGGACCACCTCGACTGGCACGGCGACGCGCGGGCGTACGCGGAGGCCAAGGCCAAGATCTTTGCCCGCCAGGGCCAAAGCGACGTGGCCGTTGCGAACGCCGAGGACGAGGTGGTGATGCAGGCGGCGCGGGCTGGGCGCGCGCGGGTCGTGACCTTCGGGCTCGAGCGCGGCGACTTCCACCTCGATGGTGACCGGCTCTTGGGCCCCGACGGCACCGCGTACGCGCACCTGACGGACCTGCCCCGCGCCCTGCCCCATGACGTGCAGAACGCGCTGGCGGCGCTTGCGATTGCCCGCGATGCGGGTGCCGACGCGGCCGCCTGCCGCCAGGCGTTGCGGACGACGACGGTGCTCGCTCACCGCGTCGAGCTCGTGGTCGAGCATGCCGGGGTCGCCTACTACGACGACTCCAAGGCGACCACGCCGTCGGCAGTGGCGGCCGCGCTGCGCGGCTTCGCCGGTGTCGTGCTCATCGCCGGCGGCCGCAACAAGGGTCTCGATCTCACCGCCATGCGCGCTGCAGCCGAAGGCGGCGGTCGGCGCCGGGTCCGGGGCGTCGTCGCGATCGGCGAGGCGGCCGAGGAGGTGGCGGCGGCCTTTGCGGGCTATCCGGTCGAGCGCGCCACCTCGATGCGCGACGCCGTGCGCGCCGCACGCGCGCTCGTGCGACCGGGTGAGGTGGTGCTGCTGTCTCCGGGCTGTGCCTCCTTTGATTGGTACCGCTCTTATGAGGAGCGCGGGGCAGACTTCGCGCGCATCGTGCGCGCAGAGATCAGCGGGGAGGCCTGATGGCGATCGCTCAACTGCTCGCGAAGGCGCCGCGCCTTCGCGTCGTCGACGGCGGTCGGGATGCGCCGCCCGCAGCGCGCGGCGCGGCTTCCGTCGAGGACCTTGGGCGCAAAGATGCGCGCCGCCTCGAGCTGTTGGCGGTCTCGCTCACGGTCTTCGGGCTGGTAGCGGTGGCCGGCGTCTCGCCGATCGAGTCGCTGTACAGCTACGGCTCGGTCTTCTCCTTGGCCGAGCGCCAGGTCATGTGGGCGTTGATCGGCCTCGTCGCCTTCCTCGTCGCCCGCCGCCACAACCTCGCCCACCTCCGGCGCCGCGTACGCCCGATCCTCGTCGCGGCGTTCTGCTTGCTGGTCGCGGTGCTCGTGCCCCACCTCGGCAAGGGGGCGGGCGGCTCCAGCCGCTGGCTCGGAGCGGGGCCCATCACCCTCCAGCCTTCGGAGATCGCCAAACTCGCCTTTGCACTATTTGCCGCCGACCTCGTAGCTCGGCGTGAGCGCTGCCGTGACCAGCTGCACGAGCTCGTCCTCCCGCTGGCGCTCGTCGCCGCGATCCTCGGCGCGCTCATCTTGAAGCAGCCCGACCTCGGTACGGCGATCGTCGTCGTCGGGATCGCGGCCATCCTTTGGTACGCCGGGGGGGTGCGCGGTCGACTGCTGGCGACGGTCGTCGGCGTGCTCGCCGTCCTCGGATCGATCCTCGTCCTGGCGGCCCCTTACCGCCGGGCACGCCTGCTCGCGTTCCTCAACCCCTTCGGGCATGCCTCGACCGTCGGCTACCAGCTCGTGCAGTCGCTCGCCTCGCTTGGATCGGGCCATCTCGCGGGGCACCCGATGGCGAACGCCGTCAGCCCTTGGCTGTTGCCCAATGCGTCGAGCGACTTCATCTTCGCCGCCATCGGCAACGACTTCGGCCTCCTCGGCTGCCTTGCGGTCGTCTGTGGCTTCGCGTGCTTCGGCTGGCTCGGGATCCGCATCGCCCTGCGCGCCGAGGATCGCTATCGCGCGCTGCTTGCCACGGCGATCACCGGCTGGATCGTTTTCCAGGCCCTGGTGAACATGGGCGGAGTAACCGGTCTCCTGCCTGACACGGGCATCCCACTTCCCTTCATGTCGTCGGGTGGTTCCTCGCTCATCGTCGTCCTGTTCGCCTGCGGCCTGCTCGCCAACATCGCTCGCCAGCCTCGGGCAAGCACGGAGCTCGTCGCGACGCCGGCCCGTAGGGCGACCACCGCGACGCCGCCAGCGCGACGAAGCGCCAGGAGTCAGAGCCCCGTCCGGGCCGGGGCACGGCGACCGACCGCCCCTGCCCGTCGGGCAGCGACCAGCGCGAGGACCGAACCGCACCGTGGCGCGACGGGGTCGCGCCAGCGCGCCGGGCACCCCCGCCCGGCCGCGAAGGTGCCACAACGGTCTCGTGCGCCACGGCGGTCCGGTGCGATGGCGGGGAGTCGGGCGGAGGCGCGGTGAGGCGGGGCGGGGTCATCGTCACCGGTGGCGGCACCGCGGGGCACGTGCTGCCGGCGCTCGCCGTCGCGCGGGCGCTCGTCGCGGGCGGCCGCCACCAGGCCGAGATCACCTACGTCGGCGCGGCGCGGGGGATGGAAGCCCGCCTCGTTCCCGAGTCGGGCTTCTCGCTCGTGGTGCTCCCGGGACAAGGAATCGAGCGCCGCGTCTCGCGCAAGAGCGCCTCGGCGGCGGCGATGCTCGTGCTCGGCTGCGCCCAGGGTCTCGCGCTCGTGGCCCGGAGGCGTCCCGAGGTCGTGCTAAGCGTCGGCGGGTATGCCGCGCTGCCGTGTGCCCTCGCCGCTGCGGTGCTGCGCGTGCCCCTCGTCGTGGTCAACGTCGACGCGGTGCCCGGCGCGGCCAATCGGCTGACTGGGCGCTTCGCGACGGCATGCGCGATCGCGCTCCCCGGGACGCCCCTGCCTCGCGCCGTCCTGACCGGCGCACCGGTGCGCCCCGAGGTGCTGGCGGTGGACCGTACGCCCGAGGGGCGAGCGGCTGCCCGCACCCTGCTCGGCCTGCCCGAGGGCCGTCTCGTCGTGGCCGTTACCGGCGGGTCCCTCGGGGCGCGTCGCCTCAATCTGGCCGCCCTCGGCCTCGCCCGCGCCTGGGCCAAGCGCAGCGATGTCGTGGTTGTGCACGTGGCGGGGGAGCGGGACGTCGATTGGGTGCGCGTGCAGGCTCGCGACCTCAAAGGTGACGACGGTGGAGCCGGCCTCGACTACCGCCTCGTCGGCTACGAAGACCGCCTCCCCGCGCTCTTCTCGGCGGCCGATGTGGTGGTCGCCCGTGCCGGTGCGTCCACAATCGCCGAGCTGACCGTGATCGGTACCCCGAGCGTGCTCGTTCCGTTGCCGGGGGCACCGGGGAACCACCAGCGGTTGAACGCCGAGCGCCTGGCCGGGGTGGGTGCAGCGTTGATCGTCGAGGACGCGGCGGCGACTCCCGAGGAGCTCGCCACGGCGCTGGACGCGCTGCTCGCCGACGAGGAGCGCCGTCGCTCAATGGGCGAGGCTGCTCGGCGGATCGGACGACCCGACGCCGCCGAGCGGGTGGCCTCGCTGGTGGAAGAGGCGGCGCGCAGCGCGCGACGACGAGCCGGGAGAGACCGATGACCGCTGGCTGCCTCGATCTGAGCCGTTCACGGCGGATCCACCTCGTCGGGATCGGCGGAGCCGGAATGAGCGCGATCGCCGTCGTCCTCGCCGAGATGGGCCACGTGGTCTCCGGCAGCGACCTGCGCGGCGGCCCGGTCCTCGAACGCCTGCGTGCCAGCGGGGTGCGCGCCCTGGTCGGCCATGACGCGCGCCACATCGATGGCGCCGAGGTGCTGGCGATCTCGACCGCCGTCGGCGAGCACAATCCCGAGGTGCGCGAGGCGCGGCGCCTCGGCATCCCGGTGCACTCACGCGCCGAGACCCTGGCCGCCGTTACGGCCGAGCGGCGCTGCGTCGCCGTGGCGGGCACGCACGGCAAGACGACGACCTCCTCGATGCTCGCCCTCTGCCTCGTTGACGCGGGGCGCTCGCCCTCCTTCCTGATCGGCGGTGACCTGCCTCAGATCGGCACCAATGCCGCCTGGGGGAGCGGAGAGTGGCTCGTGGTCGAGGCCGACGAGAGCGACGGCACGTTCCTCGAGCTTGCGGCTGAGACGGCCGTGGTGACCAACGTCGAGCCCGATCACCTCGACCATTTCGGCTCGGTCGCCGCGCTCGAAGACGCCTTTGGTGCCTTCCTCGCGGGGGCGAGGCACCAAGTGGTCTGTGGAGACGACCCGGTGCTGCGCCGGATCGCCCCGCCGGACGCACACACCTACGGCTTTCGCCCCGGCGCCGAGTTCGAGCTCAGCGGGCTGCGGGGCGGCCGCAGCGAGATCGCCTTCACCTGTTCGCGGGGCGGTGAGCTGCTCGGCGAGGTCGAGCTGCCCGTACCTGGACGACACAATGCGCTGAACGCCGCCGCAGCGCTCGTTGCCGCGCACCTTATCGGCGTGAGCTTTGAGGAGTCGAGCCGCGCGCTCGCGCGCTTTGGGGGCGTGGCGCGGCGATTTGAGTTCCGCGGGGAGCGCAACGGGGTCGTCTTTGTGGACGATTACGCGCACCTGCCGGGCGAGGTCATCGCCACGCTCGCCGCGGCGCGCCGCGGGGGCTTCGGGCGGGTCGTTTGCGTCTTCCAGCCGCACCGCTACTCGCGTGCCGCAGCACTTGCCACCTCGTTCGCGGATGCGTTCGTTGACGCTGACCTCGTCGTCGTCACCGGTGTCTACGGCGCCGGCGAGCAGCCGCTGCCGGGCGTCAGCGGGGCGCTTGTCGCCGATGCGATCCTGCGTGCCCATCCGGACAGCGCGGTCGACTACGTGGCGTCGCGCGGCGACGTGGCCGCCCGCTTGCGAGGGCTCCTGCGGCCCGGCGACTGCTGCTTGTCGCTGTCGGCCGGTGATCTGACGAGTCTGCCCGACGAGTTGTTGTCCGGGCCGGCATGGTGAGGGTGACGGTGACCGGCACGGCCGGTGAGTCGATCGCGCGCGTCGAAGCCGCTGCGGCCGAGCTCAAGGAGCTGGCGCGCCGGGACGAGCCGATTGGGCCGAAGACCACCTACCGCACCGGTGGCACAGCGGCGCTGTTCGTCGAGATCGCGAGCGCGGCGACCCTCGAGGCGGTGGCGTGCGCGGTCGCGAAGAGCGGGGTCGGCGTGCTGGCGCTCGGGCGCGGCTCGAACCTGCTCGTCGCCGACTCGGGCTTTGCCGGGCTGTGTGTCACTCTGGCGGGCGACTACGCGGGGCTCGAGCTTCGCGACGACGGCTTGGCACGGGCGGGCGGAGGGCTCGACTACCCGGTCCTTGCCCGGCGCAGCGCTGCGGCCGGTCGAACGGGCATGGAGTGGGCCGTTGGCATCCCCGGATCGGTCGGTGGCGCGGTGGTGATGAACGCCGGAGGACATGGCGCGCAGACCAAGGACCGCCTCGTGTCGACGCTCGTCTTGGACCTCGAGCGCGGCGAGGCCGCCGAGTGGTCGAACTCGGCCCTCACCTTCGCCTACCGCCGCTCGGCCCTCGGCGCCCACCATCTCGTCCTGTCGGCGACCTACCAGCTCGCCGAGGGGGATCCGGCGCGCTCGGCCGACACGATGAGCGAGATCGTCGCCTGGCGAAGAGCGCACCAGCCGGGCGGGCGCAACGCCGGCTCGACCTTCTCCAATCCCCCGGGCGATGCTGCCGGGCGGCTCATCGAGGTGGCTGGGCTAAAGGGCATGCGCGTTGGCTCGGCCCAGGTCTCTGAGAAACACGCGAATTTTGTGCAGTCAGACACGAATGGCTCAGCAGACGACGTATTCCGCCTGATCAGCGAGGTTCGTCGGCTCGTACTCGAACGCTGCGGCGTCGAGCTGTCCTTGGAGCTGCGGACGGTGGGGGAGTTCAGGTGAGCACGCGCGCCGTCGTCACCGATCCGCGCCTGCGGGCGCGCAAGGTCGCCGTCGCCCGCCAGGCCGGCCACCGTCGCCTCGCCATCATCGTGAGCTTGTTGGCGGCGGTGGCCCTCATCGTCGGCACGCTGGCAATCCTGCATTCCTCCTTGATCTCCGCGCGGGCGATCTCGATCAACGGGGCGAGCCACGAGAGCCGCAGCGAGCTCTTGGCGGTGACCGGACTGGGCGCGCACCCGCCGCTCATCGACCTCAACCTCGCAGCCGAGGAGGCGGCGATCGAGCGCCTGCCTTGGGTGGCGCGGGCAACGGTCACGCGCCACTGGCCGAGCGGCGTCTCGATCACCATCACCGAGCGCCGTCCTCTTGCTGAGGTTCAGCTCGGCCCGACGAGCTATGCCCTGATCGACCCGACCGGCCGGGTGCTCGCCGACGTGACCGCGCCGACTCCAGGGCTCGCCCCGCTGTCCGCCCTCGGCGTGGTGCCTGCTCCGGGGGGCCGCCTCGCACAAAGTGACCAGGCGGTGCTCGCGCTGGCCCGAGCGCTGCCCGTCGCCTTGTTGAGTCGCGTCAGCTGGCTGAGTGAGCGCCCTGGGGAGGGCCTCGTGATCCAGCTGCGCCACGCGCCGCTCGTGATCATCGGCGCGCTGAGCGCATTGCGGGAAAAAATGATCAGCCTCATGACCCTGCTCGATCGGGCCCAAGTAGCGGGTTTTGCGACCATTGATTTACGCGTCGCCGCGTCCCCGGTCTTGACCCACTGAGACACTGGTCCTATGTTCGTCACGTTCTGGTCGCCCGGAGTTCAGCGGCCCGCCCCGGTGCCCGGGAGCTTGCCTTGGTGAGTCGTGCAGTCGCTACCGGGTCCCAGCGGGGGGCCGTGTCGCATCGACTTGTCGGCAGTCTCCCGTGCCCGGGCGAGTCCCGCCGACGACCCCTCCCGGCACCGTGGTTTCGCCTAGGAAGGCAAGGGCAGCAATGACGGCCACAGCGCAGAACTTCATCGCCCTGATCAAGGTGGTCGGCGTCGGTGGCGCCGGGGTGAACGCGGTGAACCGCATGATCGACGCCGGCCTGAAGGGTGTCGAGTTCGTCGCGGTCAACACCGACGCCCAGGCACTGCTGATGAGCGAGGCCGACATCAAGCTCGACATCGGCCGCCAGCTGACGCGCGGCCTCGGCGCCGGCAGCGACCCCGAGGTTGGCCGAGCCGCCGCCGAGGAGCACCTCGAGGAGATTGAGGAGGTGCTGAAGGGCGCCGACATGGTCTTCATCACCGCCGGCAAGGGCGGAGGCACCGGGACCGGCGCGGCGCCCGTGATCGCCGAAATTGCCAAGGGTCTCGGCGCCCTCACCATCGGGGTCGTGACCCGCCCGTTCGCCTTCGAAGGCAGGCGACGCTCGAACCAGGCCGAGACCGGCATCCAGCGCCTGAAGGAGAAGGTCGACACCCTGATCATCATCCCCAACGAGCGCCTGTTGACCCTGGCGGATGCGAAGACCTCGATGGTCGAGGCCTTCAAGATGGCCGATGAGGTGCTCTTGCACGGGGTCCAGGGGATCACCGACCTCATCAACGTGCCCGGCATCATCAACACCGACTTCGCCGACGTGAAGACGGTGATGCAGAACGCCGGGACGGCGATCATGGGCATCGGCACAGCCTCGGGAGACAACCGTGCGCTGAACGCCGCGCGTCACGCCATCACGAGCCCGCTGCTCGAGGCGTCGATCGAAGGGGCGCGCGGGATCCTGCTCAACATCGCCGGTGGACCAACCCTCGGCTTGCTCGAGGTCAACGAGGCTGCCGAGGAGATCCACTCCCACGCCCACCCCGACGCCAACATCATCTTTGGCAGCGTCATCGACGAGTCGCTCGGCGAGAGCGTCCGCGTGACGGTGATCGCGGCCGGCTTCGACCGCTTCGAGGGCGCGGAGCGCCCGGTCGCGCGCCGCCGTGACGAGTCGGGCAGTGAGCCCGCGGCGTCTCGTGGGGGCGAGTCCGAGCGGGCGCCGGAGGTCGACGTGTTCTCGGTCGGTGGTGACGACCTCGACCTCGGTGACGACGACTTCGACGTCCCCTCGTTCCTCCGCTGAGGCGCTGAGCGCTTCGGGGCCCAACCGGGCCCGTCTCCTCGGTGGTGTCGTCGCGCTTTCGACCGGCAAGGCCGAGGGGGATTTGCGGGTGCCCGGCGCGCGGCCGGCGCTCACCCCGTCGCGCCATCTCGAGCTCGTCGCCCGACCCTGGACGATGCCGCGCCAGGTGCACTCGGCACGGGTCCTTGTGGTCGACTCGCCGTCCGGCCCGCTTGCTGAGGAGGCGGACGCGCTCGTCTCGTGTCGCGGTGATGTCGCGCTGGCCGTGCTCGGGGCCGATTGCCCGCTGATCGGCCTTTCGAGCCCAGAAGGCGCGTTCGGCGTTGTCCACGCGGGCTGGCGAGGCCTGCTTGCTGGCGTCGTGGAGGCGAGTGCGAAGCGGCTTGTTGACCTCGGGGCGAGCCGTCTCGAAGCGGTCGTGTCGCCCTTCGTCCGCGTCGAGTGCTACCCGTTCCGCCGCAGCGATGCCGCGCTGCTGGCACAGCGCTACGGCGAGGCGGTGCTCGGCACGAGCGCGAACGGCGAGGACGCGCTCGACCTCGAAGCGGTTGTGTCGGCGGCACTGGCCCGTGTGGGCGTCCCGGCGCCGGTCGCGCTCGGCGGCTGCAGCGCGTGCGGTGGGCAGTGGTACTCGCACCGGGCGCGGGGAGAGGCCGGGCGCCATGCGCTCGTGTGCTGGCAGGAGTGAACGAACAGGCGCCGCTCACCGGCGAGGACTACCGCGATGAGGATCTCGCGCTGGTGGCGGCGCGCCTCGCTGCGGTGCGCCGCCGCCTGGCGGCAGCGGGCGCAGACCCCGCGGCGCTGTCGGTGGTAGCGGTCACCAAGGGCCTCGGACTTGCCGCTGTGCGGATCGCGCTCCGCCTCGGGCTCGTCACGATTGGGGAGAACTACGCCGATGAGCTCGTCGCCAAGGCGAAGCGTCTGGCCGAGGTCGAAGCGGCGGCGACGCCATCGTGGCACTTCCTCGGCGCGCTGCAGCAGAACAAGATCGGGCGCCTCGTCCACCTCGTCTCTCGTTTCGAGGGCGTCGACCGCCTGGCCGAGGGCGAGCGAATCGCCCGCCTCGCTCCGGGCGCACGTGTGCTGGTCGAGGTGGATTGCACCGGGCGCGGCGAGCGTGGCGGGGTGGTGCCGGCCGCCGTCCCCGAGCTCATACGTGCCCTGTCGCGCCTCGACCTGCGAGTCGAGGGCCTGATGACGATCGGTGTGCGCGACGATGCGGCGGCGAGCGCGGCGGCATTTGTGCAGGTGGCCCGGCTCGCTGACGATCTCGGGCTCGCCGAGCGCTCGATGGGCATGAGCGGAGACTTCGAGCTCGCGGCCGCGGCTGGAGCGACAACGGTACGTCTCGGCACGGCGCTGTTCGGCCCGCGACCACCCCGCGAGGGCGCGGCGCGCAGGGATGCCGGCTCTTTGGCCGCTGAGATGCCAGAATAGGGAAGCCTAAGGAGGCTTGGATGGCAACGTTCGTAGACAAGATGCTCGCCTATCTCGGGCTGAAAGACGTCGATGAGGACGAGCTCTACGACGAGTACGAGGATGCTGACGATCTCCCCGCGCCCCGGGCGGTCGCCGGCGGCTATGTCGAGCACGACCTGGATCCCCCGGCTTCGAGCACCCTGCGGCCACTGCCGCGGGAGGAGTCGCGCCCCGAGGTGACTCAGCGGGCGATCGTGCGACCGCTCGTTCCGAGCCGCAACGCCAAGCCCCAGGTCGTGATCCCTGCTCGCTTCGCGGACGCCCAGGAGATCGGGGACCTCATCAAGCAGTCCAACCCGGTGATCGTCAACCTCCAGGCGAGCGAACGCGATCTCGCCCGGCGCATGATCGATTTCTGCTCAGGACTCACCTACGCGCTCGGCGGCGCGATGGAAAAGGTCGCCGACCAAGTCTTCCTCCTCACGCCCTCCAACGTCGAGGTGTCCGCCGAAGAGCGCCAGCGCCTGCAAGAGCGCGGGCTGTTTCACCCCTAGGCTCATCGGAATGGGTGCGGAGACGGTGAAGGGGGACCGGCGGTGATCGTCCGCGTCATCGTCGACATCTTGCAGGCCTACGTCGTCGTCCTGCTGATCCGGATCGTCCTCACCTGGTTCCCGATCCACCCATGGTCGCCGATGGCCCGGGTCGTGCGCGTCCTCGCGGCGATCACGGACCCGGTCCTCGTTCCGGTGCGCCGCGTGCTGCCACCCCTCACCTTGGGGGGAACCTCGGCGATCGACCTCTCCCCGATCGTCGTCTTTGTCGCCCTGGAGATCTTGATCAGCGTGCTCCGGGTGATCTGAGCCGCCAGGGCGGTTCGGAGTTGACGGGACGACATCTCGCTCCGCACCCCGGCATCGACGGCGTCTTGTTCACCGGCGCCTTCGACATGGTCCGACGCTTGCTGAATGGTCCGACGCTTGCTGAGTGGCGCTCCGCGCTGCGACGTCACCGCGAGACGAGCGCCGAGAACGCGATCGTGATGCACGGCGGCCACCGACGAGGACGCCGTCGTTCGGCAACTCGTGGGCTCGGGCGTTGGCCATGGAGGGCAGAATCGCTTTGCCGCAAGCCCTGCCATCTTGGAGGCGCCGGTCTGCGAGAACGCCCGCTTGTTGAAGATCGCCTCGCCGCGTGCTCGAAGTGGTGGGTGGTCCGCAACCCCAGGTCACATCTCCGCGGCAAGAACGAGCTGGCGGGCTCGCCGGCATTGAGTGCCTCCGTCGCTCGTGAGGTCCGCAGGGGTGGGGGCGAATGCGTCGTGGAAGACGAGGGACGCAGCGCCCACCGCCGCCACGGCCTCCTCTCCACGACCGCCAGCTCTCGACAACCTGGCGGACTCGCAGGCCCGCCTCATGACCTGGCCCGCCCGCCACGACGTTGAAGGACGTTCCCGATGGACATCACCTCGATCGATTCGACCTACTGCTTTGTCTCACGCCAGGACGAACTGGCACAGGTGGTGCGGGTGATCGTCACCGGAGCGCGCCCCGATCAAGAGCTCGAGGTCTCGTTACGAGGCCGTGGCCTGGAGGCGATCGTCCCCTGGCGAGGGCTCCCCGAACCGGCACTGGCCGGCACTGCCACCGGGCCTGCTTGGGCTCCCCGCCAGGACGCAGGGCTTGCGAGCACATCGGCCCGCTTCACGCCGGCCCCCGCGCTGCCCGAAGGGGTGGTGGTCGAGCTCACCCTGCCTGCAGGGATCGACCTGCCCCCGGACAGCGAGGTGCAGGTCGAGGCGGTGGCCCGTTCGGGAGACGAGACCGCACGCAGGGATGGGCGCATCGTCGTGCGCCGGCCGGGGTGGCGGATGCTGATGGTCGCCCACTTCCACTACGACCCGGTGTGGTGGAACACCCAAGCCGGCTACACCTCCGGCTGGGACGAGATGGCCTGGGCGTTGGAGCGGCGCGAGGCCTTCCAGCACACCGGGCTCGCCCTCGTAGAGGCGCACCTCGAGCGGGCGCGTCTCAGTCCGGGCTACAAGTTCGTCCTGGCTGAGGTCGACTACTTGAAGCCGTTCTGGGACCTGTATCCGGACCGGCGCGAGGAGCTGCGTGGCCTCGTGGCCGCCGGCCGGGTGGAGATCGTGGGTGGCACCTACAACGAGCCCAACACCAACCTCACCGGGGCCGAGACCGCCATCCGCTGCGCGGTCTACGGCATGGGCTTCCAGCGCGACGTGCTGGGGGCATCCCCCCGCAGCGCCTGGCAGCTCGATGTATTCGGCCACGACCCGCAGTTCCCTGGGATCATGGCCGACTGCGGGGTGGACTCTTCGGGCTGGGCCCGCGGCCCGTTTCATCAGTGGGGGCCGAAGCGGCACGCCGGCAGCAATAAGTGGATGCAGTTCCCCTCGGAGTTCGAATGGATTGCTCCGAACGGCAAGGGGCTGCTCACCTGCTACATGCCCAATCATTACTCGGCCGGCTGGGAGCTCGAGCGGGCGAGCACGCTGCCGGGGGCGATGTGGCGGGCCTACGAGCTTTTCGATGAGCTCGCGCAGGTGGCCGCGACCTCGGTGACCCTGCTGCCCGTGGGCACCGACTACACCCCGCCAAGCCGCTGGATCGTGGAAGTCGCCGAGAGCTGGGCGACTCGGTACGCCTGGCCCCGCTTTGAGGTGGGCCTGCCGCAGGAATTCTTCGCTGCCGTGCGCGAGGAGCTGGCCGCCACCGGGCGTCGGCCCTCGGTGCAGACCCGGGACATGAACCCGATCTACACCGGCAAGGACGTCTCGTTCATCGACACCAAGCAGGCCCAACGCCTGGTCGAGGTCGAGATCGCAGAGTCGGAGGCGATGGCGGCGCTCGCTGCCCTGGTGGGCGCCGCGCCCACCCGGCGGGCGCTCGACAAAGCCTGGCGCCAGCTGGTCTTCGGTTCCCACCACGACGGCATCACGGGGTCGGAGTCCGACCAGGTCTACCTCGATCTCCTGGGCGGATGGCGGGAGGCCTACGAGCTTGCCCGCTCCGTCGGCGAGCGCGCCCGCGCCGAGCTGGTGGCGGCGGTGGACACCTCCGGCGAGCACGAGGCGATCGTGGTCACCAACACCTTGGGCTCAAAGAGGAGCGACCTCGTCGAGCTCACCCTTGCCGACGGTGCGGACGGCCATCTCGAGGTGCGGGACGGGTCGGGGCGGGTGCTGCCCAGCCTGGTGGAGCCGAACCGGCGCGGCGGGGGACAGAGCCTCTCCTTCCTCGCCCCCGAGGTGCCCGGCGTCGGGCACCGTACCTTGCGCTTGTGCCGCACCACCCCGAGCGAGGGGCACCCCGGGTGGCGCACCGCCGCGGGCGTGGTGGTCGAGAACGAGCACTTCCGGGTGCGGGCCGATCCCGGGCGCGGCGGTGGGCTCGCTGCGATCACCGACATCTGCCAGGGCTTCGAGCTGATCCCTCCCGGACAGGTGGGCAACGAGTTGCTCGTCTATCCGGAACACGCCAACCACCCCGAGTTTGGCGAGGGCCCGTGGCACCTCCTGCCTGCTGGCCCGCCCGCCCGCTCCTCGGCCGCCCCCGCAAGGATTCGGCGGGAGGTCTCCGCGCTCGGTGAGCGGCTCGTGGTCAACGGAGCTGTGGAGGGCACCTCCTATCGCCAAGAGGTCACCCTTTGGCACGGTGTGCGGCGGGTGGAGCTGCGCACCGAACTGCACGGCTGGCGGGCGGCGGACCGCCTGGTGCGCCTGCGCGTGCCCACCACCCTCGCCGGGGCCACCCCGGTCTCGGCCGTCGGGGACGCCGTGGTGGCGCGCAGCTACGGCCTCATCGAGGTGGATGCCGCAGAGCACCCGTGGACCCTGGACAACCCGGCCGCCGAGTGGTTTGGCCTCAGCACCACCTTTGCGGTGTGCTGCCGGGCCGGGGACGACGAGCGCACGCTGTCCGTAGGCGTGGCCGAGGTGGTCGTCCCCGCGGGCGAGGACGGCGCCGCGTGGGCGCGCGAGCTCTTGGTTGCGCTCGTCCAACAGGGGGTCACGGCCACCTGCTCGGAGGCCGGGCGCAACCGCTATGGCGGTCTGCTCGGCGACTCCAACCTGCCCGACTTCCGCATCGCCGTGGGCGGTCCGGACGAGAACGAGTTTGTGGAGCGGCTGCTCGAGCGGGCTCCGGCCCACGCCGAGTGGCTCCGGGAGCGGCTCGCTGGCGGAGATGGCGCGGCGGTGCTGGTGCCGCCGTCGCCCGACCAACCACCACCGTTCGTCCCGGGCGCCGACGTGCGCGGGGAGCGGTGCCTGCCGGTGCTGGTGGTCGCTGGCGCGGCCACCGAGACGACGGTCGGTGCGGTTCGGGCCCTGGTCGCCCAGGTACGGACCGGACAGGTCACCCTTGAACAACCCGCCCACCTCCTGCCGGCGGCCCGCTCCTCGGTACCGGCGTGGACCGCGGCGCTCGTCAACCGCGGCACGCCGGGCTTCGCGGTGGACCCCGACGGGGCCCTGCACGTCTCCCTGCTCCGGGCCTGCACGGGCTGGCCCTCGGGAGTCTGGATTGACCCGCCCCGGCGGAGGGCACCTGACGGCTCGGCCTTCGAGCTTGAGCACTGGAGCCACGTCTTCGAGCACGCCCTCCTCCTCGAGCCGGGGGGCTGGCGGGCCGCCGGCTGCGTGGAGGCCGCGCAGGGCTATAACCGGCCCCTTCGGGCCAGCCTCGCCGACGCGCGGCCAGCGC
Source organism: Actinomycetes bacterium (assembly GCA_021809805.1). Taxonomy (GTDB): domain Bacteria; phylum Actinomycetota; class Acidimicrobiia; order Acidimicrobiales; family Bog-793; genus JAKABX01. The sequence goes on from JAJZKA010000010.1 coordinate 21,749, forward strand.
CATTGCCCAGCACGGCCGCCCTGCTCTCGCTCGAGGGAGGGGCCGGGAGTGCCGGTCGGCCCGTGCTGGCCGCCCTGAAGCCAGGGGGCAACCCGCTCGCCGCCGGGGACGCCACCCCGCTGGCGATAGGGCCCGGGGTCGATCTGACCCTGCGCCTGTATGAGGCTCATGGCCAGCCGGTCGAGCTGCGGGTGACGAGCGCCGCTCGGCTGCTCGGGGCGCGGCGCGCGAACCTCCTGGAGGAGGCCGCCGCCGAGCTGCCGCTTGGCGAGGATGGGACGCTGCCGCTCGCTCTCGAGCCAGCCGAACTGGCGACCTACCGACTGCACCTCGAGGCGCTGGTGGGAGCGAGGGCCGCGACACCAGAAGACCAGGAGCCGGCTCAGCCGGTGTTCAGCCGTTACTGGCTGCACAACAAGGGGCCAGCGCCGATGGGAAACCAGGCGGTCGCCGTGCACGTGCTCACCCCCGCCCGCACGGTTCGGGCCGGTGAACCCTTTGAGGTGCCGGTCCAGGTCGCCTCGAGCTCCTCCCGGGAGGTGCAAGAAGGCACGGTGGAACTCCGGGTGCCCGAGGGGTGGTGGCTCGATCCCCCGAGCCGGCTCTATGCGCTCGCCCCCGGTGCCCATCTGCGCTTCGGGGCCACCGTGCGGGTCCCCAAGGAGTGCCATCCCGGCCGTTACTTCGTGGCGGCCGCCAGCGTCGATCGGGCCGGACAGCGCCAGGAGGACGTGGTCAGCGTCGAGGTGCTGCCTCCATTGCGCGAGGGGGACCGGGTGGACGCCCCCGAGCTGCTGCGTCTGCCGGCGCCGCTCGGCCACCCCTCTCGCGACGTGGCCGCCGAGCTCGAGGCGGTGCTGTCCCCCGGGCGCCTCGCACTCGGCCCGGGTGAGGTGGGAGGGCTCGCGCTGGCGCTGCGCAACCGCACCCAGGACTCCCTGCGCGGCGAAGCGCAGCTGATCTCCCCGGTCGAGACGTGGCCTTTTGTCGAGCCCTGGACCCAGGCCTTCTCCGTGGAGCGGGGCGATGAAGTCGGGGTGTGCGCAAAGGTGCGCGCGCCGGCCGCCGGATACCTCGCCTCCTGGGCGCTGTTCAAGGTCACCTATTTCGGCCGGCTGTGGTACTCCCCGCCAGTCGAGCTCGTGTTGGGGACCGAGGAACGCGACGCCGAGGGGACCGGTGGCTGAGGTAGCGGGCCCGTTTCGCGGCGAGGGCGGGACCGTCGGTTGGGTCCACGGTCGCCCGATCGAGGGAGCCCGGCTCGACGATTATCTGCACCAGCTCGCCAGTTCGGTGCTTGGGGCGCGCCTCGGCCTGGAGGCGACGGACGGCGGTGGCTCCGTGCGCGCGCTTGCCATGCGCCGGTGGGCCGCAAAGGCACTGCTCGTGGACGCGCTGATGGAGGAAGAGGCGCGCCGGCTCGAGATTGCGGCGTCCGCCAGCTTCGCGGACTGGCTCCAGGCGCTGGAGCGCAAGGGCGAGCTGGTGGTCGCCGCGCCAACCGAGGAGGAGGCACGCGCCTGTTACCGAGCCAATCCGGCCCGCTTCGTCAGCCCGGAGGCTCGAAGGGTTCGCCACCTGCTCGCTCGGGAGGAGGCGACCGCCCGGTCGCTCGCCGCGGAGGTGGCTGGCGGCCGTTCCCTGGAAGGGCTCGCCGCCTCCTGCTCCGCTGACGCCGGCAGCCGGTCGCGCTGCGGGGATCTCGGCTGGGTCGAGCGGGGCCAGCTCGCCGGCCCGCTCGAGGCGGCCATCTTCTCGGCCCCGCTCGGTCGCCTTGTGGGGCCGCTCCGAAGCGGGTTCGGCTGGCACCTCCTGCGGGTCGAAGGGTCGCGCCGCGGCGGCGTCCGCCCGTTCGCGCAATGCCGGGAGGAACTGCTGGCCGGGCTGTCCGGCCTCCGTCGGCGCGAGGCGCTGCTCGACTGGCTGGTCGGCCGGCTCGCGAGCTGCGTGCGGGTGCCCAACGGCGATGACCACCCGCTCCTGCCCGGGCTTCCCGGCACCGCGCATCGCCACTGAAGGAGCAGACGGTCGGCAGGCGCCGAGCGCGACTCCTCAGGGCCCTATCACCGGGGCACGCTCGCTGCCCGCTCCCTCGACGACGCGAACCGCGGACCTTTGGAGTCGCCTTCCCGGGGTTGCGAGCCCTGCACCCTCTTGCGGCCGCCGTGTCGCCAGAGCGGCCCCGAAAGGCGCCGTGATGTGACGAGCCGGCCATCCCAGGCGATGCCCGCTTACCCCCCGTGAGGTAGGTCGCACGACGATCTTCTCGTGTGCGGTGAGCGCCGGCAGGGATTGGTGGTCCGAAACCTGACGCCGATCGCGGCGCCGGGGACCTCAGCACGTCATGGCGCGAGCAGCGGGTCGTTCTGCTCATCGCGACGTCGGCGCGCCAGCCGGCGGCCGGCGTGTGCTGGCCCCGTCCGGGTGAGCCCGGATGTGATGCGGGGCGGCCCGGTCAGCTTCTGGTGATCGGCCCTCTGGTGGATGACACCTTGATTTTCGTTGGGCCGAGCGCGGCACCCGCCCCAGGTGCTCACCCGCAGACTCTGGTGTCGGCGACTGGGCGCCAACAAGTCCGTGGAGCGGCGTGGCGCTCCTTCATCCATCAACCCCATGCGGGCCTGTGTGGTCTTGGGGAGTTGCCCTTCGCACCTCAGACCCAGCAGGGCGCGACGCCGATCGTGGCGCTGGTCATCTCGCGAAGAGCGACGGACGCGAGCACGGGCTCGAACTCAGGGCCGGACCGGCACCATGAGCCCGAAGGTACCGTCCGGGTTGCCGGCCACCTGGTCCGTCCGGAGGCACGCGAAAGGTGCGCTGCGACGCGTCCGTGCTCCGCGTCGCCAAGGAGCATGCTGTCGGGGTCGAGCCAGGCTGGCTGAGCGTCGTCGCATCGACGAGGCAGACCCGCGGTGCGGGGCGCGATGCCTCGAGGCGGCGCGCCAGCATCGCTGCGATGAGGTCGCGTTGAACGCCTCGGTAGGCGCTCAGTCACTTCAGCTTTGTGACTGGGAGCTCCTCCGCGGGCCGAGCATCTGGGCCATCGCCGCCGGGTGGTGACGCGACCACTCCTTGCCAGAGGCGAGTCAGCGTCGCGCGAGGTCCCTGCCCGAGGTGAGGGCACGGACGGCGAGCGACGCGTCTTCACCGACCGCGACGGCCCGATGCGCCGGCGGCGCCAGACCGGCGCCAGACCATCGAGAGCCTCTGGCGCTTGAGCCACTCCCTCGAGCGGCGTCACGGGTCGAAGTGCGCAAGGCCACTCGAGCCAACGGCGCACGATCCCGGGGGCCAGGGCCAGCGAGTGAGCCGGCTCGCAGCGGCATCCACGGGCTTCGCGAGGGGCAGGGCTAGCATCGCGATCCATGGAGATCTCTGGCAAGGTCCTGCGCGAGGTCGAGTTCCGGGACCGGCTGCGTGGCTATGACACCGACGAGGTCGACGAGTTCCTCGAGAAGGTTGCCGTCGCGGTCGATGACCTGCGCGCCGAGATGGCTCGCCTCACCGAGCGGGCGACACGCGCCGAGCAGGCATCGCTCGAGGTTGCCGCGCCGCCTCTCCCCGCCCCGCCACCCGCGCCTAGCGAGTATGCGCTCGACGACGACGCCATCCGGCGCACCTTGGTCCTCGCCCAGCGAACCGCGGATCTCGCGATCGCCGAGGCCCGCGAGGAGGCGTCGAAGGCCCTCGCCGAGGCCCGCAAGGAGGCTGAGACGCTCGTCGGCCAGGCGAAAGAGCACGCCCGGCGGACCCGCGACGACGCGGAGCAGGACCTGCACAGCCGGATCGCCCAGCTCCAAAGCGAGAGCGAGCGCCTCGAGAACGAGGTCGAGAGCCTGGCCCGCCTCGTTGAGAGCGAGCGGGCACGGCTCACCGAAGGGCTCTCCTCCGTGCTGCAGATGGTCGGCGACACCCTCAGCGTCTCTGACGAGCTGAGCGCGCGGCGCGGCAAGCCCTTGGCCGACGACGGGCATGTGCCGACCACGGAGGAGCCCTCCGCGCTCGAGCATGCTGCACCGCCACCATCAGGCAGCTCTCTTGGTGCCACCGACGAGGGCACGGCGTTGCCGGACGTCGAGGCGGAGATCGCCGAAGACGCCGACCGTGCCTACGGCGGCAGCTTCCCCGGGCCGAGCACGGGCAAGGTGCGACCGTTGCCGGCGGGAGGCGCCGACGCAGCCGAAGAGGAGCTGTGGCAGCGCTGGGCGCACGGGCGCGACCTTGGGCTCGTTCCCGAGCCTCACGAGCCGCCTGACCCGGGGAGATTGCCCGGGCCCTCTGGGGGCGGTCTGAGCGCCTGAGCGCGTTCCGCCGACTCCGCGGCACGGAGGCAGCGGCTCAACGAGGGGCCTGGCGGACGAGGCGCACCACCACGGTGCCGGCCTCGGGCAGCTCGAACTCCTCGACGAAATACACCGCCTCGTCACCACGGCGCGCCCCCGCCTCGAGGTCCCCATCGACCGGCACCGTCGTCACCTCGCTGGCGAGCACCTCTCGGGCGAGGACCTCGCGCCAGGCGCCCTCCCCGTCGCCCCCCGTCGGCCCGCGCCAGGTCGAAAGGCGCGCCTCGACCGCCGTGTTGATCATCAGCGCCAGCCGGATGCGGTCGACGACTTGGAGCCCAGCATCCTTTCGGGCCGTCTGGACGACGCGCACGAGGTCGCGCACAAGCCCTTCAGTGGCGAGGGATTCGGTGACTTCGAGGTCGAGCACGACGACGCCGGCCTCGCCAGGAAGGACGCGTCCGGCCTCATCGAGCGCGCGGAGCGCCAGGCGGTACTCGCCCTCGCGCAGTTGCTCGCCGGCCACCTCGACGCCGCCGTCGGCGGTCGCGCTCCACTCTCCACGGCGGACCGCGGCGATCACCTGCTGGGTCTTCGCGCCAAGGCGGGGGCCGAGCGCCGCGGGGACAACGCTCAGCACGCTCGCCGCGTGCACCTCGAGATCGGTACTCAGCTCGACCGCCTTGACGTTCGCCTCGTCGGCGAGCAGCGCGAGGTAGGGCTCAAGACGCTCAGGCCGCTCGGTGACGACCCTGAGGGAGGCGAGGGGCAGCCGGGCGCGCCGCCCGTGCTCCTTGCGCAGGGAGTGAGCCGCCGAGGCCACGGCCCGGACGAGGTCCATAGCCGAGACGAGCTCGGGGTCTTCTGGCAGCTCGTCGGGTTCCGGCCAGTCGCACAGGTGCACGCTGCGCCCGCCCGTCACACCCTGCCAGACCTCTTCGGCGAGAAAAGGGGCGAGGGGGGCGACGAGGCGGCACAGCGTCTCGAGCACGGTGTGCAAGGTGTCATAGGCGTCGCGCTTGTCGGCGTCCACCTCGCTGGCCGCCACAGCGCCGTGGGCCGCGGCGGGGCGCCAGAAGCGCTCGCGGGATCGGCGCACGTACCAGTTCGTGAGCGCGTCAAGGAAAGAGGTCACCGACGCGCACGCCGACGCGAGCTCGTAGCGCTCGAGCGCACCGGTCACCTCCTCGACCAGCACGCGGAGCTTGGCGAGGATGTAGCGATCGAGCACGCCGGTCTGGTCGGTGCGACGCGTCCCGACGAGGTGATCGGCGCGCCCGTACAAGGAGAGGAAGTGCCAGCAGTTCCAGATCGGGTTCAGGACCTGGCGGACCGGCTCGGTCATCGCCTGCTCTTCGATGATCACGTCCTGGCCGCGAAGGACCGGCGAGGAGAGCAGGTACCAGCGCATCGTGTCAGCGCCCGAGGTGGCGAAGAACTCCTCGGGGTCGGGATAGTTGCGAAGACGCTTTGAGAGCTTGCGGCCGTCGTCGCCGAGCAGCACACCATGGGCCAGGCAGGTCCTGAACGCCGGGCGGTCGAATAGGGCCGTCGCGAGTACGTGCAAGGTGTAGAACCAACCACGCGTCTGGCCGACGTACTCGCAGATGAAGCCCGCCGGGAAGTTCTCCTCGAAGCGCTGCTCGTGCTCGAAGGGGTAGTGGAGCTGCGCAAAGGGCATCGAGCCAGACTCGAACCAGCAGTCGAGCACGTCCTCGACGCGGCGCATCGTCGCGCGGCCGCTCGGGTCGTCGGGGTTCGGGCGCGTGAGCTCGTCGATGGCCGGCCGGTGCAGGTCGGTCGGGCGGACGCCGAAGTCGCGCTCGAGGTCGTCCAGGCTGCCGTAGACATCGACGCGGGGGTAGTTCGGATCGTCGCTCTTCCACACCGGGATCGGCGCACCCCAAAAGCGATTGCGGGTGATCGACCAGTCCCTCGCGCCCTCGAGCCACTTGCCAAACGAGCCGTCGCGGACGTGGCCGGGCACCCAGGTGATCTCCTGGTTCAGAGCCAACATGCGCTCTTTGATCGCGCTGACGTCGACGAAATAGGAGGTGATGGCGCGGTAGATGAGCGGGGTATCGGTCCGCCAGCAGTGCGGGTAGCTGTGGCGGTAGTCCTCGTGCGCGAAGAGCGCGCCGAGCGCCTCGAGGCGCTCGATGAGCCCGGGGTTCGCCGCAAAGACCTGCTGGCCGGCGAGCTCGCCCATGGTCTCGTCGAAGCACCCGCGGGAATCGACCGGGCAGACGACGGGGATGCCCGCCGCCTCGCAGACGCGCTGGTCGTCCTCGCCGAAGCCCGGCGCCATCTGAACGATGCCAGTCCCTTCATCGGTGGTGACGAAATCCCCGGCGATCACCGAGAAGGCAGCGGGCACGGTGTCCGAGAGCGCTGAGAGGTAGTCGAAGATCGGCGTGAAGTGTCGGCCGAGCAGGTCGCTCCCGCGCACCGTCCCGAGCAACTCGGCGCCCTCGAGCGCCTCGGCGTACGCGCCAAGGCGGCTCTCGGCGACAACGAGCCGGCGCCCGTCACGCTCGAGCACGGCGTAGGCGAGATCGGGGTGCACCGCGACGGCCAGGTTGGAGGGCAGCGTCCACGGGGTCGTCGTCCAAGCGAGCAGGCGGACGGGTCCGCGAAGCAGCGCTGGCGCGGAGTCATCAGGGAGGAGGTCGAAGCCAACGGTCACCGCCGGGTCGACCCGCTCGCGATAGGCGTCGTCCTGGCGGGTCTCGGAGTTCGACAGGGGGGTCTCGCACTCCCAGCAGTAGGGCAGGACCCGGTAGGCCTCGTAGATGAGCCCGCGGTCATGCAGCGTCTTGAAGGCCCACAGGACGCTCTCCATGAAGGTGGCGTCCATGGTCTTGTAGTCGTCCTCGAAGTTGACCCAGCGACCCTGGCGGGTGACGTAACGCTCCCACGCCTTGGTGTACTGCAGCACCGAGGTGCGGCAGTGGTCGTTGAAGCGGCCGATGCCGAACTCGGTGATCGGCCCCCGTCCGGAGACGCCGAGCTCCTTCTCGGCGCCCGTCTCGGCGGGCAGGCCGTGGCAGTCCCATCCAAAGCGCCGCTCGACGCGAAGCCCGCGCATCGTATGAAAGCGCGGCATGGCGTCCTTCACGAATCCGGTCAGCAGATGGCCATAGTGGGGAAGCCCGTTGGCGAAGGGCGGGCCGTCATAGAAGACGAGCTCCCGGTCGTCTTTGCGTTGGGCAACGGAGGCACGGAAAGTGTCGTCACGCTCCCAGAACGCGAGGACCCGCTCCTCAATCTCTGGGTAGCGCGCCTGGGCAGGAACAACGGGATAGCTGGGCGGGTCGCCAGGAGCACGCATTGGCCTAGAATATTCCGGCATGTCCGGAGAACTGTTCGAGCTTGAGGCGCGCTCGGTTGCGGGCGGCCCCGTCGACGTGCTCCTGCGCCTGCACGTCCAGCCCGGCGCCGGCCGCGCGGCCGTGATGGGCCGCCATGGCGATGCCCTCAAGGTGAAGGTGGCGGCGCCACCGCTGCAGGGACGTGCCAACACGGCAGTGTGCGAGCTCGTCGGCGAGCTCTTCGGCGTCCCCGTGTCGCGCGTCGAGCTCGTGAGCGGGCAGACGCACCGCGACAAGCGGATTCGTATCCGCGAGGTCGATCCTGCGCATGTGGCTCGGGTGATCGACCAAGCGATCGAGCGCGCCGGCTCGAGTGTCGGGGGCCGCGATCTCCATGGGCGCGGCCAGCGCTGAGCCCATGGGCGCGGGAATAGGCACCTTGCGCGCCGACGTTCAAGGTCATCGGCTATCGTCGCGCACTTCCTCGGGAAGGAGACCACCGAAGGATGCCTCGCACCAGCACCACGAGCGGCACCGCGACCCCGGCAAAGACGGCTGGGTTGAAGGCAGCCGCCACCAAGGCGAGCGCCAAGGCTGCGGCGGTGAAGGCGACGGCAAGCGGAGCCGAAGCAACCGCGGAAAAGCACGCGGCCGAGAACGCCCCCGCTAAGGCAACCGCAGAGAAGCACGCGGCGGAGACGCACGCGGACAAGCACGCCGCCGACAAGCACGCGCCGGCGAAGGCAACCGCGGAGACGCACGCGGACAAGCACGCCGCGGACAAGCACGCGCCGGCGAAGGCAACCGCGGAGACGCACGCGGACAAGCACGCGCCGGCGAAGGCAACCGCAGAGAAGCACGCGGTGGAGACGCACGCGGCTGAGGAGGCCCCAGCCAAGGTTGGCGCCGAGCAGCACGCGGCGGAAAAGCACACGCCCGCCAAGGCTGCCGCAGACAAGCACGCGGCTGAGGGGGCCCCGGCCAAGGTTGGCGCCGAGCGGCACGCGGCAGAGACGCATGCGGAAAAGCACACGCCCGCGAAGGCGACTGCCGAGAAGCACGCGACGGACAAGCACACGCCCGCGAAGGCGACTGCCGAGAAGCACGCGACGGAAAAGCACACGCCCGCGAAGGCGACTGCCGAGAAGCACGCGACGGAAAAGCACACGCCCGCCGAGGCTGGCGCCGAGCAGCACGCGGCGGAGACGCACACGGCCGAGGAAGCCCCAGTCAAGGCTGCCGCAGACACCCACACGGTGGCTGGGAGCACTGAGATTCAGGAGCCAGCGGAGCGCGTGGCCACCGGGCAGGTGTCGGCGATTCCCGCGCCCGAGCCCGAATCTGCTCCGCCAGCACCGAAGGGTCTTGGTGGGCGGCTCGGCGCGGGTCGCGTCGGCCGCCAGGCGGGTGAGGCAGGGGCCGGGACCGGGGAGACCTACGCCAACGACACCGAGTTTCTTGCCCAGCAGCGTGAGGCATTGATCGCCGAGCGCGGCACCTACGCCGAGCAGGCGCGCGCCCTGCGGGCGGAGGCGGAGGCGCTCGTGGCCGAAGCCGAGCCAGGCGACGTGCAGTTCGACGAGGAGTCCGGCGAGGGGGGAACGACGACGGTGGATCGTGAGCGCGACCTCGCGCTCTCGGCCCAAGCGCTCGCGGCCGTCGAGGAGATCGACCGCGCGCTCGCCAAGATCGACCAGGGCACCTACGGGGTCTGCGAGAACTGCGGCGAGCTCATCACCAAGCCGCGCCTCGAGGCGCTGCCGTTCGCCCGCCTCTGCATCGCCTGCAAGAACGGCGGGCTCTCTCGCCGTTGAGCGCTCCCGGCCCCGTCGTCGAGGCGTCCGCCCGGCGGCGGAGGCTGGTGATCGCGCTCGCGGTGGCTGCCATCATCATCACAATCGACCAGGTGACAAAGACGCTGGCGGTTGATCACCTGAGCTCGGGGCCGGTGCACGTGATCGGCCCGCTCTCCCTCGAGCTCGCCTTCAACTCGGGCGTGGCCTTCTCGCTCGGGACCGGTGACACGTTGCCGATCATCCTCGTTGCCATCGGTCTGATCGTCGTCGTCTTTTGGTTCCTTCGGGGCGCTCCGTCCAACACCATCGCCAGCGGGCTTGGCCTCGTGCTAGGCGGTGCCATCGGCAACCTTGCTGACCGGCTCTTTCGCGGGCGCCACGGCGCCGTTGTCGACTTCATCCACGTCGGCTTTTGGCCCACGTTCAACGTCGCGGACACGTCGATCGTCTGCGGTTGCGTCGTCCTCGTCATCGGACTGGCCCGTAGCGAGTTCAGCCATCCCGGGGCGTCCCGATGACTGACGCAGGAGCCTTCGAAGTGCCGGGCACGCTCGCCGGCGAGCGCGTCGACCGGGTCGTCGCACTGCTCACGGGTTGCTCGCGTGCCGAGGCCTCGGTGCTCGTCACCGAGGGCGCCGTGCGGATCGGCGGGATCGTCGTCGGCCGTAGCCGACGACTCGTCGAGGGCGAGTTGCTTGCGATCGACGCCCCGCCGCCGGCGAAGGAGCCCGCGCTCCTCGCACCGGACCCTGAGGTGGCCTTCCTCATCGTCCACGTCGACGACGACCTCGTCGTCGTCGACAAGCCTGCCGGCATCGTGGTGCATCCTGGTGCCGGCCAGCAGCACCACACACTGGCGGCGGGCCTGCTCGCCCGCTTCCCCGAGCTTGGCACGCTCAGCGCGGCGGGCATCTGGCCGCCGGAGCGACCCGGGCTCGTGCATCGACTCGACAAGGACACCTCGGGTCTGCTCGTCGTGGCGCGCACCGCCGAGAGCTACGCCGCGCTCGCTGGGCAGTTGAAGCGCCGCGAGATGGGCCGGACCTACCAAGCCCTCGCGCTCGGGCGGCTGCCCGCCGAGGAGGGGACGATCGACGCGCCGCTCGGGCGCTCGGCTCGCACGCCCACCAAGGTGGCAGTGCGCGTCGACGGCCGCCCCGCGCGCACGCATTACCGCGTCCTCGCGCGCTATCAGGATCCTGCCCCGCTCAGCCTGCTTGAGGTTCGCCTCGAGACCGGCCGGACGCATCAGATCCGTGTCCATCTGGCCGCGATCGGCCACCCGGTCGCGGGGGACGCCCGCTACGGCGGCACGACGCGGTCGCTCGTGCTCGGGCGGCCTTTCCTGCACGCAGCGCGCCTCTCACTCATCCATCCAAGCAGCGGCAAGGCGATGGTGTTCACGTCGCCGCTGCCGGAGGAGCTCCAAGTTGTCGTGGCGCGCTGTTCGTGAGCTTGAGGCGCTCTTTTCGAGCCGGCGCGCCAGAGACCCCTCTGGGCGCGATCGATCAGGCGGCGGGGTGCAGCGCGCCGATCTCGGGCTGTTCGGCGAGGAACCTCAGCGCGGCCGCTTCGACGCTGCGCACCCGGCGTACGCCGATGCCGAGCGCACGCGCCGTCGTCTCGAGCGACGCCGGGGGTTGACCCGCCAGGCCGAACCGCAGGCGCACGACCGAGCGTTCGAGATCAGGGAGGCGCTCAATTGCTTCCTCGAGGCGCTGCAAGGAGACGGCACGGGTGACCTCGTCGTCGACCGCCTCCTGCTCGCCGGCGATGACGTCGCCGAGCGTCGCAGTCGCCTCGCTGGCAAGTGGCTGGTCGAGGCTGGCGACGACCCGAGGCAGGTGGGGCTGGCTGTCGTCGCCCTCGCGCTCGGCGGAAGCCTCGGCAGCCACGGCATCCTCGGGGAGCCGGATGGCGCGCCCTTTGGCTTGCACCGCACGCTGGAGTGACTGGCGGATCCACCACGTGGCGTAGGTCGAGAACTTAAAGCCCCGGCGCCAGTCGAACTTCTCGACCGCGCGCATCAGCCCGAAGGCGCCCTCTTGAACCAGGTCGACGAGGTCGATGCCGCGCCCTTGGTAGCGGCGGGCCCAGTGGACCACGAGACGCAGGTTGGCGGCGATCATCTGGGCGCGTGCGTCTTCGTCGCCGTGCTCGATACGTTGAGCGAGCGCGACCTGCTGTTCGGCGCTGAGCAGCGGGAACCGCCCTACGTCGTCGAGATACAGGCGCATGAGATCAGGGCCGCCCCCGGTACGCTCGCTGGACTCGTCGCTGATCGTCGTGGTGGGGATGGTTCCGTCCTCCTCTTTGTCGGGGACCCCAGTGTCGGGCTCCGACGTGGTTTCCTCAGCGAGCAATTGCAACAACGCGCGGCTGTCCGGCATTCCTCCCGCTAGGCAGTCGCGTGGTTGACTACCCCAAGGGGCCATGAGTTGTAACCATTGGGCTCGCCGCCGGCGTGGCCCCGCGGGCGGGGCCACGAGCTTGCTCGACAGATCGGAGAGTGCGGGTGCACAACACCGGGGACGCCGTTGCCGAGCTCCCACCGGCCCGGCTGTGGCTCGTTCGCCACGGCTCGACGGAGTGGAGCCGTTCGGGGCGCCATACCGGAAGGACCGATATCGACCTCGACGCGACGGGCCGCGAGCAGGCCAAGGCGCTCGGCGAGCGTCTCGCTGAGCAGGACTTCGCCGTCGTGCTCACGAGCCCACTGAAGCGGGCCCGGCAGACCTGCGAGCTTGCCGGGCTCGGCGATGTCGCCGAGGTCGATGAGCAACTCGCCGAGTGGGATTACGGCGACTACGAGGGGAGGACCACTGCCGAGATCCGCACCACGCGCCCCGGGTGGCAGCTATTTCGCGACGGCTGTCCCCACGGCGAGGTCGCCGCAGCGGTCGGCGCCCGTGCAGATCGGGTCCTGGAGCGTCTCGCGCGCGACCCGCGCTGCAGGGGAGCGGAGGCGGTCTGCTTCTCCCATGGCCACCTCCTGCGCGTCCTCGCCGCCCGCTGGCTCGGCCTGCCACCCGAAGACGCCCAGCTCGTGGCGCTCGACACGGCGAGCATCTCGATCCTTGGCTATGAGCACGAATGGCGCGTCGTCGAACGCTGGAACTCCTGAGGCCGGGCGGAGATGGCGCGGCGTCAGTCGAATGCGGCGAGCGCTCCCGCCCCGTTGCGGGCTCGCTCGACCATGTCGGCGAGGCTGAAGGAGTCGAGGTGTTGGCGCATGTGCATGCCGACCTCGGCCCACACCGACAACAGCGCGCACTGGCCCTCGTGGTTGCACGCGCCGTTCTCATGCGGGGCGCCGAAGTCGCCGAGCGCGATCGGGCCATCGACAGCTGAGACGATGGCGCCGAGCGTGATCTCCTCGGGGGCACGGGCGAGCACGTATCCACCGCCCACCCCGCGTTTTGAACGCACGAGACCAGCACCTTTCAGCGCGAGCAGAATCTGCTCGAGATACGGCTGGGGCAAGCCCGTCCGCTCGGCAAGGTCGCGCACCGAGGTCGGCGTCGTGCCGTCGCCGTGCAGCGCGAGGGAGAGCAACGCCCGGCTCGCATAGTCGCCGCGAGTCGAGACTCTCATGACTCTCTATGCTACGGCGGCGCCAGGCCCCGGGCGGGCGAGCGGCGCGGGTTGGTGCAAGGAAATGGGCGGCCGGCGCGGGTCAGCCACTAGCTTGCTTGCGGTGGAGCTGGCAGCGGACAGTTCGGTCGTGCAACCGACGTGCCTCGAGCCGACGCTGCCCGACTACGGGGGCGCCTGTTTGAGCGAGGTCGTTCCTGTCTTGTATCGCCGACGCGAGCTCGCCGAGGCCGGCGAGCTGCCCGCCTGGCTCCCCAAGGTGGTCGCTGAGGCCCGCCAAGTGGTCCTCCTCGTGCTCGACGGGCTTGGCTGGCGCCAGCTGACCGAGCGTCGGCGGCTGGCGCCGACACTCTCGGCGATGTCGGGCGGGCCGATCACTTCCGTCGCGCCCACGACCACGGCAACCGCCCTCACCTCGATCGCCACGGGCTGCGCTCCGGCGCGCCACGGCATCATCGGTTACCGCCTGGCCACTGCGAGGGGGATCTTGAACGTCTTGCGGTGGACGGCCGGTGGCAAGGACGCTCGGGCGAGCGTCCCGCCCGAGCGCTTGCGCCGCGCCGAAGCATTCTGCGGCCACCGGCCCCCCGTGATTACCCGTGCCGAGTTCGCTGGCAGCGGATTCACCGAGGCGCACCTGCACGGCGTGCCGCTCGTCGGCTGGCGGGCGCCGTCATCGATCAGCGTCGAGATCGCCCGGGCGTTGCGTGGCGGTGCGGAGCTCGTCTATGCCTACTACGACGGGATCGACAAGATCGCGCACGAATACGGCCTGCACGAGCACTATGACGCCGAGCTCACCGCCGCCGACCGCCTCGTTGCCGATGCCATCGAGGCGCTTGTGCCCGGCGCGGCGCTCTTGGTGACGGCGGACCACGGCCAGGTCGAGGTGGCGCGCCAGCCGGTCGTGCTGGACGAGGACCTCGTCTGTGAGGTTGCCTTGTTGTCTGGCGAAGGGCGATTCCGCTGGCTGCACGCCCACCCGGGACGCGACGGCGCCCTGCTCGCGGCCTGCCGCGAGCGCTACTCGAGCATCGCCTGGGTGAGGCATCGCGAGGAGCTCGTGGCCGAGAACTGGTTCGGGGGTGAGCTTGCGCCCGAGGTCGCCGCGCTGTTGGGGGACGTGGCGCTCGTCGCGTCGGCACCCGTTGCTTTCTACGACCCGGCCGACAGTGGCGAGCTGCGCCTCATCTCGCGGCACGGTTCGCTCACCGCCGACGAGGTGCTCGTGCCGCTGCTCGCGGCGGCTGCCTGAGGCGCGCGGGGACCCCGGAGGCGATGCGGCTCTACACCCGACAGGGGGACGGCGGGAACACCGCGCTGTGGCACGGCGGTCGGGTGCGAAAGGACCACCCCCACATCGCCGCCAACGGTGCGATCGACGAGGCTCAGGCCTTCCTCGGTCTGGCGCGCGCCGAAGCCGACCCGGGCGGGGCGGTCGGGGCGACCCTGCTCGAGTGCGAGCGGGACCTGTGGGTGCTGATGGCCGAGCTGGCCAGCGCGCCCGAGGGCAGGGCGCGCCTCGTGGCGGGTGAGAGTGCCGTCGACCAGGCAATGATCGACCGCCTCGAGGCGCGCATTGATGCGTTGGTTGTTGAGCTGGCCATCGAGCGTGCCTTCGCGCTCCCCGGCGAGAACCGCCTGTCGGCCTGCTTGGATGTGGCCCGCACGGTCGTGCGGCGCGCCGAGCGCCTCGTGGTCGGTCTCGAGCTCACCGGCTCGCTGGCCGGGGCGTATCTCAACCGGCTCTCGGATCTGTGCTGGGCGCTCGCCCGGGTGTCTGAGGCCGATCACCGCACCGTTCACCGCGGCCGCCAGGGCCGCCCGCCAAAGGAGTCATGATGGCGCTTCGCGTTCGTGTCGGCGAGGTCGAGCGAGCCACCGAGGAGGTGGTCGTGCGGGCGGTGTTCGCCGGACTCGAGGCCGCCGACGGCAGGACCCTCGACGAGGTGCGTTGCCGGATGGCTGGCTTCACGGCCGAGCGCGACGAGCGCTTGGTGCTGGCGGGCCCTGAGGGGGCCGTTGAGGTCCTCGTCGGGCTGGGTGCCCGCGGGGCTCTTGGGCGCGAGGCACTCCGGCGGGCCGGCGCCGCTGCCATGCGCGCGCTCCCGGGCGCAAGCAGCGTCGCGTTCCCGCTCGAGCCGGCGCTGTTCGCGGCGCTCGGGCCCGAGCTCGCTGCCCGCTCGGTCGCCGAGGGCGCGGCGCTCGCCGCGCACCGCTTCACCCGCTACCGCTCGAGCGAGCCGAAGGCGAACGCGCCCGACGAGATCGTGCTCGTGCCTTGCCGTCCCGAGGACCTCGAGGGCGCGCGGCGCGGCGTCGAGCGTGCCGAGGTCGTGAGCGAGGCGGTGGGACTCGCGCGCGACCTCGTCAACACCGCCGCGGCCGACCTCGGCCCCGAGGACTTCTGTGCCCGCGCCGCCGCGCTCGCAGAGACCGAGGGCCTCGAGTGCCGCATCTACGACGAGACGGCGGCGCGCGAGGCCGGGCTCGGTGGCCTGCTCGGCGTCGGCGCCGGCTCGGCACGCCCGCCACGGCTGTGCCGCCTGCACTATCGCCCTGAAGCCGCAGAGCAGGCCCGTGGCGCTGCAGTCCCCCCGCGCCTCGCGCTCGTCGGCAAGGGGATCACCTTTGACACCGGCGGCCTGTCGCTGAAGACGCCCCAGCAGATGCTGACGATGAAGACGGACATGTCGGGTGCGGCCGCCGTGCTCGCAACCATGGTCGCCTGCCGCCGGCTTGGCGTCGCGGTCGAGGTTGTCGGCTACCTGCCGCTCGCCGACAACATGCCGAGTGGCAGCGCCACGCGCCCGGGAGACGTGCTGCGCATCCGAAACGGCAAGACGATCGAGGTGCTCAATACCGACGCCGAAGGGCGTCTCGTCCTCGCCGATGCCCTCAGCCTGGCCGTCGAGGACAGTCCGGACGCGATCGTCGACCTGGCCACGCTGACGGGTGCGTGCGTGGTGGCGCTCGGGCGCAAGGTCGCCGGCTTGTTGAGCAACGACCACCGCCTCGCCGAGGCGGTGCGGCTCGCCGGCCTGCAGGCGGGCGAGCCGGCGTGGCCCTTGCCGCTTCCGACCGAGTACCGCTCGCTCGTCGACTCCGAGGTCGCCGACATGCAGAACCAGGGAGCACCCGGCCAGGCCGGCACGTTGACGGCCGGCCTCATCCTCCAAGAGTTCGTCGGCGCGGTGCCCTGGGCGCACCTTGACATCGCCGGGCCGGCTCGTGCCGAGGAAGACGGCGGATACCTGCAAAAGGGCGGAACCGGCTTCGGGGTGCGAACCCTCATCGAGCTGCTTGAGCACTACGAGCCGGTCGGCGGCGTGGCCGAACCCGACCCGATGTCGCGCGTCCAGCTCCCATGACCGACCGGTGTGGGTGGCCGCCATTAGCCTTCGCTCCAATACGGCGAAAGGGACGGTGATGGACGAGGGGGATGGACGGCTGGACGACCGGGCGTACGAGGACAGATCGGCTCCGTTCGCCGCCGATGAGCCGGTCGGCGCCGGTGTCGTTCCCGATGACACGAGCGGCCGCCCGGTCACGGCGGCGCCGACCCGAACGAGCACGGTGTACGCGCCCGTCGCCGGGTGGACCCGCGAGCCCGCCGGGCCGCTCACGCTGTCGATCGACGTGGGCGGGACCGGGATCAAGGCCTCGGTTCTCGATGCAGCAGACCGCATGGTCGCCGACCGCGTGCGGGTAGCGACGACCTATCCGATGTCGCCAGACGACTTCGTCGAGCGCGTCGCCGAGCTCGTGCAACCCTTGCCGGGCTTCGACCGGGTCTCGGTCGGTTTCCCAGGAGTGGTGCGCCGCGGCGTGATCCTCACGGCGCCACACTTCGTCACCGCAAAGGGTCCGGGGAGCGCCATCGTGGCGGAACTCCTCGCTGCCTGGTCGGGCTTCCCAGCCGCCGAGCGGCTCGGCGCCCGGCTCGGCAAGCCGACGCGCCTTGCCAACGACGCCGACCTGCAAGGGCTCGCTGTCGTGAAGGGCAAAGGACTCGAGCTCGTGGTCACCTTCGGCACCGGCGTCGGCACGGCGCTGTTCTTGGACGGGGTGCTTGCCCCGCACCTCGAACTCGCGCACCAGCCCTTTCGCAAGGGCGAGAGCTACAACGAGCAGCTCGGCGAAGCGACGCTCGAGCGCATTGGGCCGAAAAAGTGGCAAAAGCGGGTTCTGCGCGCACTCGACAACTTCAACCGATTGGTCAACTTCGACCGCTGCTACGTCGGCGGCGGCAACTCACGCCGGCTCGTCGGATTCCTCGGCGAGCCCTACGAGATCGTCGACAATGTCGCCGGCATCCTCGGCGGCATCCGCCTATGGGAGCGCCACGGCGGTCTGTAGGGCCGCCCCGCATTCACAGCTCGATCGCCACGAGCCCGCGCTCGGCCTGAGCTGGCTCGTGCCGACCGCTCCGCTGAATGGTGGCTGCCGCGTCCTCATCGGAGATCCGCAGTGCCGCGAGCGCGCCCAAGAGCGCGAAGCCGGCCGCCGTATACAGCGCAGCGTGGTAGGAGGCGAGGTTGGCGACCGCGTGGTGAGCGATGATGTGCACCGCCCCGATTGCCACGATCACCGACGTGAACACGGCGACCCCGATGGCCCCGCCGAGCTGGCGCAGCGCGTTGAACATCGTCGACGCGCGCCCGGTGGCCGCTGGCGTAATTGTGGCAAACGAGGCCGCCTGAACCGGGACGAAGACCTGGGCGAGGCAGAGCCCCATTCCGAACAGCAGTGCCCGGGCCACCCACAGACTCGTGGTGGCGCCGACCAGACCCAGCGCGGCGATGAACAGGGCCATGCCTACCGCCCCCAACGCGGCGTGACGGCGCGGCCCGAGGCGGGGATAGAGGACACGACTCGCCAGCTGGGCGCCGACCATCACGCCGATCGCCTCGGGGAAGGTGCTGAGACCTGCTGCAAGGGCTGAGAGATGGCGGCCGTCTTGGTAGAAGAGGGTGATCACGTACAGCATGCCGAGCAATGAGCCGGTGATGGCGAGGATCGCGATCGTTCCGGCGCGCAGCAGCCGGTTGGAGAGCAGGCGGAGGTCGACGATCGGCCGGGGCGCTCGCAGCTCGTGGGGCACGAGCACGCCGAGCAGCGCGAGGCCGAGCGCGATGGTGCCGAGCACGTCGGGGGAGTCCCAGGACTTCACCGGCCCTTCGGAGAGGCCGTACATCAACGAGGCGAGCCCGAGCCCGGCGAGCAGGAAGCCGGCGAGGTCGAAGCGACCCGGGTGGGACTCGGGCGTGGAGTCCAAAAAGAGCAGGCCGAAGACGATGGCCGCGAGCCCGATCGGGACGTTCACGTAAAAGACCCAACGCCAGGAGACGTCGGAGACCAACAGACCCCCGAGCACCGGGCCGCTCGCGGGCGCGAGCGCGGTGGGAAAGGTCAGCACACTCGAGGCGCGCACGCGCTCTTCGGGCGGGTAGGCCCGGTACAGCATCGCCATTCCGACGGGCATGAGCATGCCGCCGCCGACGCCCTGGAGGACCCGGAAGAGCACGAGCTCGGTCATATTCGTCGCCAGGCCGCACAGCGCCGAGGCGGCGGTGAAGACGCCGATCGCCCCGAGCAGGATGCGCTTCCCCCCGAAGCGGTCGCCGAGCCAGCCCGAGGCAGGGATGAAGACGGCGAGGCTGACGAGAAAGAAGATCGAAACGCTGTCCACGGACGTGGCGGCGACATGAAAGCTGCGACCGATTGCGGGGAGCGCGACGTTCACGATGGTCGTGTCGAGGATCGAGATGAACATCGCCGCCACGAACACGACGGCGACGGCGATCTTCTGGCTGATGCGGGGCAGCGTCATGCACTAGCTCCAGGGGGGCGACGGCGAAGGCTGCGGACCGGCCGGGGACCGGCGGGCTCGAAGCATGCCAACGCCACGGCCGCGGTCGCTATTCCGCCGAGCGATGGCGAACGTCCAGGCGATGTCGCTGAAGCGTCGCTAGGACCCCGACGTGATGCTGGTGCACTGCGCCGAGAGCGCGTCGACGAGATAGGACTCGGGGACCCGGTTCGACTCTTCGAGCGTGGCCTGGAGCGCCTGGTAGGTACCCCCCGCGCTGCCGGCCCGCGCGGCGGGGCCAAGGGCCACGCGCAGTTCGGTCAGTGCCGCGCGGCGCTCGTGGTTCGCGACCGTTGGGTTGCGGGCGTGCTTGGCGCTGGCGTAGAGCTCGAGGGAGCGCTGGACGTGGGCGCAGGCCTGATCGGCGAGTGCCGCGCCCCCACCACCGCAGGCTGACGCGAGCAGCCCGGCGATCGGGAAGGCGACCACCGCCGCGATGCGCCACCGGCGAGTGCGCATCTACTCGCCGAGCCAAGTCGGCGCGGCTTCCAGCAGGAAGCGGCTGACGGCGAGCGCCCGATCGAAGATGTCACACAGCAATTCCTCGCCGGCGAGGACCCGGGCAAGGGAGACCTGTTGCTTGGCCACGATCGCCAGACGACGCACCGGTGGATCGGTCACTGAGCCGAAGGAATCCGTCGCCGAAATCTCGAGCGGCAGGTCAACGTCGCCTACCCCGGCGAGATCGATCGCCAGGCGCAGGAGGTCCGGAGGATGGGGCAGTGGCGGCACGCCCCACGTGAAGTTGAGCGGGAACGACCATTTGTCCGGCGGCTCGACGTCCTCGGGGAGTGCGACGACGGCGTCTTCGAAGTCGAGCAGGACCCGAGGGTCTACCTCGAGGGCGAGATGGAGGTCGATCGGCCCACCGCAGCCCTCCTCGGGGTGCAGGTCAACCTCCCAGAACTGGCGCAGGGAGTAGGTCTCGACGAAATGACGCTCATCGTGGACGTGGAAGCCGTGCTCAACGGCGTGATCTTTGAGGTCTGCCACGTAGCCCGCGACGTCGATGACGGCCATCCAGGCGGAGTGTAGGCGCCCCCCGTGCCGCGCCCACATTCGCGCCGGCCGGCGGAGGCGCCCCTGCCCGCCCGATAGGGTCAAGTTCCATGGCCGCCACCGAGCTCCTCGCGCTGTTGGGCGACGCCGCCGCGGCGGTCCGCCAAGCGCTCGAGGGCCTTGACGACTGGGGTGTGGCGGGGACGCGGCCGGGCCAGTACCGCAGCGACCTCGTTGCCGACGAGGCAGCGCTCGCGGTGCTGCGCGGGGCGGGGCTCGGCGTGCTGTCGGAGGAGTCAGGGATTCACGACGGCGATGCGCCGCTCCTCGCTGTGCTCGATCCCCTCGATGGCTCGACCAATGCCTCCCGGGGAATCCCGTGGTACGCGACGAGCTGCTGCGTGCTCGATCGCGAGGGTCCCTTGGCCGCGCTCGTCGTCAACCAGGCGACGCGCACCCGATACGAGGCCACGCGCGGTGGCGGGGCGTTCCGAGACGGCGCGGCGATCGCACCGAGCGCTCGCCGCGAGCTCGGCAGCTCGGTGATCGGATTGTCCGGCTATCCGGCGCGCTATTTCGGGTGGCGCCAGTTCCGTGCCCTCGGGGCAGTGGCGCTTGATCTGTGCGCGGTGGCTGACGGGACCCTCGACGGCTACGTCGACTGTGCCGAGGCAGCACATGGCTCGTGGGACTACCTCGCGGGCATGCTCATCTGCAACGAGGCGGGGGCGGTCGTCGGCGATGCGCATGGCCGCGAGCTCGTCGTGCGCGAGCACCGCGCGCGACGCACCCCGATCGCGGCAGGCACACCGGAGCTGTATGCGGCGCTGCGCGCCGCTCGTCCGGCCGCGCGCGCGGATGCTGGGTAACCTGCCCGAGATGGCTGACACCCCAGCGGACGGGCTTACGGCGCTCTTGGCGCTTCAGGACGAGGACGTGCGCGCGGCGCAGCTTCGCCACCAGATGCGCCATCTCCACGAGGCCGCCGAGCTCGCCGAGCTCGAGGGGCGGATCGCCCGCCTCGATGTCGAGCTCGCCGGAGTATCGGCCCAGCGCGAGGAGCTGGCCGGGCGCCGGGACGCCCTTGAGCACGAGGCCGAAGAGGTGGGCCGGCGTATCGAGACGATCGAGCAGCGCGCGGCGGCCAGTGGATCGTTTCGCGACCAGGAGGCGATGGCGAGCGAGATCGAATCGCTGCGGCGCCGCCGGCGACAGCTCGAAGATGACGAGCTCGAAGCGATGGAGGCGATCGAGCCGGTCGAGTCCGATCTCGCCCGGCTCGAGACAAGCCGCCACGAGCTCGTCCGCGAGGCTGACGGATGCCGGAAGCGAATGTCGGAGGCGGCTGGCGTGGTCCAGCACGAGCTCGACGTCCTCCAGCATCGCCGTGGCGCGCTGGCGGCTGCCGTCCCCGATGCCCTGCGCGCCGAGTATGAGCGCCTCGCCGCGCGCCTCGGCGGCGTGGCGGTGGCCCGTCTTGTCCATGGCATGTGCGACGGGTGCCGCCTCCAACTGCCCGCCACTGAGATCGACCGCATCCGCCACGCCCCGGCTGGCACGATCTTCCATTGCGACCAATGTGGCCGCATTGTTGTGCCGAGCTCGCCAGTCGCGCCCAGCAAAGCGGACTGAGCCGGTCCTTCAATCCTCGAGCAGCATCTCGAGCCCAGCAACCTGAAAGACTCGCCGCACCATCGCTGTGGCGCGGATCAGCTCGAGGTGCTGGCCGCGTGCGGCGAGCCCATGGCGAGCGCGCACCAAGGCGGTCAGCCCGGCGCGGCGACGCAAGTGGGCATTCCGCTCGTCTTGGTCGCTCCTGCCTACACGGGCCGGACCTGCTCGACGTGCGACAACCTCGACAAGCAGGTCCACAAGAACCAGGAGCGCGAGCCTGCACCAACCCACAATGCGGCGCGTCGCTCCACGTCGAAAAGAGCGCCGCGGCCAATATCGCCAACCGCAGCGTTGATCGCGGAGCCGCGCTCAGTGGGCCACGCGCAAGTGCGGGCGAGCTCCTCGGAGAGGATCCACAGGACGCGCTCGGAGTGAATCCGAGTCGGCGCAGTTTGCCGCCGATCTGATGGGCCACCTGGCGATCGGCGAGCCCACGATGGTCTCCACCGCGCCCAGCCCATCGTGATCCGGACCGTCGACTGCTCCCGCGACTGCGTGCAGGTGGACCGGGCCAGGTCAGGCTCGACTGGGTGATGCGCGTGCTCGGCGACCCGTTCGAGCGACTCCACCGGGGCAACCTGGGCGCGCCCGCAGTCCACACGCGAGAGTAGATGCCGATTCCGGCACGTCAGCGCTGCGGGAACCAACGACGTCGAGCGACTCGAGAGAAAGGACACTCGTGACGGGGCCACAACGGCAGGTCAGCGCCGAGGACGTGCGTGACGCGGCGAGGGTTCTCGACGGTGTTGCCCACCGCACGCCGGTTGTCCGATCGCGCACCCTCGACGCTTTGGTGGGCCGCGCGGTCTTCCTAAAGTGCGAGAACTTCCAGCGCGTCGGCGCCTTCAAGTTCCGCGGTGCGTACAATGCCGCCGCTCGCCTTCCCCCCGAGGTCCGCTCGGCCGGCATCGTCACCTATTCCTCGGGAAACCATGCCCAGGCCGTGGCGCTCGCCGCCCGCGAGCTCGGCACGAGAGCGGTCGTCGTCATGCCGGAGGACGCGCCGCGCTCGAAGGCCGAGGCGGTTGCCAGCTACGGCGCCGAGATTGTGACCTATGACCGCTACCACGGCGATCGGGTTGCGATCGGCGAGCAGCTGGCCAGTGAGCGGGCCATGGCGCTCATCCCTCCCTATGAGCATCCCGATGTGATCGCGGGTCAGGGAACCGCGGCGCTCGAGCTCCTCGAGGAGGTCGGCACCCTCGACGTGCTCGTCGTGCCGGTGGGTGGCGGCGGCCTCGTGGCGGGCTGTGCAACGATCGCCCACGTTCTGTGCCCGAGGATCCGTGTCATCGGTGTCGAGCCCGCCGCCGGGGATGACACCAAGCGCTCGCTCGAAGCAGGGGAGCGGATCAAGATCGGCGTACCTCGCACGATCGCGGACGGCCAAGCTGCCGAGATCCCCGGTGAGCTCACCTTCTCCATCAACCGCCGGCTGCTCCACGCCGTCGCGCTGGTCAGCGACGCCGAGATTCTCGACGCGATGCGCTTCGCCTTCGACCGGCTCAAGCTGGTGGTGGAGCCAAGCGGCGCAACGGGGCTCGCCGCGGTCCTCACCGGGCGCATCGATGAGGTGGCCACGGGCGCCGAACGCGTCGGGGTGATCCTGTCAGGGGGCAATGTCGATGCCCGGCGCTTCAGCGAGCTCATCAGCTGACGAGGCGCATGCCGAGGAGATCACTGCCATTGAGCATGACCACGGGTCTCGGTCGCGTCACGAGCGCGCGGGAGCGAGAGGCCGAGCGTACCCGTGGGAGACCGAACAAGCCGTCCTGATCGTCGCCGCCAATGCCCTCGCTCCAGCAGGCCAGGCGTCGCGCCGAACCGCCGCGTTTCCCTTGGTGTGGGACAAGCGCCGCCACGATCTGGCAAGACATCGAATTGCTATCGTCACTCCATGAATCAGCGCCTGGAGGACGTCGGTGGTTGGAACTTCGTCCTTACGGTGATCGCCGATGGTGGCGACCTCGGCGAGCGCACGGCACGGCTCGCGATGCGTGACGTGCTGGACGGCTCCGCCACCGATGCGCAGATCGCCGCGTTCGCGATGGGCTTGCGGATGAAAGGTGAGACGGTGAACGAGCTCGTTGGGCTCGTTCGCGGCATGCTCGACGTCGTCGCCATACCATTAGAGATTCCGAGCGACTCGGTCGACATCGTCGGGACCGGCGGATCGATTGAGCGCCGTGCCCACGCGCTGAACGTCTCGACCATGGCCTCGTTTGTCGCTGCCGCTGCTGGCGCGACGATCTGCAAGCACGGCAACTATCGCGCCTCGTCGACCTCGGGCGCGTTCGACTTCTTGGCCGCACTCGGTCTGCGGCTGGACCTGTCGGCCGAGGCAATCACGGCGTGTGTTCGCACCCTTCGGATCGGCTTTGCTCCCGCACCGATGTTCCATCCGGCGATGCGGCGGGCCGCACCGGTTCGACGGGAGGTGGGCATTCCGACCGTCTTCAACATCCTTGGTCCGTTGGTGCACCCGGGTCGGCCCCGCCGGCAGGTTGTCGGAACCGCGAACGAGCAGATCGCGGCTCGAGTCGCTGAGGTCTTCCAGCGTCTCGGCTCCGAGCACGCCTGGGTCGTGTCCGGAGCGGGGGGTCTCGATGAGATCGCGACGACAGGACCTTCGATCATCTACGTCGTGACCCCACAGGGCGTCCGGCGGAACGAGCTCGACGTGCGCGAGGTCGGGATCGATCCGCCAC
Source organism: Actinomycetes bacterium (assembly GCA_021809805.1). Taxonomy (GTDB): domain Bacteria; phylum Actinomycetota; class Acidimicrobiia; order Acidimicrobiales; family Bog-793; genus JAKABX01. The sequence goes on from JAJZKA010000010.1 coordinate 45,986, forward strand.
GATCCACGCTCGAGCTTGCCGGTGGATCGCCAGAGGACAACGTTCGCCACTTCCGCGCCATCCTGGACGGGTCTGATAGTGGTCCGCGACGAGACCTCGTGACCCTCAACGCGGGCGCAGCACTTGTCGTCGCGGGCGTGGCTCGCGATCTCGTTGACGGGATCGCTCGCGCCAGAGGGGCGTTGCAGGACGGATCGGCCGAGCGCCTTGTGGACGCGGTCCGTTCATTCACCAACGAGCACTAGACGCACGACCATGCTCGTGGTGCGAGCATCGCATGTCGTTCTCAGGTGCACTCGCCATCCCGCACAGGTCGAAGGCGTTCGTGCCGACACCCGGACCGTCGTTTTCCGCACCAGAGAGCGGG
>JAJZKA010000136.1 GCA_021809805.1 Actinomycetes bacterium
ACCGTCGATGCCGGGGATGCAGAAGAAGCTGTCGAAGCCGTAGTGGGAGCGAAGCGCGATGAATCGCTCGTTCTCCTCGCGGTTGCGCCCCTCGAGGACGCGTGCGACAGCAGGCGTCAAATTGTCGTACCGGATGCGATGAGGAACGCCGCCGAATGTGGCGAATGCCTCGTTGTGTCCGTCGAAGAAGGCCTCCTGGGCCTGGGTCGCATAGACGCGGTGCACCGCTCTTCCCGAGCACGACAGGCGCATCGCGAACATGAAGCACTTGGTGAGCGCGCCCTCGAGGGTGAGGTAGACCTCGCCGAAGTCGACCTCGGCCTCGGCGCCGGGCTCGTGCAGCTGAGGGATCGTGACGACCTTCGTCAGATTCCGCATCTCCCGGCGACGCTCGCCGACGTAGGCGCGCACCGTCGACTCAGCAAGGTTCGCCTCGTGCTCGTCGACGAGGCGCTGGAAGATACGCCGGGCTGTGTGGCGCTGCTTCGGCGGTGCGGTCTTGTCCTCCTCGAGGATCTTGTCGATCGTCGCCTTGTGGGGCCCGAGCGCCGGTGCAGCGCGCTCGGGCATCTTGCGGGCCGGCGGGATCGCCGAGGTCAGGGCCTGGCGCACCACGCGGCGATGCACGTGGTGCTTCGCCGCGAGAGCGCGAATAGACAGGCCAAGGTCGCGGTGATCACGTCGTATCGTTTCGAACAGCTCCACCCTCGACATCTCCTTCCTCCCCTGTTGCGTCGTTGTCGTGACCACGCAACGTAGGGGTTGGTGTGTGGGGGGTGGGGCCACTTCAGATCATCACTGGGTGGCCAAGTGGGGCCTGATCAGACTGTCATTCCCACTCAGTCGACTCCACTCCCTGGCGAGTGGACTTTCATCTCTCATCGTCTGGTCGACGACGTCAGCGCCGCCTCGCTGAACATGACGCCGATCCACGAATGGTGGCGTCGGCCGCGGACGACGCGACGAACGTGCCACCCGGTCATGAGGGCAGCGGTGACGCCTGCTCCCACTGCGGGGCCGAGGAGAGCAATGACGTTGATGGGACATTATACTAGACGTTGACCTGTTGAATCACACGACTGTAAGGAGACAGTATGGCCGTACTGAGCGGGGTCCTCGACGAGCTGATCGACACCCACGTCATCGACGCCGGCGACCTGGCCCAGATCACTGGTGCCACCGCGCGCAGTGTCAGCCGGTGGACCGCCGCCAAGGCCATGCCCCGCCGAGACGCCGAGGACCGGCTTCTCGAGCTCAAGGCCGTGGTGGACCAGCTCCGGTCGGTTCTTCGTGACGAACCAGCTCGGTTGTGGTTGCGCAGCCCGAACCCGGATCTCGACTGGCACAAGCCGCTGGAGCTGATTGCCGAGGGCGAGTACCGGCGGGTAATCGGAGCGGTGCTAGCTATGGCTGAGGGTGTGACGGCGTAGCCGGGTGACCATCGACACCGGCCGAGTGTTAGCCGCCGCGCCGCTCTCGCCGTTCGCCGGCCAAGGATGGAGGCACATCGCACCCCGCTACGACCCGCTCAGTGGGGAAGGCGCACGTATCCACGGTGGACGCTTCAACCCGCCCGGTAGCTTCCCCGTGCTTTACCTCTGCCAGAGCAGACCCTGTGCTGTTGCAGAACTACAGCGGTTCGGTGAACGCCAGGCCATCGGGGTCGAAGGGTTGCTCCCCAGGATTCTCTACCGCTACGAGATCTCTCTCGATCGGGTCCTCGACCTCACCGACGACCAAGTACGCATTCAGGTCGGTCTGGGCCTGGACGTCTTTACCGGGCCCGACTGGACCACCTGCCAAGAACTCGGCTCGGCCCTGCACGCCCTTGGTGCTCAAGGCATCAACTCGCCTTCGGCGACGGGGGTCGGAGAGATCCTGGCCGTGTTCGTCCAGCAGATCGGCCTCGGCCATCTCGAACCCCATCTCGCCGAGGAATGGCACTCACTCGATGAGATCGGCCGTTGAGTCGGTGCAGCGCGCCCGGCAAATCCCCCGGGCGCCGCCAGATCGGCGGGCACCGACGGGCCGGCCCCGGCCAGAGGAAAACAAGTCGTCGAACCGCTTCGGGCGGGAACAGCCGACGGTGGCGCTCGGCCAGGAACGCGTAGATGTTGCCGCCGGCACCAGGTGCGCACACAACGCCGAGGCGTCCAGAAATTGGCGGTCCGGGCGGGTAGAACCTCGCATCCCTTGATGCTCACCGGCCGCCGCCCGATCCGCGAAATCGACATCGGTATCGACGACGTAGGCTCCAAGACGATGGAGATCGGGTGCGCCGGATGCGAATGCGTGGTCGATCGAGGCGTACGCGTCGTGGTGTGCGCCGACGACCACTGCTGCTGTTCGGAGCTACCGATCGCCGAGACCGCACGTCGGATCGAGCCCCCCTCGAACGACTGACCTACCTCGCCGGGCAGCGCACAGCGAATGGCTCAGGAGTCTCCCTAGCTGTTCTCTGCCCGGTAGCCATCCCTGCGGCCCTTGGCGTGGGAACCCGCCAGGCCGATGAGGTCGCCAGCTAGTTCCGACGAAAGGTTCGCATTGTGTAACGCTGGGGGCGCTGAGCAGGGTCTATTGCCGACAACCGGCCTAAAGGACAGCGCGCAGCGCGCCACGACCTATCTGACGATCTGCCTCAATCGACGAGGCTTTCGGTGCCGATACGGCTGTCAAAGGTGCCCAAGTGCGGGGCGCTCGAGGTGCTCATCCCCTCCTGGGAGCGATCGCTCCGGGCGGACAACAACAGCCCACCGACGATCCGCGCTGATGGGGACGCGGCGCGCCTTTTCGACCAGTTCTGCAGCGTCAGCTTCGGTCAGCTGACGATCGACCAGATCACCCGGGAGCACATCGAGACCTTCATCGCTAACCAGCTCGAGCGCTTCAAGCCGACGACCGCAAGCGTCCGCTACCGCTCGCTGCAGCAGTGCTGCAAGTGGCTGATCGAAGAGGGCGGGATCGCCCAAAGCCCCATGGCGAACATGAAGTCGCCGATCGTCCCGGAGGTCCCCGTGCCGGTGGTCACCGACACGGATCGCAAAAGCGGTAGACCCGGGCGCAGTGACGACCGGGCCGTCGAGGCGCGCTCCCGGTGTCTCCCGGTCGGCCCATCGCTGGCCACGTTCCCGGCCCAGGGCTTGTCACGACGACGTCCCCGAGAGAGCCATCAGCACGCGCCCGGCTCACCGGGCGCGTGCCAGAGCGCCAGCCAGGGAGATCCCGCTGCCCCCGAGCAGGTGGACGACGGGATCGCCCCCTTCGTCCACCACTTGGCCTTGTACGGCAGACCGCGGAAGAGCACCTTCATGCCGGGCGTGTAGACCCTCCTCGCCGACCAGGTTGGGTACGTTCCTGCCGGCAGCCGGTGGGGCGTCCACGGCTTGGTGCCGGCGGCGACCGACCCGAGAACCTCCCACGGGGTATTCCAGGTGTTCGCGATGTTGGCTATCGGTCGTACATCGTGGTTCCACCACCTGGCGCGAAACACCCTGGTCCCGTGTAAGACCATGAAGCCGCGCGGGTAATCGGCGCGTGCCGACCACGCAGGGTAGGACCTGGAGAGGGTCGAGGGCTTCGGCCCGTGAGATCTCGGTGTCGATCCCCGACGGGAGCCCGTACCGGAGCCGGAGCCAGACCTCGAGCTCGTAGCCGTGCTCGAGGTCGTGCTGGTAGCCGTGCTCGAGCGCGGACCGGTGGACCCCGGTTTGGCCTGCGGTAACAGCGGCGTGCTCGCGGCGCTCCCATTGAGCAACGCGAAGGCGTTGTCGAACGCGAGAGGTGTCTGAGTGACGTTCGAGCAGTAGTTTGAGTAGCCGCCGGTGCTCCCACCAGGGCAGGGCTGGTCCTGGTTGATCGACCACATGGATACCCTGCCCAGACCGACGGATTGGGCGAAGCTCTCGAGTCCCTGGGCGTCGGCAACCGTGAATGCCTGGTTTGGAACGCCGGCATCGCCGATCTGGACGGTCGCACCCTCGTGCTCCCACACCTGGGTGCGCGTGAGGGAGAGGCCGGCAGCAGCAAAGATGCCCGCCAGCTGGGAATGCGTGGCGTTCAGCGCGTTCTCGACTGCGGTGAGCATGGGGGCGCCATCGCCCGGTGACTGCCCAAAGTACATCGTCATCACGTTGACGCCGGAGAGCTGCACGCCTCCGGCGAGCATCGTCTTCACGACGTTCTCGGCCACCGGCAGGAGACCCTGCGTGGTGACGGGCAGCGTCAGCCACACGCCAAGCTGGCCACCGCTGGCCGACGTCGCGGCCTGGAGCTGCGCGATCGCCGCGGCTTGGCGGACGAGCGCCGCCGTATTGCCCTGGGCGGCGCCCTCGATATCGAAGTCGAAGATCGCCTGCTTGCCCAAGAGGTTGTAGTGATCGAGCACAGAGAGGTAGGCAGCTTCGAGCGACGCGGTGGTCTCACACGCGTCTGCCAACGGCGTATTCGCCTCACCGCCGAACGAGACGATCGGAGCTTCGCCTTCGTGCTCCATCTGCCGGAAGACCGTCGAGAGGTCAAGCGGCGCCTGATCCGCCGCGGTGAGGCTGTAGTAGGTCCCCCAGCTCGGCACGCAATCGGTGGACGTCTTGGAGACGATGAACCCGAACGCCGTTTGCGAGGCGGGGTTGTCGGTCCGTGTCGCCACCGGATCCACTGGGGTGAGCGTGCTGTCCACGTACGGTGCGAACCACGTCGTGGTCGCAGTCGTCGACGATGCTCTCGCAGGAGTGGCCCAACGCCCTGCGACGACAATGGTGACACCCGCGAGCGCGAGCGCGGCCCACCGCCCTCGAATGCCTGATCGTCGGCTCCACCACGTCATGCCCCGCACCGTTGGTCCCTTCCCCTCGCGGGAAGCGCCGAATGGGCCGCCAACATGCCGGGTAGATTGCCGACGTCGGTCCTTCGATGTGGCAGTCCGGCTAACTCGGTGAGTCCCGCGACTTTGCGTCCCCTTCTCGCGAAGGGTTTGCTCTTCTCCTCGAAGCCTCCCTTAGCCTCGGTGCCCGCGACGCTAGCCGTGGGTTGAGGCTTCAGCAACCTGCCGTCGCCTTGGTGGCATCCCCCCCGGAGGGGCGCAATCCACCACCTGAGGATCAGAACGTGGAGGTGTTAGTCGACGGTTCCCCCGGGACGTTGAAGAGCGGCTGCCACGGCGAGCCGGAGTTGGTGGCCGTCCCGACGAGTGGGCTGATCCCCTGGTTGTTCCACTTGGCCTGGTAGGGCAGGCCCTGGTACAGGACCTTTGCGCTCGCCTGGTATTGGGCTGTCACCGACCACAGGGGATAGGTCCCTGCCGGAAGCCTCGGCAGCTTCGGCCGGTGATCCGTCGGCAGCACTGGGCCCAAGAGCTCCCACGGCGTCTGCCACGAGTACTGGACTTGGGCGGCCGGGTCTTGCCCGGTGTTGAACCACTTCGCGAGGTAGATCTCTCCGTCGCGCACGATCTTGTACCCCTGGGGATACGACACCGTGGGGGACCACAGCGGGTAGGGCGCGTTGGCCGGATTCGTGTCCGGCTGCGGCGGCAGCACCGCCTTCTTCTGGGATACGACGGTGCCAGTCAATCGATCGAAGGTCTTCGAGAACTCAAGGTTTGCCTGTGGGGTGCCGCTGCAGGTGGTCGTCTCCAAGCCCGTGATGGGATAGATACCGCCGCATTGCCGGTCCCGGTTGAGCGACCAAAACGACACGCGCCCGAGGCCCCGGGCTGCGCCAAATTTGGTGAGGGTAGAAGCGTCCGCCGTGGTGAAGCGTTGACCCGGCTGGTTGTTCTGGCCGATCATCACCGTCACCCCGAGACGGCGCCACACCGCCGACCCGCTCGTCTGCAAGCCGACTTTGCTGAAGTCGGCGCTGAGCTGTTGAGCCGAGGAGGTGAGCGAGCTCTCGACCGCCTGCAACATTCCGCCCTGGCCGCTCGGCACCGACGAGAAGTCCATCGCCATCACGTTGACGCCTGCCAGTGCGTCCCGCGCCCGCAACATGGTCATGATTGCGGTTTGCGCGTTGGCCTGCAGGCCGCCGGGCTCGACCGGCAGGGTGAGCCAAATCTGCAGGGGAAGATGGTGCCGCTGCGCCCAGACCTGGACGGCGCGGACGGCGGTGGCCCGCCGCTGATCGACGGCGAGCGACCCCAGCCCGCTGCTGCCTTCGACGTCGAGGTCGATGACCTTCACGTTGTAGTGCTGGATGACCTGCTCGTACGCAGCGGCGAGCCCGCTCGCGCTGGAGCACGCCTGCGCCAAGGGGGTATGGGCCTGCCCACCGAACGAGACGATCGGCGTGCCTCCCTGGCTGGCGTACTCGGCGATGCGGTTGGCCACGTTCAAGTTCAGGTCCGCAGCCGTGAGGCTGTAGGCGGCACCCCAGCTTGGCGTGCAGCTCGTCCGGCTCGACGCCGTGATGAAGCTGAGCACGACCTCGCGCGCCGGATTGGTAGCGGGGTTCTGGAACGCGTAGGTAGGCGTCGCGGTGACGTCCACATACGGTGCGAACCACGTCGAGGTGCGGACCGCCGGGGCGAAGATCACGTGTCGCTTGATGCCGAGATAGATCCCGCCCCCAATCGCCCCCGCCACGACCAGCACGAGCAGGATCCGAAGGAACGACAGCGGCTGCCGCACCTCGTCGGCCGACGGCAGGGCATCCCGGGAGATGGGTGGTGGCGCCAAAGCGATGGCAGTGCCCGTCTCCAGCCCCCGAGGCGCGAACGCCGGCGCCTCGCCGACCCGATTCCGCGCCGCCGGGTCCGAGCTGGCCCCGATCGCACGCTGGTGCCCGGTTTCGATCTGCGTCGTGCCGTGGCCGGAGGTGACTGGGTCCGTCACCCCCACATGCAGTCGTCGCCTACGCATCGACGAGGCTCCTCGGTTGTCCGAGCAGGTACCCCTGGCCGAGGGACACCCCCAAGGCGATCAAGGTGCTCCGTTCTGCCTCCGTCTCGACGCCGGTGGCCACAATGGTCGTGCGAATAGCGCCTGCTGCCTGCAGGAGGATCTGCAGCTGGGCTTGGCGAACTGAGTCCCCCGGGAGCCTCCGGCACACCGACCGGTCGAGCTTGACGTACCTCGGCCGGACCTGCTGCATCAGGCGGACCGTCCGGTTCCCCCCTGTCGCATGCTCGATCGCGATCGAGGTGTTGGCGGGCGTCAACAGCCGGCTCGCTGCTCTCGGTGGTCCTTCGGGTACCACGCTTCCCGTGGTCCTCGACGAAACCGGATCGAGCGTGAGACGAGCGATCTCGGCGGCCTCTGACTCTGCGACCTCGAGCACGACCGGCCGAGAGGTCTCCTGGAGCACTGCAAGCAGCCGCGGGTCGTTGCCAATCACGGTGGGAGAGGCCTTCACCGCGACCCAGGCGGGCTTGGGTAGCCGGGAGGCAGCGCGCAGCGCGGCTCGGGCGAGTCGCGACTCGAGGCTCGGGCCTCGCCCCGTCGAAAAGGCTTGCGCCAGCCGAAGCTCGATGTTTGGCCCGTCGGCAAACCGGGCGAGTGCCTCGTAGCCGACGATCTCGCCCCGCTCAAGCTCGACAATGGGTTGGAAGACGATCTGGGCCTCGGCCCAGTCATCGAGCAGGCTGTCGGCGTCCAGGGCGCTCGCTCGCACCACGGAATGCGGAGCCGTCAAGGCCGGCTCGACCAGCGGGACCTGAAGCACGCTCCGCCAATCACGCCGCACCGGCTGCTCCGGCTGCTTGCTGTTCAGCCGCCGACGCCGTGGGGCGGCGGGCTTGGAGAGCATGACGCGCACGAACACCCAGAGGTCGACCAGCATGTGGCGGACTCCGACGAATGCGACGAGGGCGTACGCGAGCAACAACGTGTTGATGGCTGCATAACCGAGGTTGACCGACCGCCCGTGCAACCACGCCTCGTAGCCGGTCGTGGCGGAGAGTAGCAACAACACGATCGGGAAGACGATGAACTGAGCAGGGGTCACGGTGCGGTTCCGCACCTTCGGTGTCCGAGCGAACGCGCTCTTCGAAGCAGTGAGCGCCTGGATCACCGAGGCGAGCGTCCCAGCGAGGTTGACCGGTAAGAGCAGGAGGTTGAATCCGTAGATGCGCACGACATCGAGCCGCTTGTAGCCGCACGACCGCAGATCCGAGGCCATGCACCAGAAGTACGGGAGGGCGATCACGCCGAGGAGCGGGCTGAGCAGATTGGCCCCGAAGGGGAACGCCAGCATCACCACCAAGCTGATTGAACTCCAGGTGATCGACGCCATGTAGTTCCAGCGCAGGAACGTTTCGCCGAAACGGGTGCGTTCGCCCCGACTCTTGCGCGCACGCCGCTGCGGACGCAGCTTCGGCAGGATGAGCAGCCCGCCGTTCGCCCAGCGGCGACGCTGGATGCACAGCGCTCCGAAGTCTGGGGGCGTGGCGCTGTAGCTGAGCCGCTCGGGGTAGTTGTACAGCTTCCATCCGTGAGTTCCAAGGTCCACGGTCGACTCGGTGTCTTCGATGACCGTGTGGTCACGGATGTAGGTCTTGACCTCCCAGTCTCCCAAGTGGGTCGTGATGGCGATGTCGTCGAGCGCGCGTTTGCGGATGACCGCGTTCGCTCCCACCCAGAAGGTCGCGTCGTAGTAACTCAGGCCCTGATGGACAATGTGCTGAAGGTCGGTGGTCGCCCCCGCGATCCGCTCGATGCGGGTCGCGGAACCGGTAAACGCGCTGTACGGCGTCTGTGAGATGGCGACTTCCTGGTATGCCTGCTGCTCCATAAGGTGCACCAGTCGCAGGCAGTACTCCGGCAACAGCATGCTGTCGGCATCCAGCGTGAGCACATAGTCCGGGTCTGGGACCTCGAGGTCGCACGGTCCGAGCCCCGCAGGGACGAGCGCGGATCCCGTGACGGTCTGGACGGCGCGGTAACGGCCGCCCATGAGGCCGAGGTAGCTGTTCAGGTTGGTGGCCTTGTTCGGCTCGTGCGATAGCGAAACGTACTGTTTGCGCTCAAAGCTCGAGAACTCGGCGCGGAAGGTCCAGGCGAGGCGTCGATACATCTGCCGCACCCGGCGCTGGGAGAGCGCGCCGCCATCTGCCCCCGCCTGGCGAAGGGCACCGGCCACCTCCGCGAGGTCGCGTTGGAGCCGACGGGCAACTTCGTTTACGAAGAACGCGTCCGAATGGTCGACGAGCTCGTGGCGGTTGGCGAGGTCGTTCACCCACGCCGCCGCCGCCTCGTACTCGTTCGCGACCGCGTCGAGTCCCTCGCCTTGGACATACGCCTCGGTCCCGACGCTCGACTCGTACGCCGCGAGAGCCGCCGCGAACCGCGCGGCCGGTGCCGACAGGAGTTCCTGCAGTTCGCGGGGCACCTGGCGCGCTTGCTCGAGCAGGTCGGCCGCTTGCAGCGACCGAGGTTTGGGCGGGTCGTCGATCAGGAGGACGATGCGGGTGTCGGGATATTCCTGGAGAGCCGCCGACAATAGCGTGGTGCGGATTACCCGCGCGTCCTCCTGGTAGGAAGGCACGATCACGTTCAACGTTGGCGTCTCGCGCTCGAAGAATTCGTCGAGTTCGGCCCGCCCAGCCCGGTGGTGGAGGCGAGCTCGATAGAGGAACCCGAGCCGGCTCAGGAGATAGGCCAGCGTGGACGCGGTCAATAGAGAGACGATGAGCAGATAGGCAATCTCTTCTGCCCGGTTCGTCGCCGACTGGTTTCCTGTCCCAAGGAAGACGCCGAACAGCCATTCGCCGAGGTAGCCAATCCACGCAACCACGGTGAGCATGATTGCGAGGCGAGCGCCCGCGATACGACGCTCGCTGATCGGTCCCGGAACCGCCGGGAGCGCGGACGACCGCCGGTCGCGACCCCACTGCCGCCGATCTGTCATTGAACTGGTTGGCCGGACATCGATTTGGTCGTTTTGCCTGACGTCACGAAGAAAGAGCGGAAAACATATGGACATGCCGACTGTAACTGGACAGCCACAGATCGCGCAACAGCGGGCGGACTTGGAATCCGCCCCGCCCGGGAAGCGCCACCACGCTACGACACAGTCGCGGCACTCGAGGCGTTTTTCTTGGGAGAAAGACTACACATCGCCCACGCGAGATCGGTGAGTGTGGCGGCGATGACCTGGTGGATGCACGCGACGACCACGGGGACCACTTCGG
>JAJZKA010000137.1 GCA_021809805.1 Actinomycetes bacterium
TGCTTGCCGAGCTGGTGGCGCCAACCGGCGGACGGGACGCACCGCCGCCCGCCGGGCGCGGCGCCAGCGCGCGCCCGGCGGAGCGGGCGGCACCCTTGCGGGGCGTTTGGATGCGGCGGACGCGGGCGGACTGCATGGCTTAGAACCGGAAGTAGATGAAGGGCGCGACACCCGTCGGTCCGAGTGTCGTGATGACCAACAATGCGGCCGCCAGCGTCGCCCCCTTGGCGACGGTGCCGAGGCGGGCGAAGAGCTCCTCGATGCGTCGGGACAGGTCGGCGGGCAGGTACTGGGTGGCGATCGAGCCGACGATCACCAAGATCACCGGAAGGCGGAACAGCGGGGCGGGATCGCCCCAGGTCGTGAAGAGCCGCGTGATCATAGTGAAGGCGACCGAGAAGTTGGCCGCGTTGAAAAACAGCCAGCCCAGGCACACGAACTGGAAGGTCGCAAAGCGCTGCCAGGCGCGCGCGAGCCGGGTTTCGCGCATCGCGGGCAGGCCGGCGGCGACGCGGCGGGAGCGCCGCCAGTGCCCGACGCTCTGGCCCACCCCGTGCAGGCCGCCCCAGGCGATGAAGGTCCACCCCGCACCGTGCCACAGCCCCCCGAGCAGCATCGTGATCATCAAGTTGCGATACAGGGTCTTTCGCGTGCCGTGGCTGCCGCCGAGGGGCACGTAGAGGTAGTCGCGCAGCCAGAACGAGAGCGTCATGTTCCAGCGGCGCCAGAAGTCCTGGAGGGTGCGCGCCGTGTAGGGGAGGTTGAAGTTCTCGGGGAACTGGAAGCCGAGCAGCAGCGCGCAGCCGATCGCGATGTCGGTGTAGCCGCTGAAGTCGCAGTAGATCTGGACCGCGTAGCCGTACACGGCGAGCAGGATCTCGGGGGCCGAGTGCACCGACGGGCTCATGTAGACCGGATTGACGATCGCGCTCGAGACGTAGCTCGAGATCACGACCTTCTTGAACAACCCGGCGAAGATCAGATAGCTCGCCCGTGGCAGGTCGATGTGGCGGGGATCACGCTCGGCCGAGCGGGCGAGCTGGGGCAAGAGCTCTGAGCCGCGCACGATCGGGCCCGCAGCGAGGTGCGGGAAGAACGACAGGTGGGTGGCGACGTCGATCAGCGGGGCCGGCTGGAGGGTGCGCCGGTAGATGTCGGCGACATAGGAGATCGCCATGAAGACGAAAAAGGAGAGCCCGACGGGCTCGACGGTCTCGATGATCGGGATCGGGGTCGCATGGATACCGAGGTCGCGAACGAAGTTGTCGACGTTCAAGCTGAAAAAGCCCGCGTACTTGAACCACACCAGCAGGCTCAAGTTGCCGGCCACCGTGGCGATCAGCCAGATCTTGCGGCGCGCCTCGACGCGGCTGTGGAACAAGAACCAACCCCCGAGCGCCGTGATCAGCGTGCAACTCATGAGGAGGAAGATGTCGCGCCAGTCGAACCACGCGTAGAAGACGTAGCTGGCGAAGATCATCATCAGCTTCCACGGCCGCGGGAAGGGCGCGAGGAGCCAGTTCGCCACAAAAACGATCCCGAAAAAGATCGCGAAGTCGATCGTTGGGAACAGCACGACGAGGGGCCCCTTCCCGGCTCGCTGCGTCTCTGGGCGACCCGAGATTACTCAGCCCACTACCAGAACCGGTGTCAGGTTCACGACTTTTCGAGGAATTCACGACGACGCGGCGCCAGCTACCCCGGCGCGCGACGCTCCGGCGATTAAATTCGCACTCGATTGCAAACGATCTCTGGCGCACCCGGCGCCACGGCACGAAGGCCGGACGCGCCCGCGCCGCGGTCTGGGTCACCTCGAGGGCTCCCCCTGGCGCGCGTGCTGCCCCATCGGGCACGTGGTGGTTTGACCACAAAGCGCGCGGGACACGGGCAGCGTGGTGGTTCGAGGGATTAGCGATGCAAAGGACCTTGCCGAGCGTGCAACATCGGCGTAACATTGCTGCCCGGCACGCGTGCAAGCGAGGCGTGGTCCGCTCTTGTGAATAAGTGAACAAGATGAGGCCGCGGGTGCTGGGGCGAAATCAGAGGAGGCAACGTGGCCCTCAGCTGGAACCGGACCATTGACTGGGACCGGCAGGACTGGCGATCGCGCGCGGCATGTCGCGACACCGAGCCGGATCTTTTCTTCCCGGTCGGGACGACCGGTCAAGCGATCGACCAGATCGAGGCCGCGAAGGCCGTCTGTGAGATCTGCGAGGCCCAGCCCGCCTGTCTCGAGTTCGCCCTTGCGACCAACCAGGAGTCTGGGGTGTGGGGCGCGACCTCCGAGGAAGAGCGCCGCAAGCTGCGCAAAGCCTGGCTCGCCCAGCAGCGCCGAGCTTCCTGAATCTTCCCCCAAAGGCACCGGGCCGGCCGCTTGGCCGGCCCGTTTGTTGTGAGCGGCGGCGACGGAGCGTTCAGCGGGCCTCGATCGGTGCCGCGAGCGGCACGAGCAGGCGCACCTTCGCGCCGCCGTCGTTCTCGATGCTGATGGTCCCGCCGAGCTGGCTGCGCACGAGGTCCCGCACGATCGACAGACCGAGGCTGCGGCTGCGGTCCAAGTCGAAGCCCGGCGGGAAGCCCGAGCCGTTGTCGCGCACGACCACCTCGAGCTCGTGCTCATCGTGGTGGAAGGCGAGGTCGACCTGGGGCAGGTGTCCCACGTCGAGCTCGACGGCGTCGGTGGGCACGCCACCGTAGAGCGGGCCGAAGGCGTGCTCGGAGGCGTTCTGCAAGAGCTCGGCGATCACCACCGCAAGCGGGGTCGCCACGTCAGCCACGATCTCGCCGACATCGCCGTGCACCTCGACAGCGACGTCGCTGCGGCCGATGCTGGCGTCGCGGCCGAGCTGGACGAGGGCCGGCACGATCTCATCGAAGGGCACCTGCTCGCCCGGCTCGCGGGCGAGGATCTCGTGCACGAGGGCAATCGCCCGCACCCGGCGCTCGGCCTCGAGCAGGGGGATCCGAGCGGCCGGCTCGGTCAGTCGGCGCGACTGCAGACGCAGCAGGGACGAGATCGTCTGCAGGTTGTTCTTCACGCGGTGGTGGACCTCGCGGATGGCGGCGTCTTTGGACAGCAACAGCCGGTCACGGCGGCGCAGATCGGTGACGTCGCGCACGAGCACCGCCGCACCGGTCACCTCGCCCTCGTCGATGAGGGGGATGGCGCGCACCAACACGATGACGTCCGGGCGCCGCTCGATCTCCTCGGTGACCGGCAGCTGTCGCTCGAAGGCAAGGGTGACCGCGGCGGAGTCGGCGCCGAGCTCGGCGAGCGTCGAGCCGACGATCGCCGAGACGATCCCCATCCGGTGCAGCGCGTTCACGGCATTCGGCGAGGCGAAGCTGACCCGCCGCTCGGCGTCGAGGACGACCACCCCGTCGCCGACGCGCGGGGCGTCCTCGACGGCCTCGTCGGTGAGGAAGGGGTAGACCCCGGCGGTCACCATCGTCGCCAGGCGCTCGAAAAGGCGCACGTAGGTGCGCTCGAGCCCGCCGGCGCGGCGCCCGGCGGTCGGCGACCAGACCCGGCTCAGCACGCCCACGACCTCGCCGGCAAAGCGGACGGGAATGCATTGGTAGCGAGCGAGCGTCGGCTCGCCCTCGCCCTCTGTTTCAAGCGCCCGCTCGCCAAGCACGATCGTGCCTTGGCGCCAGGCCTCAAGGACGAGCGGCACGTCGTTGCCGGCGACGACCTCGCCCACCAGGTCGTTCCCGAACAGCGTCTGGCTCGTGGTCGGCCGCATCTGGCCCAGCACCACAAAGTGCAGGCCGCGGACGAGCATCGCCTCGCCGTTCGGAGTGGGCGGGCCCCCCGCGTCAGCGAGGGAGAACTCATCGAGCGGCACGTAGAGCAACAAGTCGGCGAAGCAGAGGTCCGCGAGCAGCGACCAGGTGCTCATCAAGCGCTCGAAGTGCTGGCGGGCGCCGAGGTCAAGGCCCGTGTACTCCCGGGCGAGATCCGCCGCGCTGCTCACCGCTCCACCGCCGCGTCATGGCCTTGTGGCGGCCGCGCCCCGCGCAGTGCCACGTCGCGGCCCTCGCGGGCCGTAAAGGCGCGCAGGGAGTCATAGCCGGCCGCCTCGGCGGCCTCGGCGAGCTCGCCCGAACGGCTCGCCACGTCGCCGCGGCCATGGGTGTCCGAGGCCGTCGTGAGCGGCACCGAGCGCTCGAAAAAGCGGGCCAGCAGGCTCGCTGATGGGTACGCCTCGGCGGCCGGCTTGCGCCAGCCGGCCGAGCTCAGCTCGGCGGCGATGCCGCTTGTCCCAGCGGCCTCGGCGATGCGCTCCTCGCACTCGCGCACAAGGCCGGCATCGGGCCGATATCCGGCCACCTTGACGAGGTCGGGATGCGCGAGGACATCGACGGCCCGCGTGGCAGCGAGCTCCTCGATGGCGTTGGCATAGGCGCGCCAGGTGGCCTCGATCCCCCGCCGCGCCCACTCGGCCTGGGCGACCTCGCTCGACAGGTCATCGAACATCCACGTGCCGAGCCAGTGCACCGAGCCGAGGAGGACGTCGAAGGGATAACCGGCGAGCAGAGCGGCGACCTTGTCCATCTGGCCGGGGTAGTAGTCGACCTCGAGGCCGAGGCGGATGGGCAGCCCGGCCGCCTTGGCCGTGAGCGCGGCCTCGACGTAGTCGTCGAGCTCAGCCGTCGCGTGGTGATCGAAGTACTCCGCGATCGAAGCGCGAAGCGCCGGGTCGGGCTCATTCGCCCAGAAGCCGTCGACCACCGCCCGCCCCGCCCGGAAGCGGAAGAAGTGCTCGGTCAGCGCGATCTCCTCGACCCCGGCCTTGGCCGCGTCCTCGCAGTATCGCTCGAGCTCCTCGAGGCGGTGCTCGAGCGGGTCCGCCTTGTCGTGGTGCGGCCAAAGGTGCACGTGATAGTCGAGCACAACCTGCAATCTAGGCGTCTTTGGGAGCGTCCCTTGGTGGGCGCGACGCGTCACCTCCTGGCGCGTCGGCCCTCGAGCCCCCCGACGGCCGGCCGCCCCGCGACCGGCGTGCCGGCAGCGCGCGGGCGCCCTCTGGAGGGGCGAACAGGTGCCGACCCACCTCGAGGAGGCCGGGAAGGTCGACGACGTCACGGGCGAGGTGCGGCACGGTGACGGCCACCTCGTGCACCTCGGCGAGCTCCTCGAGCAGGGTCGCCTCGCGCTGGGCGACCGCGCGGAAGTTGGAGAAGCTCTCCCCCACCCCCGCCAGCACGCGGGCAAGGCGCGCCGGGTCGCTGAGTGCGGCGGGCAGCCGGGTCGTGCCCTCGGCCATCGCCTGGGCGAGCTCGGCGGAGTGGCGCACCAGCTGCTCGGCGACGCGCGTCGCGTCCGGCTCCTCAAAGCTCGCCGGCAGTGCCTTGTTCGCGACCAGCAGGCCGAGCTGCAGCCCGCGGCGCTCGAGCTCGCCGGCAAGGCGCAGCGCCTCTCCCGCAGGCGCCGGCTCGAGCGTCGTCACCACCATGAAGGTCGTCGCCGGGTCCCGCAGCATCTGGCCGACGCCGCGGGCGCGACGGATGAAGCCGTCGTACATCTGCTGGAACAACAAGAAGAACTCGGCGATGTCCTTCAAGAACTCGGTGCCCAGGATGCGATCGGCGACTTGGTAGAAGGGCCGGGAGGCGAGGTTCAACAATCGCGACCGGTACGGCGCCACGAGCCAGCGCAACAGCCCCGAGCCGAAGAACTCCGCCATGCGCTCAGGCGCGTCGAGGAAGTCGAGCGCGTCGTTCGACGGCGGTGTGTCCACGATGAGCAGGTCGTAGCGGCCCTCGGCACGCAGCTCGTGCAGACGCTCCATCGCGATGTACTCGTGGCTGCGCGCGAAACGGCCCGTGATGTTGCGATACAGCGGGTTGGCGAGGATCCGTGAGACCGTCGCCGGGTCGGGGGCATGGCGCCGGACCAGCGCGTCCCACGACGCCGCGGTGTCGAGCATCGCCGCCCACAGCTCACCTCGCGGCCGGACGCCCGCCGCTGCGAAGGCCTCGGGCGGGACCTGGCGCGCCTCGTTGCCGAGCCCGCCCATGCCGAGCGCGTCGGCGAGGCGGCGGGCGGGATCGACGGTCAGCACGAGCACCCGGCCGCCGCTTCGCGCCGCCATCTCGGCGCCGAGAGCGGCCGCGGTCGTCGTCTTGCCGACCCCGCCCGGGCCGCAGGCGACGATGATCTCCTTGGTGGCCATCAGCCGCTCGAGCCGGCCGCCGGTCGGCTCGCCGGCTTCCTCGGCGACGACCTTGCTGGCGCGCTGCGGGCTCACTGGCCGAGCTCCTCGGCGAGGGTGTCGGCAACCTGGCGGATGGCACGGGGGCCGTGCGAGCGGCCGAAGAGGTAGGGAAGGTAGAGGAGCGGCACCTGGGCCGGCACCGACTCGCGCAGGCGGGTGAGGTGCTCGGCACCCCCGCGGCGCACCCGAATAGCGAGGCGGGCCGCCTCGATGACGGCGTCGACCGCCGCAGCGTCCCGGCGGCTCCCCTGGGCGCCGGCGAGCACGGCGGCCAGCCGCCGGCGCGCGGAGGTGCCTGCCAGCGCCTCGAAGGCCTCCTCGTCGCCGCGGCCAAAGAGCTCGGGCAGGACGCGGTTGGCGATCACCGCCGCCAGCGCCACGCCCGTCTCGCCCTCGAGCCGGCCGGCGAGCTCGAGCGCCTCGTTGACGGGGGTCTCCTCGGGCGTCGCCACGATGCACACACCGGTCTGGGCCGGGTCACTCAAGATCTCGAGCATCCAGTCGGTCTGGCTGCGCACCGCCCCAACCCGCACGAGCTCGTTGATCCCCACCGGCGCCGCCAGCTCGCCGATGAAGTGTCCCGTCGTCGCAGCGTCCACGATGACGAGGTCGTAGTGGCGCTCCCGCACCTCCCAGCAGAGCTTGCCGACGGTCAGGATCTCCCGAACCCCCGGGGCCGCCGTCGCGACGAAGTCGAAGGCGTGGGCCACGGGCCCGATCCGCCCGGCGGTCGGCAGCCGCAAGTTGAGCTTGAGGTACTCCCGGAGCGATGCCTCGGTGTCCATCGACATCGCGTACAGGCCTGAGGAGACCTTGAGAGGCTCGAAGCCCGTCCGCTCGCACTCATAGGCCGCGCTGAGCGCGCCGCGGGGCTCGGCCTCGCAGACGAGCGCCCGCTTGCCGAGGCTCGCCGCCAGCAAGCCGAGCGCCGCGGCAATGGTCGTCTTGCCGACCCCGCCCTTACCGGTGACGAAGAGCAGCCGCCGCTCGAGCAGGGGGGTCATCGCAGCGGGCTCGTCTCAGCGGGTCCCGAAGCCGACCCGGCGGTCCTCCTCGGCGCCGATCTCGACGTACGCGACCCGGGCCGTCGGAACGCCGACCTGGCGGCCCCGCCGGTCCGTCAGCCACAACACGCCATCGGCGTCGGCCAATGCCTTGTTGATCTGTTCGAGCACGCTCTCGCGGGAGGTAGCCGGGTCGAGCTCCAGGTCAAGCTCCTTCGGCGACTGGGTAATGCCAATCCGTACGTCCACTGCAGGGCTCCTTCCGGGTCGCTCGCCCGCACTTCGCTCGGCGGGCAGCTGCCCGCTCCCGTTCTGAGCCGACATCGTAGGAGCTGTGTTCGGCCGTTAGGATCGTGCTGTCACGGCATTGCCGGCGACCTCGGGCTCGCCCGGGAGAGGAGGGGCCATGTGGGCGGTTGCAGGTGCGCTCCTCGCAGCGTTCGTCCTGCTCTCGGTCGCAGGTGCCCTCGCTGGTCCCCACCTGCACGTTGGCGCGGCGATCGCTGGCGTGGCCGCTGCGGTTGCCCTGTTGGTCGTCGCGCTCGCCGAGGCGAACGGCGACCTCGCCTGGGCGCTGTTCGGGATCGACCTCGCCGCCTCGGCAGCGATCGGCCTCTCGGCCTGGAACGGCCTACGTCACCTGCACCATCTGGGTGACCGTGCGCTGGAGGCCGCTCCACCGCCGCCTGGCCTCGTCGGCTGCCTGGGCGAGGCCGTGAGCGCACTCGGGCCCGAGGGAATCGTGCGAGTGCGCGGTGAGCAGTGGACGGCAGTCTCGATGAACGGCCGCGCTCCCGCGCGTGCCCGGGTGCAGGTCATCGGAGTCGACGGCCTGCGCCTCCAGGTATGGAATGAAGAGACGGGCACCAACGGCCTGCCCGCGCCGGATTGGCCGAATGACGGACAGGAGGTCTCCCCGTGATTGCCGTAGTGCTCGTCGTCATAGTCGTCGCCGTGGTCTTGTTGGCGTTCGGACTCGGCTCGTCGGTCAAGATCGCTCGCGAGTACCAGCGCATCGTGCTGTTCCGCCTCGGGCGGCTGGCGGGGACCAAGGGGCCAGGCCTCGTGATTGTCAACCCGCTGACCGATCGCACCAACATGGTCGACCTGCGAGAGCAGTATCTCGAGATCCCGTCCCAGACCGCCATTACCCGCGACAACGCCCCGATCTCGATCGACTTCATCATCTTCTACAAGGTTCTCGACCCGCAGGCCTCAGTCCTCGCCGTGCAGAACTTCTCCGGCGCCGCCCTCAACATCGCCGCCACCACGCTGCGCAGCGTCGTCGGCGATATGGCGCTCGACGACGTGTTGTCCAAGCGCGAGGCGATGAACGCCTCGTTGCGAGTGCGCTTGGACGAGGTGACCGAACGCTGGGGCGTCAAGGTCACCAACGTTGAAGTCCGCGAGGTCAACCCGCCGCCGGCCGTCCAGGAGGCCATGACCCGACAGATGTCTGCAGAGCGGACCCGGCGAGCCGCGGTGACCGAGGCCGAAGGCCGCAAAGCCGCTGCCATCCTCTCCGCAGAGGGAGAGCGTCAGGCCGCGATTCTCGCTGCTGAAGGCTCCCAGAAAGCCACGATCCTCGAAGCCGAAGGAGAGCGCCAGGCTGCACTGCTCCGAGCCGAGGGTTACTCGGGCGGGCTTGGGACCATCTTGAAGGTCGCCCAGGGGCTCGACCCGAACACGATGCTGCTGCAGTATCTCGATACCCTGAAGCAGGTCGGCTCGTCTCCCTCCACGAAGTTCGTCGTGCCGATGGAGCTCGGCAACCTCTTGAACGGCATCCGCGGAATCCTCCCCGGCGCCACGAATGCAGCGGCCACAGCACAAAAGAATGACGGTGCCGCCGAACTCGGCAACGTGACGAACGGTGCCTCGCCGACTGCAAGCCCGCTCGAAGGCAGCGACACCGAGCGCTGAATCCGGCCGCCCCACAATCGGGGCTTCAGCTGTAGACAAGGGGCATTCATACCGTGTGGCACGTTGGGGTTTCCTTGTCGCAACATTCGGATGTAACGCCCTCATAACCCGCCATTTTTCAGTGATACGCGCCGGTCCGGCGCGATATTTTTCGCGTCAACGTTCGAAATCTTGGTCGCGAGCTGTAATACAGATCACCGCGAACTGACCGAAGTCGTCCCCCATAGGCACAGATGCCACAGCATCGCGTGTTGTGGCGAGCGAGGGGATCGAATGAAAAAGGAAATGCGGCGACGCGCGTGTCTCCTGCTGATTGCGACTCTGTTGTTTTCCGTCCTGCCAGCAGCAGTTGCCGAGGCGTCCACTGGATATACAAGCCTCGAATTGAACGCCTCGAGCGAAACGGTTTCGTGGAATGGCAATGTCACGTTGACAGCCACGGTCACAGGCGACGCAACGGCTCCGGCAGGCCCGGTTCTGTTCATGTTAGGCGACCAGGTCGAGTGCACAGGAACTACCGCGATATCTACCACGGACAACAGTACTTCGTGCACAATATCTAGCCTCGAGGGCTCCCCTGGCCTGCAGATAGCCGTCGCCACTTATGCTGGCGACGGAAGCGATCAGCCTTCGAGCGGTTCGGCAACATTTGATCTGCTGCCCGCCCAGACAACCACCACATTGACATCTCCGAGCGCAATCGCCGTGAACACCGCTATCACATATTCGGCAACGGTCGACGCACCAGGCGATGGAATGCCAACTGGCGGGGTCATGTTCCTCGATGCCGGTCAAGCAGTTGGTGCCTGTGGTGCATCGGGAGATGTACCGCTGAGCAGTACCGGTGCTACTGCACA
>JAJZKA010000138.1 GCA_021809805.1 Actinomycetes bacterium
TAAGATTGGCAACGGCACAGGTTAAGAACGAGGAGAGGTGCGAGAGCGGCCGAATCGGGCTCACTGCTAATGAGTTGACCGGAGAGATCCGGTCCGGGGGTTCAAATCCCCCCCTCTCCGCTGGCGCCCGCGAGTGCCTGCGGTTCATCCCGACCAAGGGCGCTGCCTCGAACGAGGCGGCGCCCTTGGCGTAGCGGGCCTGCGATCGATGCGGCCCGTCGTCTCCAAATGACCAGTGCGTTCACCCTCGCCTGCGGCCCAAGTGGCGATTCTCCGAACTCGATGCAGACGAAGGCTCCAACGCCGTTCGCTCGCGTTCCTTGCCGCGCGCGTGACGGCGATCTCCATGCCGGCACCCGCAGCGAGGGCTCGTCGAGGCGCTGGTGCGAAGCTGAACTCGGGTCGTCTCGACGAGCGGCGACCGCCACCGGCTGGAGGACCACGACCTCCGGAGCTTGCCTACCGACGACGCTGCGTCACCCTCACCACCGGAGAGGGTTCCACTTTCAACCGGTGGCGGGGGTTTGCGGTCCGGCCGGCATTGGCGTCAGTGCGCTCCCCGCGGGGGTGCGCGCTGCGTCGCACGCCAGCGACAGATCCCGGCCGGCCGCGAGCTGCTGCGCGCGAGGATGTCGCCGCCCGCTGCGAGTGCGATTCGGCGCTCATTATGGAACCCTTAAGCGACGGCGCACTGTGCTCGCCACGGTCAGCACCGAGCCAGCACCGCTCGCGAAGCGCCGATGTCGACGGTACGGCTCGCCATCGACGTCGATCACGTCTCTGCAATCGGATTGCCAAGAGCTTCCGCTAACGCACCGGGCCTCTTCAACCACTCGCACGAGACTGCACCTGCGAATCCACCGCAGGGCGATCTGCCAGCTTCGCCTTGACCTTGACAAGGCGCGAGCAAACTTCGACCGCTTGGCCTCGACGGCAGCGAGGCCCGCTCATCCTCACGATCGCCGACCCGCCCGACACGGAGACATCCGCCAACAGCGCTCGCGTGAGGCGGCGCAAAGACCCTGCGCATATCCTGTGGTGACGCCGCTGCCCCCCTGCATCGATGCGATAGCGGCTGGTTTCCCGCTGCCTGTTCGCCAACAGGACCCTCTCACCGTGCAAATCGCCTCAACGTTCCCCTCGGCACCCACCAACGAGACCGTGCACTCAGGTGGTATTGCAACTCACGAATTGCCGTTTTTGTGGTGTGGCAGATCCGCCTGGGACCCTCAGCTGAGGGTCGGCTCAGGGGCTTGTTCGGCGCGCGCTCACGGCACGATCAGGCTCGAGACGCGCTTGCCGTCAAGATAGGCGTCGCAGTGGGCCACCGGGTGGGCGAGGCCCCCAGGGCAGTCGTGCTCGCACTGAGCATCGGACTCGTTGCAGGTACCGCTGTAGTTGCAACAGAACTTCAGTAGCTTGCACGCATAGTTCTCGCAGAAGGCCGTCTGGCCCAGCGCGTTGTCGAGGCCCGTGAGACCGTCGATCAGACCGTTCACGAGCGACGCGCTCTGCACGAGCGGCAGCAACGCGCTGAGCGCGGAGCCGCTGGCCGTATTGGCAAGCCCGATGCCGCCGGCGAAGAGCGACGCGGCGAAACCCAGGGCGGCGGTCTCCGGCGCCGTGACGACAGCAAGCGGCAGAGCAAGGAGCGAGACGGCGACGCCGAGGGCGAAAGAGCAGACATCCCCGCAGCTGTAGGGCGAGGTAGCGAGAGGGTCGGACGCGCTCGTCGTCGCGAACGGCTGCGCGGCGCGCGCGTTCTTCGCCTTGGCCAGGTTGTGGTGCGCGCTCGGCCCGACGGTGGCGGCGGAGGCGGGCGGCGCGGTGATGGCAGTCGTCACGACCCGGCCGCCGACGACCGTCGCTACGGCACGCACAGAGCCCTTGGTGTTCAACAAAGCGGCCCAAGCGATCTGTCCGCTCTCCACAAGGCTGTACATCAACACGGCCCGCGGCGTCGTGGCGGACCTGCCGGCAAAGGAAGTCGAACCCGACATCACGATCAGCTTGCCCGCACGCTGGAGCCCATGGGTGATCATCTCGCCGTCCTGGGAGAAGCCCTGGTGGCGCAGGTACTGCGCCAGCGTCTTGAAGGGACCGAACTCATTGGCAAAACTCTTGCACAGCTTGAGACCCGAGCAGTGTTGCAGGCAGGCCCGGCAATGGAGCGTGGACGAACCGTTGGTCGCATCGCAGACGACACAGCTCCCACAGCTCGGGCAGGTGACGCCAGTCGCTACTGCCGGCAGCCAGATCCGGTTGCGCAACACATGCAAGCGCGACCAGCGGGGCAGTACCGCCGCAACGCCGATGCCGGCGGCGACGAGATGCCGACGGCTGATCACGGGGCGCACCTCCGCTTCGATCGCGGTCGCGTCGTCCGGTGAATCGGGCTCGAGCAGCGCCTGCACGCCCGGAGCGCCGAGGACGACACGCTCGAGTGAACCCCTTTGGCCGAGCACGAGCGCGGCCGGCGTGACGTCGATGCCGTAGCGGACGGCGAGGGCCCCGCCATCGGCGAGGTGGCGTGCTGCTCTGCTCGCGACGGCAAGGAAGTCGGATTCTTCGATGAGCGGCGAGCGGGTCACGAGCACAAGGCGCACGCCAGCCCGGTCTGCGTCGAATCCCTGCAACACCGGGACGAGCGAGCGGCATGGTGCACAGCCAGGTTCAAGGATGGCGACGACGGTCTGCTCGGCTCCAGCCGCGAGCTCGCGCAGGCTCGGGACGGCGGAGCGCGGGTCGCCGCGGCGCCGAAGGAGCAGGAAGATCGCGAGTCCAGCCGTCGGTACGAGCAGCACGGCCAGCCAGGCAGGCTCATGGCCGAGCGCGCCGAGCGGCCGGCCGGCGCCCCCAGCCAAGACAAACAGCGACGCGGCAAACAGCACGGCGTTGCGCACGAGAGGGTGTCGCTCGAGTAGCGCCACCTCGAGGTGGCCGAAGCATCCGCACGAGCTGTGGTCGCGGGCGGCGATCCGGCGAAGGATCAAGGCGGTGAAGCCAATCAGCATCACCGCCGCAATTGCAGCCGCCAATCTGCTCGTACGTGCCACCAGGAGGCCAGCGGCAGCCGCGAGCTCGACGACGGGCACGGCGCGGACGACCGGCCGCACGCGCTCGGGCAGCCCGGCATACTCGCTCAGGCGGGGTGCCGCCGAGGCGTCGAGGAGCTTGGCGAGCCCTGCGAGCGAGAAGGTCGCGGCGAGGACGATCCGGATAAGCAGCAATGCCTGGGCCATGGTGGTCCCGACGCTAGAGCGAGATCGAACGCAACGCATCGGGAGATCTACCCATCGCCCGCCAGGGACCGCTCGCTTGCTCACCCCGGCCAGGCGGTGCCGCGCCAGCCTTGGTCGCAGGCCGCGAACTCGCGCACAGCCTTCGGACCCCCACGGGACCGCTTCAGCGGTGAGGTTCCCCCTCCTCGCGCCCCGCCAGGTTGGGTTTGGCCAGCTCGGCCGGCATGGCGCGCCGGCATACCTCGACCGCTTCGACGAGTCCCAGCCACCCGGAAAAGGGCAGCGGTCCGACGCCGTCGTCGGAGACGACAACACCCATCAGCTGCGAGCCCCTGTCGAGAGTCAAGTGAACCACCACGCTGGAGCTGGGCACCGGCTACTTCCTCTGGGTCTCGGCGCCGCCGGGCGGCGCCGGAGACGATTCTCGCGCCAGGCACGAGCCAGAGGCATCGGGAAGCATCCCCATCAAAGCGGGCCTTCCGCGGTTGGGCGAGCTAATGTCAATCCCCGGTTCGGAGGCGCGTCGTGACGGCACTGTTCGAACGTGAGAGCGCGCTCGGCGCGATCGACGCGGTTCTCCGGCGCGCGAACGAGGGCGAGTCCGGCGTGCTAGCTCTCGTCGGCGAGGCCGGACTCGGCAAGACGACTCTGCTCGCCCGTCTCCTCGCGGAGGGGCAATTCGTTCGCACCGCGCACGTCGTGTGCACGGAGATCGAAGGCTCGATCCCGTTTGGCGTACTCGACCGGTTGCTCAACCAAGCGGGCTTGCCGATCGCTCCGCTCACGGGCCACGAAGGGCGCAGGCTGAGCCGTCACCCCGGCGACGGCCGAGTGCAACGTTACGAGCAGCTGCTCGACTGGCTCGCCAAGGGCATCGATGGCCCGTTGCTCCTTGCCGTCGACGATCTCCATTGGGCCGACCCCGATTCGATCGAGCTGCTCTGCCTCGTGTGTCGGCGGCTCGAGCGTGTACCCGTCATCGTCGTCGTCACGATGCGGCCCTTCCCCAACGCGGCGATCGAGCAGGCGATGCTGCTCGCATACGACGGCATAGCCCACCTCGAAAGACTTCTGCCGCTCTCGGGTCCCGCCGGTGCCGCGCTGCTCGCTGAACACCTCGGCAAGCGTCCCGGCGACGACGAGCTGCAGGCCGCGAGCGCTGCCGCGGCAGGCAACCCTCTCCTGCTCGTCGAGTGCGCCGCGGCGATCGTGCGCGGCGAGGACCTGACCGCCCCCTCGGCAACCGGCGGAGGCATCTTCCTCCCGCGCTTTGCCGGGGTCGGTGCGCCAGCTTTGCACTGGGCACGAGCGGCGAGCGTGCTCAGCACGAGGTTCCGACCCCTTCTCGTCGCCGAGCTTGCCGGGCAGTCCGAGCGAGAGGCCGCGGCGTCCCTGCAGCATCTCTGTGCGGCGGGCTTGGTGCGCTCGTCGAGCGACGGGAAGGCGGAGTTCGTGCACCCGCTCGTCCGCCAGGCGCTCTATGAGGACCTGCCGCCCCTCGTCCGCCAGGGACTGCACGCCAGCGCGTTCCGGCTGCTGCGCGAACGGGGTGCAGAGGCAGGAGAGTTGCTGTCCCACGCCCTGTCGGCCGACCTGAGCGGGGACGCCTCGGCGGCAAGCATGCTCGCGGCGGCAGGACAAAGGGCGCTCGCCGCCGGCGCCGTGGCGACTGCGGCACAGCACCTGGCACGGGCTGTCGAGATTTCCTCAGGCACGGCCTCGCCGGCGCTGCGCCTCCAGCTCTCCCAAGCGTGGCTGGCGACCGGCGATCTCACCGCGGCGGAGGACGCGATTTGCGAAACGCTTCGCCTCGAGGATCTCCCCCTCGCCGAACGGGTGCGTTCGCTGCGCCTCCTCGCGCAGGCGCAGTTCGCCTCGGCCAGGATCGTCGAGGCCAAGCGCACCGCGGCCAGCGCCAGCACCCTCGCGGCCGAGCTCGACCGGGACCTCGCGGTCGAGATCCGACTCGACTCGGCCTATATCGACTGGCTATTCGAGGGCATCCACGAAGCGCGGGGGGCCATCGCCGGCCTCGGGGAAGGCGTCGGCGGCGCCATCGGTGAGGTCGCACGGGTGGCCGATGCCCACCTCGCCGTCATCGGCGGCGACGCCGCCGCCGTCGAACAGGTCGCGGCCTCCGCTGCGGCTGGGATGCCGGCCGCCGGCCAACCAGTGCGCACGCCGTGGCAGTGGGACATCCTCTTCAGCTGGACCAACATCGCCAAGATCCTCGAGCGCTTCGACGAAAGCGAGCGCTGTTTCGAGCAGCTCGACGACACGGCAAGATCCCAGGGCGCCGCAGTCACCTTGCAGACGCTCGCCGTCAACCACGCCGACGCGCTGTGGCGGGTTGGCAAGCTCGAGCAGGCCAAGGCGCTGCTGCTGCGGGCAGTCGAGCTCGTCGCGCTGATCCCGAGCATCGCCCCGTTCAGCTACGTCGGGCTAGCTCATCTCGACAACGAGTTCGGCGACGACGAGGAGAGCGCTCGCTGGGTTGCAAAGGTAGAAGGGCTTCTCGAGTCCTCGATCGAATCGCCCTATCTGCGCCTCTGGCTGCGCCTGTTCGAATGCCGGCGCTTCCTCGCCGCGGGCGACGCACCCCGGGCGGTCCGGGCCGCCGACGCGGCAGCTGACCTCGCCGAACGCCAGGGGATCCTCGAGCCGTGCGTCGTGCCCTGGCATGCAAGCGCGATCGACGCTTACCTCGCCGCCGGCCAGATCGAACGGGCCGAGGAGCTCTCGCTGCGCCTGAGCGGGTTGTGCGAGGGGCTGCCCTGCCGTGCGCCGCGCGCCGCGGCGCGCGCCGGCCTGGCGACCATCTCCTGGCTGCGCGGCCAGGACGACGAGGCCTATGAAGGCTTCCAGGAGGCGCTCGAGCATCACCGCGGGCTACCGATGCCTCTCGCCGAGGCAGAAACCCTCCTCGCGTTTGGTCGCTTCTGCCGCCGCAGCGGTCGCAGTAGCGAGGCGCGGGCGCTGCTCGGGCGCGCGCTCCAGCTCGTCGAGCCAATCGGCGCCCGCCGCATCGGCCGACTCGTCGAGCACGAGCTCGCGCTGGCGGGCGGTCGTCGTCGTCACGCTGGCCGTAGCGACGAGCTCACTCCCCAGGAGCGCCGGATCGCCGGCCTCGCAGCGAAGGGCCTTACGAGTCCGGCGATCGCCCGCGAGCTCTTCATCTCGGCCAAGACGGTCGACCACCACCTCTCGCACATCTACGCCAAGTTGGGGATCACCTCTCGCCGCGAGCTGATGCGATCGTGGCCGAGCTGAGTTGACAGGGGTGGCCTTCTTGGTGCTTGGTCTCCGCGAACGGTGGCCTGCTCAGCTGGCGTCGGATCCAACGTATTGGCGTGGCGCCCTGACCTCGCTGAGCCCGATGGTTCCGCTGCGCCGTGTTCAACCACGCCGTCCACCGTGATGTCGTCCCAGGAATCCTCCGATCGGTCACCTTTCCTTCCCCCGCCGTCGACGAGCCTCTATCGAGCCCCTCGTAGGAGATCATCGAGTCGATTGACGTGCTCGATCTCCCCTCGTGCCGACCATGACCCAGCGGTACCTGCGGCCGCCACCGTATGCCCGCGACCACCAGGGCGGTCGTGGCACCGGGCTCCGCCGCGGGAGGTGAGCCGCCGAGCATCCGCCCGCGGCAAGAACCGCTGGCCGCTGCTGGGCGCAGGTGGTGACGACCCGCGGGGGAGTTCTCCTGGAGGATCCTCGGGAGATCCCAGTGGCCGTGACATGACTTGACCGTGTCGGCTGCCCGCACTCGCGAACATCCAACGCAGCGCGGCACCGACACAATGCGCTTTCGAATGACGAATGTGCCTGGAGCCGACCGTCCGGCTACCGCCCAAGGCGGGTGATGGGCGACTCTACCTATGGATTGCGGGGCCCTCTCCGGGCACAAAGGTGCCGACTGCGACGACACGCTGACCGAGTTTGCTCCAGCAGCCACGCGAGAGGGGCGCCTTGGTGTCGGCAACGGCTGCATACTGACCCCCTAACGCCGCCGGATCCGCCCGTCGCTGGGGTCAATTCGCAGGCGTCATTGGCACTTTGGCAAGGACGCCATTGCCGAGCCCTGCGCCGACTGCCCACTGCGTGGGGTATGCAGTCACTCTGCTGCGGGCCGCAGTGTCACGACCCATGTCTGCGGATGACCTCCTCCAGGTGTCAAGGCAACCGAAGCTGACCCCGATTGTCGGTGGCCCACCGGCGTCTGGCTGAGGTGGAGCGGCCGATTGCACGGGTCGTGCCCTGACCATGGGAGGACGAAGACCCCGTGATCCAGAGATCCTTCCCATCGCAGCCGATACCGGCGCCCCTCTCGCGGCGTTGGAGTCGCGGCCACTCGACTGCCGCGTCGCGAGCGCCGGTGAGGAGAGCGGCCGCCGCAGCACCTCGAGGTGGCCAAGGGCCCCGTCCGCCTCCATCACGGCGTTCCTCTGCGGCTCCGCGCCACATTCCCAGAACCCCCTTGCACAGCGCTTCGGCAGCCGGACAGCGCGGGTAAACAGTGACGAGAGGACCCGACAAGCCCGATGCCGGGTCGACGTTGGGCCTCGGGCAGCCCGGAACCCCAGCCAGGCGTCGGCCATGCCCTCGCTTTCGGCGCGTTCCGTGGGCCGCCCGATCCTATTCCGCGGCCGAGCGCCACCACCTCAGGGAAGCGGTCCCTGGCGAGCTCAGGCGCACCGACAAATGGGCAGGCTGCCCGATGTCGAGCGGGTTGCCGCCTGCATATGGTCGAACAAGCGCCGCTCGTTGACGAAAGGGGCAGGCGATGGACTGGAGCAAGCCCACCAAGCTCGAGTACTGGACGGCCGGCCTAGCGCTCGCGCTCGCAATCGACCTGCTGGCCCTGCCTTGGGTCGAAGTGTCGATCGGACCCTACTCGTACTCGGACTCAGGCATAGGAAGCCCGGACGGCTTTCTCGGGGTGCTGGCGCTGCTCGTGGCGCTCGCGGTCGGTGCCGATGTGCTGCTTGGGCGCATGGTCCCGTCCTTCCGCATCGGCGCGCTCGAGGCATTCGGGCGTGGACGCGCCCGCTTCCTTGCGGCCGCCGGCGCCGGCGTGCTCGTCGTGTTGAAGTTGCTCTTGCACCTACACCCGAGCTACCTCGGCGCCGGGTGCTGGATCGCGCTCGTATTCGCAGCTGCGCTGATTGTTTCGACCGCCCGTCTACGGGCGCAGCCCGAGACGCTCGCCCCACAGGCAACCGGGCCAGCGTCGACAAACCCCCGAGTTCCCGACACAAACGCGTAAGGGTCGACAACGTTGCGCGCTGGCGTCGGTTTCCCGCGTGACCGCGATGTCGAAAAGGCGACCCCGGGGCCACGACAGGTCGTCGCCTCGGGGACCGCAACGGACTCACAAACCTCGGGCCAAAGCGGCACGGGGGTCGTCCTCGATCGAGGAGGGAGCGATGGACCAACACGTTGGCAGGCGCCTCGTCGGTATCGGCGCCCTGGGAGTGGCCGCCATAACGGGTCTTGGAGTTTCAGGCGCCACCGCGCCGCTAGTCGGCGCCACGCAGATCCCAATGCGTCAGCCCAGCTGTACTTGGCCGGTATCGAGCGTGCAGATCGACGCCGCGCTCGGCGTCCGCGTGCAAAACGCGACGAGGCCGATGCAGTTCGCCGAACCGGTACCCGGCGGCAGCGTCCGCTGGATGATGTGTGTCTACTACGGCAGCGGCGGCACGACGGCCGGAACGCTCAACGACGTCTTCATCGAGTACACCGGGGGCATCGGGACCCAACAGGCCTTCATGGCCCTCGAAAGTGGCTTTGCCAGGGCGAAGCACATCCAACACGTCACCAAGGTGAGCGGCATCGGATCCGAGGCGTTCTATGCCGTCGCCTCCCGCCAGACGTATATGTTCGCGCACGTGGGCACCACCATGTTCATGGTGGTCGCGCAGCGCCCGCCAGCAAAGGTGGTCGATCTCGCGCGGACGATTGCCCGGGCGCTTTAGACACGCGAGATCACCGATCTCGCTCTGTGGATCCTCCCCTACCCTTCATGTCCCCCCTGCGGTCTTTGCCGGATGGGTCTATCAACGCCGCGTGCGACCTTTGATCTCCTCAACCCTGGCCCGCGCTTCGACCACAGGTGCCCCGATCTGTCACCTCGGCGCGGACGACAAGATCACGGGCGCGCGAGCCCTCCGTTGAACATGAGGATTTGGAAGAAGACGAACCGGGCGCATGCTCCACGCCGGGGAACGCTGTCCGCCCGACCAGGCGCCGCGCAGAACAAGTCCGCAGAGCGGTCCCCTGAGGCGGCGCAGCTCGGTCACTAGCGCGTCGATGTCGGGAGGGCAATGACCTTGGCGCTCGCGTCGGAGACCACGGGGCGTACCGCCGGACGGTGCGAGCCCAACAAGGTCGACGGCCCCGCGCCTCACCACGATCCACGTAACGTGAGCGACGCGGGCAGGCCCACCGAGAGTTCAAGCGCGCAATGGTGTAGTTCCGGTCGCCGTGAAAGTCGTAGCGGGCGAACAGAATCGCCCCCCCGGGTGGATGTCCCGCGCCGTTATGGGCCGTGAACAGGTTATTTGCCTCCACCACCCGGCTTGACGGGGGCGGCGCGCGGGACCGTCTAGACTGCTTCGGCATTCCAGCGCTCGTAGCTCAATTGGATAGAGCATCTGACTACGGATCAGAAGGTTGGGGGTTCGAATCCCTCCGAGCGCGCT
>JAJZKA010000139.1 GCA_021809805.1 Actinomycetes bacterium
CCGCGCCGTCGCTGTCACGATCTCGGGCCGGAGGGCCCGTGGGCCGCCCCGGCCGGGAGAATCGTCACCTCGAGGTCCTCGGTTTCGTAAGGACCCAGGAGCGGAGGAGGTGGGATTTGAACCCACGGTCGGTTGCCCGACACACGATTTCCAATCGTGCCGATTCGGCCGCTCTCGCACTCCTCCGAGCGACGGAACGCTATCGTGTTCTCTCCGGTAGCGGCGCCGCCGAGCGCAGTGGCCGGGTTCTGCGCAACGGGAACCCGTGAACCGAGTCAGGGTCGGAAGACAGCAGCTCTCAGCGGAAATTCTTGTGTGCCGCAGGGGACCTGGCTGCTGCGCCCGGCGGCGCCGCACGCATAGGCTCGGGGTGTGCCCGAGCTGTCTTCGCCATTGGCGTCCGCGCCCCGCGCCGAGGACGCCGAAGTAGACGCCTCGGTGCCCGTCGAGTCGGGATCTGCCTTCCGGTCGCTCTACCGGCGCTTTCGCCCCCAGCGTTTCGCCGAGGTCCGCGGTCAGGAGCACGTCACCACAGCCCTACGCAACGCGGTGCGCGATAGCCGGGTCGCACACGCTTACCTCTTCTCAGGTCCCCGGGGCACCGGCAAGACCTCGACGGCGCGGATCCTCGCCAAGGCGCTCAACTGCGAGGCACTCGAAGAGGGCGAGCCCTGCGGTCGTTGCGCCTCTTGCCGGGCGATCGCGCTCGGCACCTCCTTTGACGTCCACGAGCTTGACGCCGCCTCGAGCAACGGCGTGGACGCCATGCGCGACCTCGTGGCCCGGGCGGCGCTTGCTTCTCCAGGGCGCTGGAAGGTCTACATCGTCGACGAGGTGCACATGCTGTCGACGGCGGCCTCGAACGCCCTCTTGAAGACGCTTGAGGAGCCACCGGACCACGTGGTCTTCGTGCTCGCGACGACGGATCCGCAAAAGGTGCTCCCGACGGTGCGGAGCCGTACTCAACACTATGAGTTTCGCCTGCTCGGCGAGGACGTCCTTGGCGACCTCCTCGAGAACGTGGCGGCGCGCGCCCGACTCGAGCTCCCCGAAGGTGCACTCGGAGCGGCGATGCGCAAAGGTCGCGGTTCGGCACGCGACGCGCTGTCCGCCCTCGACCAGGTGGCAGCCGGAGGTGTGCTCGACGACGAAGGCGACCTCTTGGAGGCCATCGTGACGGCGATCGCTGCCGAGGACAGCGCTGGCGCGCTGGTGGGGGTCGACACCGCCATGCGTCGAGGCCGCGACCCTCAACAAGTTGCGGTCGAGCTCATCGAGTTGCTGCGGCGCGGCTTTCTCGGGCTCGTCGCGCCCGCGTTGCTGGTGGGAGCACCCCCTGGGTTTGCCAGCGACCTCGGGACCGCCAAGGCAGTTCGGGCCATGGAGGTGCTCGGCACGGCGATCGTCGCGATGCGCGAGGCGCCCGAACCCCGCGTCACTCTCGAGACGGCCGTGATCCGCCTGGCAAATCCGGCGGCCGACGACTCGCCTGCCGCTCTCGCCGAGCGCCTGGAGCGCCTGGAACGGCGCGTCGCGGCGCTGGACGCGGGGAGCGCTGTGCACGCGGGGGGGCTAACCGCCATCGGCCCAACACCGGCGCGACCTGAATCCTCCCCATCCCCAGCGCGCTCGACCTCGCCGGAGCATCCTGCGGCGACGAAGCACCCTGCAGCGCCCGAGCCCGAACAACCTCTCGCAGTGCCGACACCGCCCGCCCGACCGGCGCTCGGCGCCTTCCGTCGCCGGAGCGAGTCGCCGACGGGGCCTGGTGCTAGTTCAGCACCTTTGCCCGCTCCCGAGTCGAACCGCGGCCGGCCATCGACCTCGCCGACGGCGCCCGCGCCGCCGGCCGGGGCTGCTGCGGTACCCAGTCGTGACGAGCTCGTCACCGCCTGGGGCGACCACGTGTTCCCGCGCCTACGTCCGAAAGTGCGGGCGGTCTTCGGGGCCGGTCGTTTCGTCGAGGCCAGCGGGGAGGTTGTCTTCGCGGTCCCGAACCAGGCACACCTCAACCACGCTGCCGCACTGACCGAGGAGGTGCGTGCCGCGCTCTCGGCGCACTTTGGGCGCCAGCTCGCGCTGCGCCTCGCAGTCGATGCCGCTCCGTCTGATGCCGACCAACCTGCGGGGGGGCCACCGCCCGCAGGGGCACCAGTCCCCCCGGCGGGCGCCGCAGCGCCAGTCGAGGAAGACTTGGACGAGCTCGCTGAGCTTGACGAGCGCGACTCGGGCACGCCACCGCCGACGGCACCCGGGGTGAGCTGGGCAGAGGAAAGCCTCTTGAGGGCGTTCCCCGGGGCAGAGGAGGTTACGCCATGACGTTCGGGACCGGCGGTGCGGGTGATCTCTTCGCTCGGCTGCAGTCGCTGCAGGGCGATCTCGCCTCAGCTCAGGCGGACGCGGGCAGCCGGATCGTCGTGGGCTCTTCTGCTGGCGGGGCGGTCCGCATCGAGGCCACCGGGGAGCTCAGCTTCACCGCGGTACACCTGGACGCCTCGGTGATCGATCCCGACGACCCGAGCCTGCTCGAGGACCTCGTGCTGGCCTCGTTGCGCGATCTCGCGACAAAGCTCGAGGTCGTCCGGCGTGACGCCATGGGCAGCGCGGTCACCAACGCGCTCGGGGGCCTGTTCGGGTCACTCGCCGATCTCGACGACGAGACCGAGAGCGACGAGCAAGACATCGACGGCGCCGACGAGGTGGCAGACGACGATCAGCCTCCCGAGCTCGGCCGATGAGGACTGCGATGACCCGAGGAGGCTGCCCTGCCGCTCTTTGACGGCCCGATCCAGGATCTTGTCGACGAGCTCGGCCGCCTGCCAGGGGTCGGTCCGAAGTCAGCGCAACGCATTGCGTTTCACTTGCTCAAGGCGGCGAAGGAGGACGCGCTGCGCCTGGCGCGAGTGATCGTTGAGGTCAAAGAGAAGACGATGCTCTGCTCGGTGTGCTTCAACGTCACTGTCTCGCCGCTCTGCCCGATCTGCGCCGATGCACGGCGCGACACCACGCAGGTCTGCGTTGTCGAAGATCCTCGTGACATCGTCGCGGTGGAGCGCACCCGCGAGTTCCGCGGTCGCTATCACGTGCTCGGCGGGGCGTTGAGCCCGATCGAGGGCGTCGGCCCCGAGCAGTTGCGCGTGCGCGAGCTGCTGGCGCGGATCGACGCCGACCAGGTGGCTGAGGTGATCCTCTGCACGAACCCCAACCTCGAGGGCGATGCCACGGCGATGTACCTTGCCCGTCTCCTGCGACCGCTCGGGGTGAAGGTGACGAGGATCGCAAGTGGACTGCCGGTCGGCGGGGACCTCGAGTATGCCGACGAGCTGACGCTCGGCCGGGCGCTTGAGGGCCGGCGCGAGGTCGATGCCTGAGCTCGGGTCGCTCGAGACCCAGAGCATCGGCGGCACGCTCGCGACCGCGCGCCGCCGAGCCATTAGCCTTGCCCGTCATGGTTGAGACGTCCGGCCTGGACATGCAGGCTCGCCTCGAGGACCTCGCCCGCAAGAAGGAGCAGGCGCGCAGCGCCGGCACGGAACGGGCGATCGAGGCCCAGCGGGCGAAGGGCAAGCTCACGGCTCGCGAGCGCCTAGAGCTGCTGCTCGATGAGGGATCGTTCCAAGAGCTCGACGCGCTGGTGCGCCACCACGCCTACGGCAGCGGGCTCGATCACAACCGCCCCTACACCGACGGCGTCGTTACCGGGTTCGGCACGATCGACGGTCGCGGGGTGTGGGTGTATAGCCAGGACTTCACGGTGATCGGCGGCTCGCTTGGCGAAGCACACGCCGCCAAGATCCACAAGGTCCAAGAGCACGCCCTGAAGACGGGTAAGCCCCTCATCGGACTGTGCGACGGCGGTGGCGCCCGTATCCAAGAGGGGGTCGTCGCCCTCAATGGCTTCGGCGGGATCTTCCTCCGCAACACGAGGGCGTCCGGGGTGATCCCGCAGATCAGCGTGATTCTCGGGCCATCGGCAGGTGGGGCGGTGTATTCGCCGGCGCTGACGGACTTCGTCTTCATGGTGCAGGGGACGAGTCACATGTACATCACGGGGCCGGACGTGGTGAAGACCGTGACCGGCGAGGAGGTCGACCACGAGCAACTCGGTGGAGCGATGACGCACGCGACCCGCTCGGGGGTGGCGAGCTTTGTCGCCCCCGACGAGAAGAGTTGCCTCGAGGATGTCCGCTACCTGCTCTCCTTCCTGCCCTCGAACAACATCGAAGAGCCTCCGAGCATGCTCTCGAGTGACACCACGGACCGCCCGTGCCCCGAGCTGCGCGAGCTCGTGCCCACGCGGCCGAACCAGCCCTACGACATGAAACAGCTCATCGCCGCGGTCGTCGACGATGGCGAGTACCTCGAGTACTTCACGCACTGGGCCGCCAACCTCACCTGTGGCTTCGCGAGGATCGGCGGCCGGGTGGTCGGGATCGTTGGCAATCAGCCCTCAGTGCTCGCCGGGGTCCTCAACATCGACGCCTCGGAAAAAGGTGCACGCTTCGTGCGCACCTGCGACGCCTTCAACATTCCGCTCGTGACCTTCGTCGACGTCCCCGGCTTCATGCCGGGGACCGATCAGGAGTTCGGTGGCATCATCCGCCATGGGGCCAAGCTGCTCTATGCCTACTGTGAGGCGACCGTGCCGCGGATCCAGGTCGTCGTCCGCAAGGCCTATGGCGGCGCCTACCTCGTCATGGACTCGAAGTCCATCGGAACCGATCTCTCCTTCGCCTGGCCGTCGGCCGAGCTGGCCGTCATGGGCCCAGACGGGGCGGTGGAGATCGTGCACCGCCGCGAGCTCGCGGCCGCCGAGGACCCCTTGGCGCGGCGGGCCGAGCTCGTTGCCGCCTACACCGAGCGCTTCTCCAATCCCTACATCGCGGCCGCGCGCGGCTATGTCGACGAGGTGATCGATCCGGCGGACACCCGTGCCGTGCTCGCCCGCAACCTGGAGATGCTCGCCTCAAAGCGCGAGGACCTCCCCAAGCGCAAGCACGGCAACATCCCGTTGTGAGCGAGCGCGCCGCTATCGAGGACCTGCTGGTGGGTGCCGGGCCGGCAGATCCTCACGGGCGCCTCGCTCCGGCGCCAGAGGTGCTCGTCGCGATCGCGCTGGCCGTGGAGGAGTGCTGGCCCCGCCCTGCGCCCCACCCCACGCCGGCGAGCGGGTGGCGGCGCGTCACGCCAGCGTGGCGCTTCTCGGGCCGCTGGTGGTCGGGCGCGGCCGTGCTGCGGCGCGAGCGCCCGGGCGGATGAGCACAACGCTGGCCTCCAGGACCGCGCGCCGGGGGCGCTGACACAGCGCGGGGATACGCTCGGCGGGTGACAACGTCGGCTTCGTCGGCCAACGGG
This sequence comes from Actinomycetes bacterium, assembly GCA_021809805.1. Lineage (GTDB taxonomy): Bacteria > Actinomycetota > Acidimicrobiia > Acidimicrobiales > Bog-793 > JAKABX01. The sequence goes on from JAJZKA010000139.1 coordinate 5,356, forward strand.
CACGGCCGCGAGCTCGGAGGGATCGCTCTCGCTGGCAGAGATGGTGAGGCGATCCTCGCCTCGTTCCACCCCGCGATCGGTCGGTGGTTCCGCGCGCGATTTCCCGCCGGGCCGACCGAGGCACAGGCCCTCGGATGGCGATCGATCGCCTCCGGCCGGGACACCCTCGTGGCGGCACCGACGGGCTCGGGCAAGACGCTTGCCGGCTTCTTGGTGGCAATCGATCGCTGCGCGCGGCGCGATTGCAGCGAGGACCGGCGTGGGACCTCAGTCCTGTACGTCTCGCCGCTGCGGGCCCTTACCGTCGATATCGCGCAGAACCTCGAGGTGCCGCTCGCCGAGATCAGCGAAGCCGCCGAGGCACTTGGTTGCCCGGTGCCCGACGTGCGGGTTGCCGTGCGCAACGGCGATACGCCGGCTTCGGCGCGCGCCGCCATGGTGAAGGACCGCCCCGACATCGTTGTCACGACGCCCGAGTCGCTCTACTTGCTGCTGACGTCGGTGCGCGGACGGGCGATGCTTGAGACGGTCGAGACGGTGATCGTGGACGAGATCCATGCGCTCGCCCGAGACAAACGCGGCGCTCACCTCGCGCTCAGCCTCGAGCGCCTTGACGCCTGCGTCGCCGCGGCTGGCGGGGGCCGGCCGATCCGCATCGGCCTGTCGGCGACTCAGCGGCCGATCGAGGACATCGCACGGCTCCTCGTCGGCGGTGGGCCAGATCGCACCGAGCGGGATGGAGCGGCGCGCTGTGCCGTTGTCGATGTCGGCCACCGACGCCCCTTCGAGGTGGCGATCGAGCTGCCGAGCGAGGAGCTCGGCGCGGTCTCGACCACCGACCAGCTGCACGAGGTGGTTGGGCGCCTTGCCGAGCACGTACTCGCGCATCGCACCACGCTCGTGTTCGTCAATACGCGGCGCATGGCCGAGCGGCTTGCCCATCTCCTCGGCGCGGTCGTGGGGGAGGACCTCGTCGCCGCTCACCATGGCAGTTTGTCGACGGCGCGGCGCCTGCGGGTCGAACAACGCCTGCGCGCTGGAGACCTGCGGGGCGTGGTCGCCACCGCGTCCCTCGAGCTCGGCATCGACGTCGGGCCGGTGGACCTCGTGTGCCAGCTCGGCTCGCCGCGCTCGATCGCCACCTTCTTGCAGCGCATCGGGCGGGCCGAGCACCGCCTGGGCGGGATCCCGCGCGGCCGCCTCTACCCGCTGACCCGGGACGAGCTCGTCGAGTGCCTTGCGCTGCTTGGGGCCGTCGCCGAGGGCCGCCTCGACGCCGTCGTCATTCCAAGGGCACCTCTCGACATCTTGGCCCAGCAGATCGTCGCCGAGTGTGCCTCGGCCGGCGAGGAGGGGATCGCCGAGGGGGCGCTCGCCGCGCTGGTGCGCCGCGCCGCCCCCTACCGCGATCTCTCGGACAAGGATCTTGACGACGTGGTGGAACTCCTCGCCGAAGGGGTCACCACCGGCCGTGGCCGGCGCGGCGCCCATTTGCACCGCGACCGCGTGAATGGGGTGCTGCGCGCTCGGCGCGGCGCTCGACTCGTCGCCACGACGTCGGGCGGAGCGATCCCCGAGCTCGCGGACTACAAGGTCATCACCGACCCGGACGAGGCGCTCGTCGGCACCGTGCATGAGGACTTCGCCGTGGAATCGATGGCCGGGGACGTCTTCCTGCTCGGTACCAACTCTTGGAGGGTGAGGCGGGTCGAGACCGGTGTGGTCCGTGTCGTCGATGCTGAGGGCGCGGCACCGACGCTGCCGTTTTGGCTCGGAGAGGCGCCGGCGCGCACCGACGAGCTCGCGGACGCGGTTTCCGAGCTGCGCTCGCTTGTTGAAGGTCGGCTCCTCGCCGGTGGCCCCGCTGCGGCCTGCCGCGCGCTCGAGGTCTGGACCGGCCAGGTCGGGCGGCCGGTCGAAGAAGCCGTTGCCTACCTCGCGACCGGACTGGCCCAGCTCGGCGTGCTGCCGACCAAAGCGCGGCTCGTCCTCGAGCGCTTCTTCGACGACACCGGCGGGATGCAGCTCGTCGTCCACTCGCCCTATGGAGGACGAATCAACCGCGGGCTCGGTCTTGCGTTGCGCAAGCGCTTCTGCCGGAGCTTCGACTTCGAGTTACAGGCCGCCGCGGGCGACGACGCCGCCGTGTTGTCGCTCGGGCCACAGCACGCCTTCCCGCTCGAAGAGGTCGGGCGCTACCTGTCTCCTGAGACCGTCGGTGACGTGCTCGTGCAGGCGGTGCTGCCGACGCCGATCTTCACCTCGCGCTGGCGCTGGAACCTGTCCCGTTCCCTTGTCTCCCCCCGATTCCGAGGGAGCCGGCACCTCCCCCCGGCAATCCAGCGGATGGAGGCGGACGATCTCATGGCCTCGATCTTCCCCATGCTTGCCGCCTGCCAGGAGAACGTCACCGGCCCGATCGAACCTCCCGACCACCCGATCGTCAATCAGACGATCGTGGACTGCTGCAGCGAGGCGATGGACCTCGCCGGGCTGCGTCAGCTCGTTACCGGGTTGCGATCGGGGTCCGTCGCGCTCCACTGCGTGGACACGACTGAGCCGTCCGTGCTCGCGCACGAGATCTTGAACGGCCGCCCCTACACCTTCCTCGACGACGCGCCGCTGGAGGAGCGCCGAACCCGGGCCGTCGCCACGCGCCGCGGCCTGCCCCTCGAGGCGCGGGACCTGTCGGTGCTCGACCCCGACATCGTCGCCGAGGTTGCCGCACAGGCGGCGATCGCCCCCCGAGATGCTGATGAGCTGCATGAGGCCCTCGTCTCCTGCGTCGTCGTTGCGCCGCTGCCGGCGCACGAGACGCTGTTCGCCTCGCTGGTCGCGGTGGGCCGGGCAATGGTGGTCCAGCTCGATGATGAGTCCCGCTGGGCCGCCGCCGAGCGGCGTCGTGCGGTGGCCGCGCTCTTCCCCGACGCGCTCGTCGAGCCCGAGCCTGTATTGCCGCCGGCGCTGGCGGCACTGGAGGTGACGCCCGAAGAGGCGCTCGCCGACGCGGTGCGCGGCCATCTCGAGCACGTCGGGCCGATCACTCGCCCCGAGCTCGCCGCGCGCCTCGGCCCCGTGAGCCCGGCGGCGCTCGAGGTCGCGCTCGTCACCGTCGAGGCGATGGGTGGTGCGCTGCGGGTGATGGGTGACCGTTGGTGTGCACGGCGACTCGTGGCGCGCATCCACGCGCGCATGCGCGATCGGGAGCGACGGACATTCTCGCCAGTCAGTGTGCAAGAGCTCGTGCGCTTCTTCTGCGTTTGGCAGCACGTGGTCACCGGCACCCGCTTGCTCGGCACCCGGGGCCTCCTCGAGGCCGTCGAGCAGCTGCAGGGCTATGAGCTTGCGGTCGGGGCGTGGGAGGACGCGGTATTGCCGGCCCGCGTGGCCCAGTACTCGCCCCGCCTGTTGGACGAGGCCTGCGCGAACGGCGAGATCGCATGGGGTCGGCTGTCGACTCGGGTGGAGAATCTTGATGCCGTTCCCCGTCGCTCGGGGGCAGCACCCTCGCGGGCGACCCCGCTCAGCATCGTGCGCCGGAGCGACCTCGCTTTCTTGCTCGCGGCGGCCCGCGGCGCTGGCCGACCCGTTGAGCCGGGGCCCGGCGCGACCGGAGAGGTCCTCGAGGCACTGCGGGAACGTGGCGCCCTCTTCTTTGCCGATCTGTGCCGCATCACGGGTCGCCTACCCCTCGAGATCGCCGAGGCGCTCTGGGACGGAGCCGCGCGCGGCTGGCTCACCGCCGACGGCTTTGCCGCGGTGCGCGGCCTGCTGGCGGGCCGCTACCGCTCGGTGAGTCGCAGTGGCCCTCGCCGTCCCTTGCGCCGTCTCGGTCGCCCGCACGTGCCGGTCCCCTCGCTCTCGCCGGCGCTCGCCGGCGGTCGCTGGTCGGTCCTCGAAGACGCCGAGCCGGAGGGCTTCGATCCCGACGAGCTCGCCGAGGCGGTTGCCACCCAGCTGCTCGCGCGCTGGGGCGTGGTCTTTCGCGACCTCGTGCTGCGCGAGCTCGGCGCGATTGCCTGGCGCGAGGTCCTGTGGGCCTTGCGACGCCTCGAGGCTCGTGGTGTCGTGCGGGGTGGCCGATTCGTCGCGGGACCGACGGGTGAGCAGTTCGCCTTGCCCGAGGCGCTCAAGCAGCTGCGGGAGATTGCCGCCAGTCCTGCCGGGGGCCAGACCATCCGACTTTCGGCGGCCGATCCCCTCAACCTCACCGGGATCCTGCTCCCCGGGCCGCGTGTCCCAGCGCTGCGCGGCAAATCGATCGTGCTGCGCGACGGGCTGGTACTCGAGGCCCCGGCTCCGGCACTGTCGACCGCTGCTTCCTGAGCCTGCGCGGCGTCCGCTGTTCTGCGCGCGCCCGACTTATCAGCGATATATCGCGATATGCTTTCTCTACACGTACCGCAGCGTCGTGAGGAGGTTGCGATGTATCACCACCGAAGTGAGCGTCCTATCGGCCCGGCGAGATTCGCCGCACGTTTCGAAGGTCGCGAGCACCGTCCCCGCCATCGTTTTGATCCGGCCGGCTTCGGGCCGTGGGCTGGCCCGCCGACGTTCGG
>JAJZKA010000140.1 GCA_021809805.1 Actinomycetes bacterium
TGCGGTGGGAGGTGAGCACCGGCGGCTTCGCCGTGACCGGGTGATCGGCAGCGCTGTGGCGAGCGACGGCACGAACGCCGAGGTGGCGAGCAACGCCGGGGATCGATGCGCGAGCGAGCACTGCTGGCTCCTCCCGCTGGGCCGACGCAGCCTCGGGATAACTGCAGCGCTCAGGCAACGAATCCCTTCGAACACCGATCACCGAGTCGAGTGCGATGTCACGGCTCGGCGCCGAGCGCTGCTCGGGTGGCGCGCTCTTATCCCGCAGCTTCGTCAGCAGATGCCCCCCGTCGGCGGTAGAGCTCGACGATCACGTCCCAGGGGATCACGCCGACGTGTTCCGCCCAGGCGTTCCAACGGGCAACGAGCTCGGTAACGACGTCGGGATGGTCGGCGGCGCGATTGTCGAGCTCTGCCGGGTCACGATCGATGTCGTAGAGCTCCCACGGTCCTGGGTCTGCGCGCACGAGCTTCCAGCTGCCGAGGCGCACGGCAGCATTGCCCGTGTGCTCCCAGAACAGCGGGTGCGCTTCGCCCTCTCCCCCGCGCAAGGCCGCGAGCATCGACGTCCCCTCGCGGGGCACGGCGTCGTCCCGGGCGGGGGTGCCGTCGGCGACACCAGCGGCCTCGAGCATCGTCGGCAGGACATCAGTCAGCTGGAAGGCGGTGGACTGGACGCTGCCAGTCGCCAGACCACCGGCCGGCCAGTGGACAATGAAGGGCGCCGCGATGCCGCCTTCGTGCACCCAGCGCTTGTAGAAACGGAAGGGGGTGTTCGACAGGTTCGCCCACGCCCGCCCGTAGCTCGAGTAGGTGTCTTCCGGGCCGGGGGAGATGTCGGGCGAATTACCGACGCGGATCCTCTCGCCGGCGCGCGTCGCCCGGGGCAAGATGTCCGAGCGAGTGGCGAAGCGCTCGGCGGAGATCAGTGGGAGGTCCTCCGCCGACGCGCCGTTGTCGGACAGCAAAATGATGAGCGTGTCGTCGAGCGCGCCAGTCTGGCTGAGCGCCGCCACAATTCGTTCCACGCCGCGGTCGACGCAGGTGAGCTGCGCGGCGTACGTCTGCATCCGCCGGAGCTGCCAGTCTCGATGCGGTGCGTCGACCCACGCCGGCTGCGTGGGATCGCGTCCGCTTGCGAGTGCCGCGGAGGAGAACAAGCCCTCGTCGACGAGCCGCTGGAGGCGCCGTTCGCGCAATTCGTCCCAACCGGCGTCGAAGACGCCGTCATAGGAGCCGATGTCGTCTTCGAGAGCGTGGAGCGGCCAGTGGGGGGCGGTGTAGGCGACGTAGAGGAAGAACGGCCGGACAGCGTCGTGGGCATGGATGTAGCGCACTGCCTCGTCGCTGATCGCATCCGTGTAGAAGAAGTCGGGCGCGAGCGCCTCGTCTTCTGCATTCTCCTCGCCGCGAAAGAGCGTCTTCGGCTGGTAGTAGCTCCCACAGCCGGTCAGTGAGCCGAAAAAGTGTTCGAAACCGCGACGGGTCGGCCAGGACTCGTCCGGCTCGGTCATCTGGGCGGAGAGATGCCACTTGCCGCACATCGCGGTGGCATAGCCGTGGTCGCGCAGCAGCTCTGCTGCGGTGACGCAGCGGCCATTCAGCGAGCCCGGGTAGCCCTCCGGCCGATCATCATTGGTGAGGATGCCGATCCCGGTCTGATGCGGATGAAGACCGGTCAGCAGTGAGGCACGCGACGGGCTGCAGCGAGCGGTGTTGTAGAAGTGGGCGAGGCGGACACCGCCGCGGGCGAGCCCGTCGATCGCCGGGGTGCGCACCTCGCCGCCGTAGCAGCCGAGGTCGGAGTAGCCCATGTCGTCAACGAGGACGAGGACGAGATTCGGGCTCCGGACTCCTCCCGTGGACCCGTCGGTCTCAGTGCTGATGGCTCTCATCACTGTCCGCCCCGGAGCAGCGCGTGTCATCGTGGATCCAGGGAAGGTGACGGATCCAGGGAAGGTGACGATGCAGCGAAGGACCCGCCAACGCGGCACGGAACTCGCTCGCCGATTCGCCCCGGCTCGTAGACAAACCCATGACCGGGATGCTAGTTTGCCGGTAAGGTAAGCACAATAAGACAAAGAGGGTTGGTGTCGCGCTTCGGCGTTCGGCGCAGCACCTTGGCGCAGCGTCGGACGGTCGGTTCGCACGTGAGGGGATGGGGGCGTGCTTCGGTCCGCGCCGGGTCAGTACGGCCACCGAACCGAGTTCTGCCCACCACAAGAGGAAGCCGGAGTGGGACGATGACGCGCAAAGACACCCGGGTCGCGCCGAGCTGCCGCGTGGCGAGGATCGTGCCCGGGCGGTCCGTGTGCCCGGGTTGCCGCCGGGCCGAGCGCGCCGACCGTATTGCACCCAGCCGGGGAGTGTCATGAACGCACCACCGTCGGCACTTCGCGAGCCCGGAGAGGCCTCCGACCTCGAGTCTCATCTGCGTTCCCTCGCGCAGGGCGTGCTCGAGCGCATGGACGCGGCGATCAGGGACCGGGGAAGGATGGGCGTCGAGACGAAGCACGGCCCCCAAGATCTCGTGACGACGGCTGATCGGGCGCTTGAGGCCTGGCTGTTCGAGGTGACGTCTCATGCCTATCCCCGCGATGGTTTTCTTGGCGAGGAACGGGGTTGGCGACGAGGTCCGACCGGACGCCGCGACTGGATCATCGACCCGATCGACGGCACGACCAACTTCGTGAGCGGACTGCCGTGGTCATGCTGCTCGGTCGCGTTGCTCGAAGGCGGCGAGCCGGTCGCCGGGCTCGTCGCCGAGTCGTCCCGTCACGACCTGTACTTGACCGCCGGCCGGGATCGCCCGAGCGAATTGAATGGAAGGCGGACCGAGGTCGCCGGGGACCCGTCGCTCGCCGGAAAGCTTGTGCTGCTTGAGCTCCCGGCGGACGCGCCGCCGGGCACCCTCGAGGCCGTCGAGGTTGAGGTCCGACGTCGAGGGGGAGGCGTGCGCGTGATGGGCGCGGCGGCGCTCGCCCTGGCGGCGGTCGCTGCTGGCCAGGCGCATGCCGCCGTGCTCGCTGCGCCAAGCGCGTGGGATGTCGCCGCCGGCGTGGCTCTGGTTCGTCACGCCGGAGGCGTCGTTCTTGGTCTCGAGGGCGACTATCACCTCGAAGCGGGCGGTCCGGTGATCGCCGGCTGCGCTGCGGTCAGCGCGCAGCTACAGGAAGCCACGCGCCGATGCGCGCTCGAAGCCTTGGCGAGCTCGTCGCTGCCGGTCGCCGCCACGACAGACGCCCCGATGAAGGAGTCCTGAGAATGCCGATCTCTCCCTCGCTGGACCAGGTGGATCGCACTCGCTTCCCTCACCCGCGCGGGGGACAGGCCCGTCCCTTTGTGTGGGCGCACCGCGGGGCTTCGGCGCTCGAGCCCGAGAACACGCTGCAGGCGTTCGCGACCGCCGTCGCCGTCGGGGCAGACGGAATTGAGCTCGACATCCAGCTGACGAAGGACGCCGTCCCGATCGTCATTCACGACCCGAGACTCTGGACCGATGGGAATGAACTGATCCTCCGCCGCCTCGATGACGACACCAGGTTGCGTCCACTCTGGGTCCGCGATCTCACCTGGTCAGAGCTGGCGGGCGTCCCGGTGGTCCAGGTCGACGGAAGTCGGACACCGCTTGCGCGCTTTGAAGAGGTTCTCGACACGGTGCCGGCATGGCTCTGGCTCGACGTCGAACTCAAGGCAGGCTGGACCTTCGACGAGCGGCTCGCCGAGGTGTTCTGCACCTGCGTGAAGCGGCGTCCCGAGCGCGTTCTCGCGTCGTCTTTCGACCATCTCATGCTGAGGGCGGTCGGCAAGACGGAACCCGCGCTCCCCCTGCTCGCCATCTTGCATGCCAGGCCCGTCGACCTCCCAGGACTCTTGTGCACGATTCCGGCAGCAATGACCTCGATCGATCGCCCGTTTCTGACGGCAGAAGATGTCCGGAGCTGGAGCGACGCCGGCGTGGTGGTCGGCATCGGCGGGCGCGAGCTCGTCGATGACCTCGCCACCGTGCTCTCCTGGCCGGTCGCAAGTGTGTTCCTCGACGACCCGCGCCTTGCATTGCAAAAGGACGTCGCAGGTGCCGGGTCCCCGACCGATCCGAATCACTGAGCCAGCTCGCTCTCCGGCGCGATGACAACCCGCCGGGGCGCCGCGCTTGGCGCGGAAGGAGCAGAAGACCTTGTCGACGCAGGCGGACGCCGAACACCGCAGGGAGGCCAGGTGGACCGCAGGGCAGCGGCGGCATGCGCGCTCGGCCGGGGCGGGGAGGCGCCGGCCATGGAAATCAATCACGAGAACCGCGCGAGCGGCGAGGTGCCCGACAGCACGCCCGGCATTTCGTGGGCAGAGCGCACTTTCGCTTCTACGAGAGCCCCTTGGATCCCGCCCGGCTGTCTTCTCCGTCCAGCTCGAGGCGGGCGCACGCACCCGGCCGCACGCGCATCACAGCGGCCAGGTTCTCTGCATCATCTCCGGCGAGGGCACGCCGATCGCACGGACCGCCGTCGGGTCGTGGCCGGCGACGTCGTGACCCTGGCGCGCATCGAGTGGTACTGGCACGGGGGCGTCCCGAGCGCGCCACGTCACGCCTCAGCGCGCAGGGGCCCGGTTCCGACGACATCGAGTGGGGCGTCGAGAAGGGCGACAGGGAGCCGAAGGCTGAATCTGACGACCCCCTCGGACGTCCGGGCACCGACTCGGCCGCTCAGTTCTGAGCTGCGCGAGCTCCCGGCGGGGCAGGCGGTGGTCCGCCTCAGCAAGCGCCTCGTCGGCCTCAGCCACTTCGCGCTCCACGACACCGCCCAAAGCACCGTACGGATCCGGCTGACCAAGGCGGTGCGCGCCGCGCTCGCCCAGAACCTGAGCCACACCGTGGTGCTCAGCGAACAGGTGCGCGTCGACGGCGTGCTCTTTCGCCGCAAGATCGGCCTTCACGAACACCGGTCGTGCACAGCGGCACAACGATAACGCGAGCAGTTGCCAACCCGCTCGACACCGAACGGCTTTGGGCCGAGATGTACTACCAGGCGTACAAGCTCGGGCCCGCCGGTGCGCACCTGAACGCCATGGCGGGCATCGACATCGCGCTGTGGGACATCACAACACCGATCCCACGATCGGCACCGCGGCGCACCTGCACCTGTGGGTATCCACGCCGAATTGCATCTATCCCCAAGAGTGCAACATCGAGCCGCACGCCCTGGCCGAGCACGCCATCATGAAGAATCCGCCCGAGGTGCGAGGTGGGCGCATCGCCACCCCGCAGGGTCCCGGCCTCGGCATCGAGCTCGATGAGGACGTGATCTCGAGACTCACGACCTCACGCGGCCTCGTCGAGGCCAAGGAATAAGCCGCTCGGCATCGCCTGGCGCGTCTTGGACCGACTCGCGCAGAGGTTCAGACAAGCGATGCGGACAGGTGCCGGACACTCGTCGCCTTTTCCTCGTCGAGCTCGATCCCAAAGCCCGGTGCGCTTGGCAACATGACCTCGCCGGCGTGCGGAACTGGTGGGTTGCGCTCGAAATAAAAGCGTCCTGGCATCACGTTCAAGAGATACTCGACCATCGGACAGACTTCTGGCGACTGGCTGGCGACCACGTGCAGCGCGGCGTGCAGGCCATGGCCGTGCGGGATCACGCGGACGCCAAAGAGCGCCGCCAGCGCGCAGATCCGCACCAGCTCGCTCACCCCGCCGCACCATTCCGGGTCCGCCTGGAGGACTGAGAGCACGCCAGAGGACAGGAATTCGAGCATCTCCGCGCGGTCATAGAGGTGCTCGCCCGCCGCCAGGGGGACGTCCACGCCACGACGCAGCTCCCGGTAGGCGGCGAGCGCGCCGGGGGCGAGCGGCTCTTCGAGCCACGTCGGCGCAAAGCGCCGCGCGGACGATGCCCATGCCCGGGCGAATCCGACGTCCCAGCCCATGAAGGCGTCGAACATCAGCGGGTAGTGCTCGCCGAGCTCGCCGCGCAGCCGCTCGATGAGCGCGAGGTTGGTCCGAAGGCCATCGGCGCCGTCCCCCGGGCCCTTGGTGAAGAACCACTTCTGGGCGCCAAATCCCTCATTGGCAAGGCGCCGGGCGGCGTCCTCGAGCTCCCCCGCGTCGTGGGAGAGCCCAAGCGTGCTCGCGTACGCCGGCACCGCAGTGCGCGACGAGCCGCCGAGAAGGTGCCACACGGGAACTTCGAGCGCCCGGGCGCGCAGGTCCCACGCCGCGTTATCGATGGCACTGATCGCCATCTTCAACTGCCCGTGGCGGGCATGGCGATCCAGGCGCTCCATCTTGTCCCACAGCTCGCCGACACCCATCGCGTCCTTGCCGACGACGAATCCCGCCAGTTGACGAAGGATCGGCCAAGCCGTCTCCTCGTCGATCGGGCCATAGAGCCCTTCTGGGCCATCGCTTGTGCCAAGGCGCAGGTAGAGCGCGCGCCCCGGCCGCATCGCCTCCTCGGAGATCGCCGGGGAGATGAGCGAGGGCCGCTCGTCGACATAGCGATCGAGGGGCCGCACCTGGCGCTGGCGGACACCGGGGTGCGCCGGGACCAGCCCTTCGACGGCGAGCACTTCGACGGCCGTGATCTTGAGCTCCATTGGGCTATCCCTTCAAACCGCTTCCGAGCCCCTCGATGAGGTGGCGCTGGAGGAAGATGAACACGATGATCACCGGGATGGACGCGAGGGTGAGACCGGCGAAGATGTCGCCCCACTGGGCGGTGTACTCACCGACGAAGGTGTAGATCCGGACGGGGACCGTCGCGTACGAGCTCCCACCGACGAGCAGCAACGGGGTGAAGAAGTCGTTCCAGATCAAGATCCCCGTGAGGGTGGCAACCGCCACGGTGCTTGGCCAGAGCATCGGCATCACGACATGGCGCAGTACCTGGAAATGGCCCGCGCCGTCCACGTACGCGGCGTCTTCGTACTCGATCGGCATCCGCTGCAGGAAGCTGCGATAGATCAGAACGCTGAGGGGCGTCAACGAAGCCGCCTGGAAGAGCATCACCGAGAGCGGGTTGCCGACAAGGTGCAGCGACAGCATCAGCTCATAGAGCGGCAGCAGCCGCGATGGGTAGGGAACCGCGAGGCCGACGAGCAGGTACATCAACAGCAGTGCCCCGACACGGTTCCCACGCCGCACGATGTAGTAGGCAAGCAGCTGGCCCATGATGGTCAGCCACAGCACCGAGACCACATCGATGATCGCCGACCACACGAGCGATCGCCCGAGCGAGCCCACCGTCCACGCCGTGGAGAAGTCCGAGAAGGTCAGCGCACGCGGGAAGGCCAGCGGTGCGATGTTGATCTGGGTGTTCGAACGGAAGGACAACTCGATCGACAGCAGCACCGGCGCGAAGAACACCAGCGTGAGAAGGACGAAAATCGTCCGAGCGACCGGTCGGCGCCACCGCCGCCATCGCTCGCTGAACTTCATCGTCGCCGGCTGGCCGGCTGCTGCGATTGCCGAGCTCATGAGCGTGCCTCGTTGCGATTCAGCGTGAAGAGCAAGACCCCGGTCACGATCAACACCAACAGCGCGATCAAGACCCCCATGGCCATGCCGAACCCGAAGTCGTTGAACAAGAACGCCTGCTTGTACAGCTGGGTTGCCAGCGTCTCGGTCGCATAGCCCGGACCCCCGTCGGTCGTCGCCACGACGGCGTCAAAGAGCAACAACCCGCTGACCGTAGAGAGCACGATGCTCACCGTGAACGCCGGGCGGAGCAGCGGCAGCGTGACCCGGCGGAAGCGCTGCCAGGGGCTCGCGCCATCGATCGTCGCGGCCTCGTGCAGCTGTGGATCGATCGCCTTCAGCCCGGCGAGAAGGATCACCATCGCGTATCCGCTCGACTGCCAGATCGCGATCGCCGCGACCGAGGCAAGCGCCTGGTGCGGATCGCCGATGAAGCCGGGCGGGATCCCGGAGGGATCGAAGAAGTGCCAGATCGCATCGAGCGGGCCTTGGGGCGAGTACAGAAAGGTCCAGATGTAGCCGGCCACGATGCTCGGCAGCGCGGCCGGCAGGAACCACAACAGCCGCAGGACGTAGTTGAGCCGGCTCGACCGCTGCAACAGCACGGCCAGGATCAACCCGAGCAAGTTCGCGCCGATGACGATGCCGACCGTCGCCTCGACCGTATTGCCGAGCGCTGTGCGCTCGAGGCTGCTCGCGAGCACGGCACGGAAATTGGCCAGACCGACAAAGTGCCAGTGGTTCCCCAGACCGTTCCAGTTGGTAAAGGAGTAGTAGATCGTCGCCACCGTCGGATAGATGACGAACAAGCTGTACATCACGAGTGCCGGCAGGCTGAAGACCGAGCGCGGCTTTCGCCCGGGCGCCTCCCCGTTTCTCGAGGCCCGACGCGCATTGACGCCTCTTCTCAGCACCGCGCTCACCGCTGCCACGCCTTCGTTCTTCCTTCCTCGCGCGTCGTTGGTCGCGACATATCGCCGCCGACACCAGGGTTGTCATGAGGCTCACGTCGATACTGCCGGTCACCGTCAGCACGCGATAGCCGCCGCCACGAGATCCCAGGGACCCCGTGGCGACGGCCGCGCCGTGGCCTTGATTCAGCCGAGCGTCTTCATCACCGCCGCAGTGGCGGCCTGCGGGGTTGCCGTACCGGTCGCGATGTCCTCGGTCTCGGCTTCCCAGGTGAGCTTGGTCTGGTAGTTCGTGAAGTAGTTCGTCGGGTACTCAGCGATCTGGCCGTGGTTCAACAGCGGCTTCAGACCGTTGAAGATGCCGGGCACGGTGAAGCCCTTCGGCACGACGTTCGGGATCGAGTCCGACTGCGCCGCGAGGTAGGCGATCACCGAGGGCGTGGCCAAATAGGCGATGAACTGCTTGGCCGCCTGCTGGTTCGCCGAATGACGGTTGATGGCAAAGGACAGCCCGGGGTCGACGGTGACGACGAGCTTGCCCGGAGTGTTCAACGCCGGCGCCTCGAACGAGCCGAACTTGCCGCTCGGATTGTCCTGGCGCAGCTCTTGGAAGCCCGAGAGCAAGGTCGTCATCCCTGCCTTGCCGCTCGCCACCGCGGCGATGGCCTCGGTGTCGGTCGTCGCCGTTGAGTCCGGCTCAATGCAGTGGTGGCTGAACAGCGCCGCGTACTCCTTGTTGCCCTCGAGCATCGCCTTGCGCCACAGCGTGGACTTGGCGAGCGTGGTCTTGCCGCTCGCCAGTTGGGCGCCAAAGTGAGGATCTTCGCTGTAGATGATGTCGTCGGCGAAGATCACCGGGATCTGGAAGTCGAGGTAGGCGACCTGGTTCCCGAGATCCATCGGGACGACGCCGATCTTGTTCAACGCGCTGCAGGACGCGAGCAGCTGTGGGAAGGTCTTCGGCACCTTGAGCTTGGCCTTCTTGAACACCTGCTCGTTGTAGAAGAAGGCAGCCACGTTGTAGTTCATCGTGAGCGCGTAGACACCGCCTTTGACCTCAAAGAGCTTCTTCGCGTTGGTCGGGATCTCGCGGATCCAAGGGGCGCCATTCAGCTGGGCGATGTCACCGGTCGGTGCGAGCTCACCGACGGCCATCGCGTTGCCATCCCCGCCCCAAACGAACATCAGGTCCGGACCATTTCCCCCCGAGAGCTCGGTGCGCACGGTCGGCTGATAGGTGTTCGACGGGATCGAGGTCACCGAGATCTGGAGCCCGGGGTGCTGCTTTTCGTATTGGGCGATCACCTGGGTCAGCCCCGGCGCGGTACCGACCGTCGTGATGGTCAGCCCGGTCGAGGCGCTCGCAGGCGCGCTGGCAGCAAGGCCCGCCACGCATGCACCACCCATC
>JAJZKA010000141.1 GCA_021809805.1 Actinomycetes bacterium
GACGCCACGGCAGGGCGGCTTTCCCAAGCGATCGCCGAGGGACGCCTCGGCATCGATGAGGGACGCGACCGTATCGACGCCGCGCTCTCCGCTCGCCATCGCCACGAGCTCGCCGCGCTCACCGCCGATCTCCCGCCCGCCCTTGCGCCAGGCGCGCCGCCGACGCGCCCCTCCCACTGGCCCGCCGCGACAATCGCCACCGGCGCGCTCGTCGTGTCAGCCGTCGCGCTCGGCGCGGCCGGCGCGGGCGCCAACGTGGCGGTGCTCCTTCTCATCGGGCTCGCCATCGTTGCGATCGGCCACTCGCGCCGTCGCCGGGCCGATCGCTGAGGCCCGCGCCGTGGAGACGCTGCACCCGCCGCGCCATACCCACCACTACCGAGCTCGGTGCACCTGGAGCGGCTCGACGGCAGGCGGCTATGAGCACTACGACCGCAACCACGAGGTGGTGATCGAGGGCCAGCACCTCGAGTGCTCCGCCGATCCGGCCTTTCGCGGTGACGCGATGCAGCTCAATCCGGAACAGCTCGTCCTCGCCGCGGCCGCCTCCTGCCAGCTGTTGAGCTTCCTTGCGGTCGCGGCGCGCGCGCGGGTCACCGTGCTCGCGTACGGCGACGACGCCGAGGCGGAGATGCGCGACGAAGAGGGACCGATGCAGCTCAACGCGATCATCTTGCGCCCGCGCATCACCGTCGCCCCGGGCACGAATGTCGAGCGGGTGCTGCATCTCATCGAGGTCGCCCATCGGGAGTGCTTTATCGCCAACTCGCTGCGCACCGAGCAGCGGATCGAGCCCTCGGTGCGAGTCGCCGGCGAGCTGCCCGGGCACGACCGGCGCACGGCCATGACCGGGGCAGGCGCCGGGGTCGAGATCAACACCTGATCGCACCCCGGCGCCGCCGGTTCGCCTCGCCCGATGTGACAGGTCGGTCGCGCGAGGCGACCCCCGCCACATCGCTCACCAGGCGTAGTGCTCGGGCGCCGTTCGGTAGCCGGGGAAGATCTCATTCAGGCGCTGGAGCGCGGCCGGCTCGAGGCGCACGGTGAGGGCACGCAACGCCGCGTCGAGGTGCTCGCGGGTGCGCGGCCCGACGATCGGAGCGGTCACGGCCGGCTGGTGGAGCAGCCAGGCGAGTGCCACATCGCCCGGCTCATGACCGAGTTCGGCGCAGTAGTCCTCGTAGGCTTCGATCTGGGGCCGCATCCGCTCGACCGTCTCTGTGGCGCGCCCCTCGAGGCGTCGCTTGCCCTCGCGCTGCTTACGCAGCACCCCACCGAGCAGGCCGCCCTGCAGAGGCGACCAGGGGATCACTCCGATGCCGAGGTGCTGGGCCGCGGGGAGGACCTCGAGCTCGACCTCGCGCACGACGAGGTTGTAGATCGACTGCTCGCTCACGAGTCCCGTGTAGTTCCGCTTTTGCGCTTCGGACTGTGCCGCAGCAAGGTGCCAGCCCGCGAAATTGCTGCTGCCGACGTAGAGGATCTTGCCCTGAGCGACGGCGACCTCGATCGCCTGCCAGATCTCCTCCCAGGGTGTCTCCCGGTCGATGTGGTGGAACTGGTAGAGGTCGATGTAGTCAGTCTGCAGTCGCTTCAGGCTCGCATCGAGCGCCCGGCGGATGTTGAGCGCCGACAACTTGGACTCATTGGGCCACTCCCCCATCTCGCCGTACAGCTTGGTGGCGAGCACGGTCTTTTCGCGGCGGCCACCGCCCTTGGCGAAGAAGCGCCCGACGATTTGCTCGGTCGCGCCGGATCCGAGATCGCCGCCGTAGCGGTTCGCGGTGTCAAAGAAGTTGATCCCGGCGTCGTGCGCCGCGTCCATGATGGCGTGCGAGTCGTCCTCGCTTGTGAGTGGGCCGAAGTTCATCGTGCCGAGGCAAATTCGGCTGACGCGCAGCCCCGAACGTCCGAGATGGGTGTAGTCCATGGAGCGGGCCTACTACCTCACACGGCCCTTTGTCTACCGCGCCGGGCATCGGACGTTCGATCTCGAGGGGCGGCCGGGGCATCGCACGGCGCGCCCGCCTTGGGCAAGCGAGCGCGAGGAGCCGACGTTGCCCAGCTCAGCGCGCGTGCACGGTCTCCTCGAGCGGCGAGCGCACGAGCACGACGGGTTGCCGATTCCGCCAGCCGAGGCCGAACGCAACGAGGTGCGCCGCCGCGTCGATCACAAAGACGCCGCCGCAGCCGAGAAGGACGCCGCCGATGACATCGGTCGGATAGTGCCAGCGCAACACGAGCACGGCCCAGCCGCTGCCGACCAGCGCGGCGAGGCCGAGCAGGCCAACGAGCGGCCGGAGAAGGCGCGGCGACACCACGTAGAGGGCGGCCACGACCGCGGCGACCGCCGTGATCGTGCCGGAGGGATAGGTGGAGCCCCCGCTTCCAATCGCGCGCCCGACCATGGGCTTGGCCACCCGCTCGGTGACGAGGACCGCCACGATCGGCGCTGCCGCGCACGCGAGGGCACGCACCCAGTCGCGCCAGATCGCCGCGAGGAAGGCGAGGACAACGCCGACTAAAAGGCCGTCGAGCGAGCCAAGCTTGACGAGGTCGTTTGCCAGGCGAGAGGTCGGATCGGCCGCCAGGTGCCAGAACCCGGCGGCGTCGAGGCGGTTCTGCTCAGGGTGCTTGGCGAGCAGGTAGCCCACCAGCGCGGCGCCGGCAAGCAGCGCGACGCCGAACACGAGCTCTGCGGCTGACCACCACAGCGACGGCATCTGGCGCCCGCGCAAGTGTGCGGCGCGGCCCATGGGATCAGGCTAGACAGCGCCGGCCGCCGGCCGGTGTCATCGGGCCCGGACCGCCCTATGCTCGCCCGGGTGACCCCATCTGACCTCGAGGACATCTTCAGCACCGACATCCACGCGCTCGACGGCGCGCCGATGGATCTTGCCGCGCTGCGCGACCGGGTGGTCCTGATCGTCAACGTGGCGTCGCGCTGCGGGCTCACGCCGCAATATCGAGGGCTCGAGGAACTGCACGAGCGCTATGTCGAGCGCGGCCTCACCGTGCTCGGGGTTCCCTGCAACCAGTTCGGCGAACAAGAGCCCGGAAGCCCGGAGGAGATCGCCACGTTCTGCTCGACCACCTACGGCGTGACCTTCCCGATGACTGAGAAGATCGAAGTGAACGGACCCAGGCGGCACCCGATCTACCAGCACTTAACGGCCGTTGCCGACGCCGAGGGCGAGGCCGGCGACATCCAGTGGAACTTCGAGAAGTTCCTCGTCGCGCCGACCGGGGAGATCACGCGCTTTCGCCCGCGCGTCGAGCCGGACGCCGAAGAGGTCACCGCGGCGATCGAAGCCGCCCTTGGCTCCTGAGCGAGCGCTCCGGCCGGGTCCACTGCTCGCCGTCGAGGATCCCGGCGACGAGCGACTCAGCGACTACCGCAGCCTGAAGGACCCCGCGGCGCGGGCCGCGATCGCGCAGGACCGCGGCATCTTCACCATCGAGGGGCGTCTCGCGGTCACGAACGCGCTGGCATCAGGCGTCGACTTCTGCTCGCTGCTCATCGACGACCACCAGGCTGGCGCACTCTCCGACCTTGTCGACGCCCTGCGGGAGACCGGCGCTCCCGTGTACGTGGCCCCGCGGGCGGTTGTCGCCGCAACCGTCGGTTTCCCCCTGCATCGGGGCGTGGTGGCCACGGCACGCCGACCCGCCCCGCGCCCATTCGGCGACCTCGTCGCCGAGGCGGCGCGCGGGACTCATCCCGCTCGACTCGTCCTCGCCGAAGGGCTGAATGACCACGAGAACCTTGGGGCGCTCTTCCGCAACGCCGCGGCCTTTGGCACAAGCGCCGTGCTCCTCGATCCAACCTGTGCCGACCCGCTCTATAGGCGCTCGGTGCGCGTCTCACTCGGCCACGTCTGCGCGCTGCCCTTCGCGCGCCTCGCGCCGTGGCCCGAGGGCTTCTCGCTGCTAAGGCACCATGGCATCGCCGTCGTCGCGCTCGTGCCGCCTGAGCGAGCGCGCGATCAGCGAGGCGGTACTGGCATTGCGCTCGCCGGGCTCGCATCGCGCCTTGCCGGCCATCACGGCATCGCGATTGTGGTGGGCGCCGAGGGTCCCGGCCTATCGCGCGCGGCGCTCGAGTTTGCGGACCACGTGGTTGCCATCCCCATGGCGAACGGGGTGGACTCGCTCAACGTCGCCACCGCGGCGGCCATCGCGCTCTACGAGCTGGCGGCACGCTGAGCGCGGAAGTCGCCCAAGAAGGCATCGAACTCGCTCGCCACAAGGCGCGCCCCGCTGAGCCCGGCGGCTTCGGCCCCGGCGAGGAAGACGATCGGCGGCCCCATGATCGCTGGGTCGAGCAGCTGGCGCCGACGGGCCACGTCGTCGGGGACCATCCCGGTGCGGGTTGCCCCGCCCGGCAGCAACAAGTTGACCTGCACGCCATAGGGGCGCAGGTCCTCGGTCATGATCAAGCTGAGCGCCTCGGCACCAGCTCGCGACGGACCGTAGGGGACGAACCCGCGTCGGCGCATCGTCTCGTGGTTCATCGTCACGTTCACGATGCGCCCAGATCTTGCCACCACCATCGCCGGAGCGAAGGCGCGCGCGACGTGGAAGTAACCGGTGAGATTGGTTGCGATCACGTCGGCGAAGGACGTCGGGGCGACTGCAAAGAAGGGCTCGGGCGAGTCAAAAAAGCGCGGGTTCACCGAGCGCATCCCGATGCCGGCGTTGTTGACGACAAGGTCGACGCCGCCGAAGCGGGCGAGCAGCTCCCCGGCCGCGGACTCGACGCAGTCGGCGTCGCGCACATCGATCGCCGCGGCGACACAGCGCCCCGGTGCCCTCGCCGAGAGCTCGCAGTACGCCGCGTCAAGGCGCGGCGTCGCCCGGGCGACTAGCACGACCGTCGCGCCCTCGGCGAGCAGCGCGCGCGCCATCGCCTTGCCGAGGCCGCTGGTGGCACCGGTGACCACGGCCCGGATCCCCTCCAACTCGGCCATCGCTCGATGCTAGAAGCGTGCCCGGCACCCGGACACGTCGCCCACTTTGGGATGCTGGCACCATGCAGCACCGGCCCCCCCGCCACCGACCGGCCGGTCTGGTACTCGCACCCGGTGCCGGGGGCGCGAGCGACCATCCCGGCTTGCTCGCCCTCGAGGAGGCCGCGGTCCCCCTCGGGATCGCCGTCGCCCGAATCGACTTCCCCTACCGACTCGCCGGGCGGCGAGCGCCGGACCGGCCTGCGGTGCTGATCGACACGGTGCGGCACGCCGCCCTCGCGCTCGCCGCCGACCTCGGTGTCCCCGGGGATGCGATCGCGCTTGGCGGCCGGTCGATGGGCGGACGCATCTGCTCGATGGCCGTCGCGGCGGGCCTGCCGGCAGCCGCGCTGGTCCTGATCAGCTATCCCTTGCATCCCCCCGGCCGACCCGATCGCCTGCGCAGCGAGCACTTCCCACAGCTCTTGCTCCCCTGCCTGTTCGTCTCGGGCGACCGCGACGCGTTCGCCACACAAGCGGAGCTTGCCGCGGCGGTGGGCGCCATCCCTGGGCCCGTCACCCACGAGGTGCTCCCTGGCGGCGACCACGGGCTGCGCCGGCGCGAGACTGCCGCCGCCGAGCGCGTCGCCGCCTGGTTGGGGGCGTTCGGGCCGCCGTACTTCGGCGTCGGTGCCGATCCGCGACTCCGCGATCGTTCGACCGGCGCGATTGACCCCTGAGCCACGAGCGGTTCTGCTTCGCGGGGAGCCGAGCGATGCACTGGCCACTTGGAGGCGAACAGCTCGGGCAAGCCAGCGAGCACCCGTCCGCGCCAACGAGCCCTTCATCCTCGATCTCGTCGACAGCGCAGCCGGCATCGCTCGCTCAGCGGGACGACCGGCTCCCGGTTCCGCGACCACTCGCTAGCGCGCTCGAGCCGTTGCCGAGAGCGACCCGAACCGTCCTCGCGCGCGAAGCGGCGCGCGATATCGGCACGGGGTCACGCCGAGCTCATGCATCAGCATCAGATTTGACATGGCGCTCCACCTCGTCGACTTGCTGGCGAGCACCAAGGCTCCCCGGAGGTCGGGCGCCGGCCCTACTGCGACCTGGTGCCGCCCATCTGTGCCCGCTCCGCGGGCGGGAACGCGAGGCGTTTCTCGCCCCAGTGCCTGGCGCGGGGCGCGCGTGATCGTCCGCGATCTCCACAGAGCCGGCGCGCTCATGGAGCCGGTGCGCCGACGGCTACTTGGGCCCGGTGTCACGGTGTGGAGCGCGCGGGCTCGCACCGCCCGCTCGAGCGCGGCGAGCGGCGCCGCGCCGAAGCCGGCTCGCCGGAGAGGCGGCATGACGTACATGCGCTTGATCTCGCCGATGCCGGGCGCAATGGTTCGCAACCTCGCCCCGGCGACCGGCTGGTCCCCCAGCTCGCCAATGAGGGAGATGCCGTCAGGTGGCCGCAGATCAGCGATCTCGATTGGTACTCCGGGGAGCGCGCCAGACATCCCCGAGAGCTCGGCGACCATCTCGTCCAGCAGGCTGCGGGCTGGCTCTGTCCAGCGTCACCGGCGCAAAAGCAGATGCGCTGGTCGCTCATCACCGTTCGAAGCGACCGCTCGCCGCCCACACGCCCGACGGGCGCGCAGCGGCGACACGCGTCAGGTCGCGCGGTGTTCCAGCTCGAACCAGACCGACTTGCCTGCCCGCTCCGAGTCCACGCCCCAAGCGGCCGACAGGCATTCAACGAGCTGCAGACCCCTCCCGGCGGTGTCGTTGGGGCCGGTCTCGCGCAGCAGCGGCAGACGGTAGCTCTCGTCATAGACACTGACGCGCAGGCGCTCGCCGAGTTCAGCGCGCAGCATGATCTCGCCGGTGCTGTGACGCACGGCATTGCTCACGAGCTCGGTGACAAGCAGCGCGGCGGTGCTGGTGCACTCACCGCCGACTCCCCACTGCTCGAGCACCGCCGAGAGATAGTGGCGAGCAACCGTGCTGCTCGCCGCGGTCGGCAAGAGGCGCCGCTCAAGTGTCCTTGCGGAGCCAGGTTCCTCAGGGACAAGTCGGAAGAGCACGAGTGCGACGTCGTCGCTCCCACTCCGCTCGCCCGAGAGCATCTCGGCGATGACCCGGTCCGCCAGGGCATGGATGGGCAGGTGTCCGTGAGCGCGCAAGACAGCGATGAGCTGCTCAGTCCCAGCGTCGACCGACCGCGTCGGGGTTTCGACGAGCCCGTCGCTGAAGATCGCCGTCAGGGAGTGCGCAGCGAGACGGGTGGTGTGCTCGAGAAACTCCGTCGTCCGGTCGACCCCGAGCGGCAGGCACCCGCCGCGATCGTGAATCTCGCTGCGCCCACCGGCAACCGTCACGCTCGGCACATGCCCTGCACGGGTCCAGATCATGAGTCGCTCGCGGGGGAAGACCTGGGCGAGCGCTACCGTCACCAGCCGCTCGTCCACCTGGTCGCAAGCAAAGGCGTTGGCGTGCGCCGCGACCTCCGCGGTAGGCAAACCAGAGCGGGCGTGGCTGTGCACGACGCTTCGAATCTGACCCATCGCCGCGGCCGCAGCGAGGTCGTGGCCTTGGACGTCCCCGACAACGATGCCGAGGGAGCCCTCGCCAAGCGGGAAGACGTCGTACCAGTCGCCGCCGATGCGCGGCCCGCGACCGGCCGCCCGATAGCGGACGGCAATTTCGAGGCCTGGCGCCCGGGGCGGTACCTGGGGCAACACGTTGCGCTGCAAGGTGAGGATCGCCTGGCGCTGCTCGTCGTAGTCCTGGGCGTGGCAGAGCGCGATCGCCGCCCGCTCGGCGAACTGCCGGGCAAGGTGCATGTCGTGCGGCGAGAAGTCGCTTCCGGCGGGGGGGCGGACGAGTGAAAGGGCGCCGAGACGCCGCGGCCCGGTCTCGATCGGCACGATGAGGTAGGCCGTCGGGCCAAGCACGGCGAGCAGCTCGGCGTGCTCCTCGTCAACCGCGCCGGCCGCGAGCACGGACTCCTCGTAGCGGCCGAGGACCGACCGGCCAGAGCGCGCCACCTTCATGGCCACGCTCTCCCCGCCGCGCCCTGAGGCCGGTGGGAAGCGCAGCAAACGGTCCAAGATCGGCTGAATCTCCGGGTCGACGTGGCAGCCCACCCGCTGCAGCGCGCCGTCGCTCCGCCAGCGATCGACGACGCACCACCCCTCGAACACCTCGCTTGCAAGGCGGGCGATCGTGAGCGCCACCTGGTCGGGCTCGAGTGTCTCCCACAGCTCCGCGCTCGCCAGCGCCAGCGTGGCCGCGTCGCGCACGCTGTCGCGTACCGGCTGCTCAGGTGGCACCTCGGCCGCCTGGATCAGCACGCCCCATAGCCGCCCGTGGTCGCGCACCGGGGAGCACACGGTGTCGAAGACAGCACGGCGCGTGCCACCAGACTCTGCGAGCGTCACGGGGATCTGGCGGCCCACGATGACCTCGGCGCTCTGCCATACCTCGCCCAACAGCGCTATGAGGCGCGGGTGCTCGGGGAAGGCTGCCGGTGCCGCCAGGCCGACCGGGCGACGTCCGTAACGTGCCACGCTGCGGGCGTTTTGATAAATGAGCGTGTGCTCGGGCCCCCGGAATAGGGTCGCCAGCTGCGGTCCGGACTCGAGGGCGAGCCGGAGCCAGCCGAGCTCTCCGTCCGCCGGCAGCTCGCTGCCGTTACCGACCGCCGCCATGGGGTCCTCGACGTGATCGCGGGCCACGCTCTGAGCCTAGGAGGAGCGAGCGGGTCACCCGGCGTCATTGGCTCCCTGGGTCCGTCCCGAGCCTGCACTGCCGTCGGGCGGCGCTGCCGTCAGGAAGCCGAACACTCAGCCATAGCGCCATGCAATCCTCAGCTCGCAGCGAAGAAATCGGCGACGACGACTGGGACCTCTCTTCCACGAGCCTGCAGCGGCGTCGCGATACTCCGAGCCCGGGCAACCGGATTCGGCGCCCGCCCGCTCATCAATCCGGCCCCTCTATTCGCGTTTCTCACAATCTCGACCCTCACGCCGCAGGGGCCACAGCGTGAGCGCGCGTCAATGAGGAGGCGACACCGAAATCGCTCGTGCACAGATACCGCCACCGGCCCGCCCGGGGGCAGGCTTTTGGCCGCCTCTTCGGCGCGTCCCCCTGCCACCTCGAGCACGCGCTGTCGGTGATCGAGTGGCTCGCGACCGTCGTCGATTCCCCAAGCAACGCCGCGCTTGTCGCCGAGGGACAACTGCTCGGCCATCTCCGCTTCCTCGATCGTGCGAGGAGCGCCTCGGCGCTGGAGACATCACCCCTCGCGAAGAGCCCGCGGCTCGCCTTCTTTGAGCCCAGGCTCAGCGCCGCCAACGTGGCGCCTTGGCGAGAAGTCGCCACCGTCCGGCGCCTGACAACGCGCCCGGAGCGTTCGGATACGCCTGGGGCCCACGGCGGGCGACTCGCCCGCCGTGGGCCCCACTCCGCGCCATCCCCCGGCTGCGGAATGCCTTCTCAGAACACAACGACGACGAGCGGCGTCGTCGCGCTTCCGGCGTCATTGGTGGCTCCAACGTGCAGGGTGAACATGCCCACCCGGGTGAGCTTGCAGCTGAGCTTCGCGGTCTCATTTGCGGCGCGCCACGGTCGCCGTCGAACTCGGGGGGCTCATGACTGCTGTGAGCTCGGTCATGGCTGGACGCTTATCGTGAGGTGCTGGGTGGCGCGTCCAGCGCTGTTGCTCGCCGACAAGACGACCGTCTTGTTCTTCACCCGCGTCGGCGTGCCGCTGATCGTGGCCGTCCCGTTGCCGTTGTCCACGAAGCCCAGGCCC
>JAJZKA010000011.1 GCA_021809805.1 Actinomycetes bacterium
TTCGGCTCTCGTCCTCGGGGCCCAATGGGACCGGATGGGCTCGCTGGACCGCCGGCTGGCTTCATGGGCGCCAGGGTTGCCCATGGCTCAATCGTGCGGGCCGTGCGGGCCGTGTCGCGCCGGGCGAGGGGCTCCCGCTTGCTGGCCAGGAAGGCGAAGGCCTGGCCGAGGATTCGGCCGGAGCGGCCGATCTGAGCGGCGAGGAAATCCGGCGGCATTGGCATGGCGGTGAGAGAGCGCGCGAGCGCCTTACCCCGTGACCCGCCAAGGGCGGGCGGGCCGATGTCGAAACGAGCCGGCAAGCGTGCATCGGTTCGCGGCGCGTGCGCCGAGCATGGTGCGCTTGCCGTGCGTGGGGCCCGTCTTCTCGGCGAGCGGCTCGACAGGGTGCCCCCACGCCTCGACACGGCGGTCACCGAGCCTTGGCGGTTGATGGCCGGGGGGCGGGTGAGGAGCTGCACCCCGAAGAGCCGGAGGCGGTGATCGGGGACGGCTTCATGGAAAAGCGACGTCTTGGACATCCCAACCGCGACTGCAGAGCTCATTGCCGACTCGCCGGGTCGATCTCTCGGGAGAGCCGGCGCGAGCGCGACCGCAACGGCGCTTCACCTCGGACGGAATTGGTCCAAGGCTGACCAGATCGGAACTGTCGGGCAGCTCGGATAACCGAATATCCTGTCACAGAAAGGGCAATAATACGGCTCGTCGATGACCGAGCCAATGCCCACCGGCGAGTTGCGGCGCAGATCGACGGCGCTCTTGCTCACGGGCTTTGGAGCCGGCACCTGATCGCGAGCTGTGATGGCGGCCGGTGAGAGGCCATCAAGCGCGCTTTTTTGCTCGCAGGCCTGGATCTGCTCATTGTGGTCGACGAGCTCGGGCGCGATGAGCCATGCGAAGACCCGCAGAACAGTCGGAACCCGAGCCTGCGGACGGCCACGCCAGGGTAATGGTCGTCGCCAGGGATGGCCCTGCTCGTTGTGGCCAAGGGGTCGCGGGTGAACCACGCGTCGCGGGAGCGCGCGGCGCCAGGGGTTTGCGGTGGCGCTCTGGCTGGTCCGTGCGGTGCGCTAGCCGGCGTCCCGGGGACGGAGCTCAATACTCGACCGGCAGGCCCCCCCCGCCATCTCGCAGGTGCGCACGGTCGCGGCGGTGACGGTGGATCGGGGTGATCGTCGCCTCGACGAAGCTGTGGAGGTGGACGGCCGCACTCGTGGGATCGTGGCGCGGCTGGAAGTCGCACGAGCCTTCGTGGTGAGCGGTGCGGACGCAGACCCGACCGGACTGGAGATGGGTCATGCCACACAGGCCGCAGGCTGCGTACGCAGGATCAACCGAAGCGTTGTGGACATCGAGCCGTATGGTCGTCTTCGAGAGCGGAGCCGTTGACATCACTGCATCCCGGGGGGCTAGGAAGGGGGCACAGCGCCCCGAGCGGGGAACACCTTCCACAGGGCCAAATTGCCGTCGCGCGGGGTGAGAAGGCAAGGGTCGGAAGTCCCCATTGCCTTCTCGGATGCCCCACAAAGCGACCCGGCGCGCCGGCCTCGCTACCGTGAAGCTGACCCGTGCCCCACGGTCACCCATCGGACGAACCAAAGGCGGTCACGATGAGCAACGATCCGTTTGCGCGAATGCCCGACCTCCCCTCCTTCTCACTCACGAGCAGCGACATCGAGGACGGCAAGCCGCTAGCGAAGGTGCACTACAGCGGTCTGTTCGGCGTACCGGGAGGCGAGGACCGCTCGCCCCAGCTCTCCTGGTCGGGTGCCCCAGCGGACACCCAGGGCTACGTCGTGATGGCCTATGACCCCGATGCTCCGACCCTCGCCGGGTTCTGGCACTGGGCGGTGGCTGACATCCCTGGCTCGGTGGGCGAGCTGGCCTCGGGTGCGGGTGACCTCTCGGGGAGCAATCTCCCCGCGGGCGCGTTTCAGTTGAGGAACGATGCCGGCTCCGCCCGCTTCATCGGCGCTGCGCCGCCCCCCGGACATGGACCTCATCGCTACTACTTCGTCGTGCACGCCATCGACGTGGCTTCGCTCAAGGTCCCCAAGGACGCCACGCCCACCTTGCTTGCCTTCAATGTCTTCAGCCACGCGCTCGGCCGGGCCGTGCTGATGGCGACCGGCGAGCAACCCTGAGCAGCGGCGCAAGGTGGACGGCGCGGGAGCCTTGCGAGCCGGTCCCTGCCCGTTCACTTTCGTGCATGGCTATTTCGTGGGCACCGGGTGGGCGTTGGTAGCGTCGCCCAGGTGCCCTGGCGCGTGCTCCTCGTGGACGGCGTCGCTGCCTTGCGTGCCCAGATCCGTCAGGCGCTCGAGACGGCCGGCGGTTTCGCGGTCGTCGCTGAGGCGGCCGATGGCGCCGAGGCCCTCGAGTCCGCGGTTCGGCACCAGCCTGAGCTGATCGTGCTCGATCTCGCGCTTCCCGACCTTGCTGGTTCTGAGCTGTTGACCCGACTTCGGGGCGTGGTGCCACGGGCGCTCGTCGTCGTCTACACGGGAGCCTATGGCGAGGTGACCGATGCGCTCAGCGAGCAGGTCGCCGGCATCCTGCGCAAGGACGAGGACGTCCGCTATCTTGCGAAGCTCTGCCAAGATCTGGCGCAGCGGCACGACGTTGCGGCCACGCTGGAGCTTGGTGCCGAGCACCGCGGGGTTGCGGTGGCCCGCGGGTTCATCGCCGAGCAGTGCCGTCGCTGGGGCTGCTTGGAGCTCGTCGAGGACGCGAAGCTCGTGGTCACCGAGCTCGTGACGAATGCCCTCGTGCACACGAGGACCCGCTGCGAGATCCGCGCCAACTACGAGGGGCACCTGTTGCGGGTGGAGGTCGTCGATCATGGCCTCGGGACCCCCGATCCTCGGTTGCCGACCCAGCTTGACGATCATGGACGCGGGTTGCTCCTCGTGACGGCGCTGTGTGCCGCCTGGGGCGTCGATGCCCGCGACGACGGGCGCAAGATCGTCTGGGCCGAGCTCACCTACCCGCCGATGCTCTCGCGCAACTGAGTCCGCGCCGAGCCGGTGGCGTCGGTGAGCGACCTTGCTCAGGGCGAGGCGTGCGCGGCGATGCGCTGGGCAAGGCTGCTTGCGACGGCTTGAGGATCTTGTGCGGAGCAGATCGCGGAAATGACGGCCACACCGGCTACGCCGGTCGCGAGGACCGTCTCGAGATTCTCGAGGCCGATTCCGCCGATCGCGACGCAGGGCAGCCGGCTGTTTGCGACGACCTCGGCGAGCGCTGCGGTGCCCATCGGCGCGGCGGCGTCGGCCTTGGAGCCCGTAGGGAAGACCGGCCCGACGCCGAGGTAGTCCACGCAACCCTCGGGCAGCTGGGCGGCCGCGGTGGCCTCGACCAGATTGGTCACTGACCATCCGATCACGAGTTCGGGGCCCGCGAGTGATCTGGCGGCGATGACGGGGAGGTCGTCCTGGCCGAGGTGGACGCCGTCGCAACCCGCAGCGAGGGCGACGTCCAAGCGGTCGTCCACAAACAGCGCGAGGCCGCGTGGTGCGAGCAGGTCACGAAGCGACCTGGCGAGCTCGCACAATTCGCGCCCTTTTGCCAGCGGGTCGCGCAGCTGCACGGCGGTCACCCCACCGGCCACGGCGGCTGCGACCGTCGATGCCAGCCCGCGCGCGGCGCACTGATGGCGGTCGGTGACGAGATAGAGCGAGTAGTCGACCTGCCGCCTCACGGCGTGGCGGCGAGCTCGCAGAGGACATCGAGGAGGCCGACCGCGAAGCTTCCCGGTCCGGGCTTGGTTTCGGCCGCGCGTTCGCCGGCGGCGGCAAAGAGCGCGGACGCGCTGGCGGCCGCCTCGAGGGGATCGGCCACCGCGACGCACGCCGCCATGACGGCGCCGAGCGCGCAGCCGACCCCGGTGACGCGCGTCATGAGGGGGTCACCGCCGGGGATGACAAGGACGCGTGCTCCATCGGTCAGCAGGTCGACTTCGCCGCTCACTGCGACCGCACCACCGATCCGTCGGGCGAGGCCGGCTGCGGCCTCGATCGCCTGTTCGCTCGCGGCGAGCGAATCGACCCCCCGACCGCCCGCACCCTCGAGCCCTGCCAGGCTCATGATCTCCGAGGCATTGCCCCGCACGATCGCCGGGCCATCGGCGAGCAGCTCAGCGGCCAGGCGGCTGCGGTGCGCGAGTGCCCCGACCGCCACCGGGTCGAGCACCCATGGGGTGCCCGCCTGCCGGGCGGCCGCCGCCGCCTGGCGCATCGCGGTCTCGACCGACGGCGAGAGCGTGCCGAGGTTGATCAAAAGGGCAGAGGCGATGGCTGCGAACTCACCGGACTCGTCCGGGTTTTCGACCATTGCGGGAGACGCGCCGATTGCCAGCAAGACGTTGGCGGTGAAGCCGGCGACGACGATGTTCGTCATGCAGTGGACGAGCGGCGGTCGCTCGGCGATCGCACGAAGCGGCGCGCGGACCGCCGCGTCGCCCCAGGTGATCGTGTGCCGTTCGATGGCCTCGCTCCCTTGCGTTCTGGCAGCCCGTTCGGCCACTCCGCCGCAGATTACTCAGCGCGCCCTTCGCCCGTGGGACGCCGGTAGTCTGAGCCGCGGTGTCACTCCAAGGCGAATACGAGCCGAGTCCGCAGGCTTGGGTACGCGAGCAGGTGGACGCGTACGAGCGCTCGGCTGGCGCAGAGGCCAACACGTTGCTCGATACGGGCATCCCGATCGTGGTGGTGACCGCGCTCGGCAACAAGACCGGCAAGATCCGCAAGTTCGCGGTGATGCGGGTGGAACACGACGGCGAGTACGCGCTCATTGCCTCCAAGGGCGGGGCGCCGACGCACCCGCTTTGGTACTCCAATGTGACACAGCATCCGCACGTGATGATCCAAGACGGTCCAGAGCCGCGCGACTACGACGTGGTCGAGATCGACGGCGACGAGCGTGAGCGCTGGTGGGAGCGGGCGGTCGCCGTCTATCCCGCCTATGCCGAGTACCAGCTAAAGACCGACCGTCGCATCCCCGTGTTGTTGGCGCGACGGACGAAGTGAACACGGTCCGCTCGAGCGGGAACGGCGCGTGGTGTCGCGGGGTTGGGTCGACTGGCAGCACCGGGCGTCGCGGCGCTTCGTCTCGCCGATCGCCATGACGACATGAAGGAGCTCACGTGGCCAGTATCCCCGCATCGCACCAGGACCTGCTCGCCGCGAGTGTGGCCGTGATCGCGACCGTGGGCGCCGATGGGCGCCCTCAGCAGAGCGCCGTCTGGTTCCTTGCTGAGGACGACACCGTCAAGGTGTCGCTCGCCGGCTCCCGCCAGAAAACAAAGAACCTGCTCGCGAACCCCGTCGTCGACCTGTTCATCTTGGACCTCGCGAACCCGATGCGCTATCTCGAGCTGCGCGGAGACGCCGAGATCGCCTCGGATGCGGACTACGCCTTCGCGACCAGGGTCGGGGCGAAGTATGGCGCCGACCTGCGTGCCTATGACGGACCGGGCGAGGAGCGGGTGGTCGTCACGATCAAGCCTGTGCGCATCAACGCCGTCGACATGGGCGGCTGAGCGACTCAGCGTCGCTCGGTAATCCCACGGATGAAGGCGGCCTGGCCGATGTGTTGGAGATCGTCTCCGAGCACGCTCACCAGGCGGACCCCCAAGGTGACCGGCGGGTCGTAGGAGGTGTCGACGACGCGGTCGAGATCGGTGTCACTGAGCGATCCCAAGTACTCGATCGTTCGCTCGTGGACCGCGTCGTAGTAGCCGGTGAGGAGCTCGGCGGACTCAGCGCGCACGAGCGCGACCTGATCAGCGCTGTCGCCGTAGCCGGTGAGCTCGGACTGGGCCGGCAGGCCGAAGCGCTCCGGCCACTCGCTCGAAGTCCAGATCTGCTCGCGAGCGGCAGCCTGGGCGAGGTGATGGTCCTGGACGCGGGAAAGGTGCCAGATCAGCCAGGCGATCGAGTTCGCCTCGCCGTCGACGCGAAAGACAAGCTCGTCCTCGCCGAGCCCCTCAGCCGCGCCATGCACGAGGGGGCGCAGCCGCCCGTAGGCCTCGACGAGCAATTTGGCCGTGTTCATCACCACAGTCCTTTCTCGTAAGCACCAGAACAACGCCCGCCGCGCCAAGCCCTGACGTCGGCCGGCGGCGCGGCGAGCCTCGTTCGGCACCGTAACGGGGGACCGGGCCCTGCCGGACACGATGCTCGCCGAGAGGCCGCCTTGGCTGGCGCGCCGAGGATTGTGCTGGCGCGCCTTGTGCCACACCCGCGCCCGAGATGGCCTTGTGGCGACGGCTCACAAGGAGCCCGCGCGCCCGGTCGAGTCATGGCCGCCTCGCTGCAATGGGCGCTGCCAGCCGCGGGGCAAGAACCAGTGACCGGGTCGCCGTCTGGACGCGGCACCGCCCCGGCCGGCGGGCCGGGGCGGGCAGCGGGTGGCGCCGTGCTCCCGAGAGCAGCGATCAGAGCACCGCGTCAATCCGTCAATAGGGCATGCCGTGCTCGACGCGCTCGCGCTCCTCGGCAACGTAGGTGCGCCCCCGGCTGTCGGTGACCGTGCGACGAGTCCGTGAGCGATATCCCCACGGACCGAAGATCGCGACGGAAATGACAAGGCCGACCAGGCCGACGATGAACAAAACAAGTCCGATCGTGGCGACGCTCACGGTGCTGGAGCTCCAGTGGATGCCCCAGCGCAATATGGCGCCAACTGCGATCAAGACAATGCTGGTGCCGATTCCCATGGCTATCTACCTCCTTGGGAAGAGATGCCCTTGCGGGACCGCGGAAAAACGGTTTAGGCAGGATCGGTGCGGGGAAGTCGGGCGCGCGCCGCTGCGAGATGGGCCCGTGCCCGCTCGGGCACGATCGACGCCTCACCCTCGAGTTGCCGTCGCATTGTCTCGATGGGCTCGATGAACGGCGACGGGCTGCGCTCGATGCTGCGATTGCCAAAACGTCTTGTCATCGCCCACGAGCAATGCAGCTCGTCTTCGGCGCGACTGAGCGCGACGTAAAGGAGGCGGCGCTCCTCGGCAAGTGCCGCCCTGCCGCTCGCGTGTGCGATCGGAACGAAGCCGTCCTCGAGGCCGGTGACGAACACCACGGACCACTCAAGACCCTTCGCCCGATGGAACGTCGTCAGCTCCACCGCGTCGCGTGCCCCCGGGGAGGGCTCACCGCGAAGCGCCTGTCGGACGTAGCCGGAAAACCCGTCACCGCTACCCCTCGGGTCGAGGTCGAGGTACTCCATGCCGAGCTGGGCGAGCGCCTCGAGATCAACGCACTCCTCGGCGCCCGGGGCCCCGGGTGCGGCCGGATCGAGCTCTGCCCGCTCGATCAGCTGTTCGAAAAACGCGCGCAGGACTGCGGCCCCGGTGCTCGGGGGCAGTTCGGCGAGCGCCGCGCGTACGGCGGGCCGGGCAAGGAAGGTTGCGCCCGCAGCGCTGCGCACGGGGATGTTGGCGCCGCGCAGTGCCTGCTCAAGCTCAAGCAGCTGGGCGTTGGTGCGCGCGAGAACTGCGCAGCGCGACCAGGGTCGCCCCGGATGGTGGCAGGTCCGCAAGGCGGCGGCAATGCCCTCGGCTTCGGCCTCGGCACTCAGATAGGCGCGAAGGGTGGGGACCGTGCCTCCCGGGCGTGCCGAGCGCGGGGCGCTCGATCCGGGGACCGGGTTGACCTGGCGGCCCTGGCGCACGCCGAGTGCCGCCGCAGCGAGCGCGACGACCTGAGGGCTCGAGCGGTAGTTGGTGTCGAGGGTGAGGATCTCGCCGCCGGGGTAACGCTGGCCAAATTCGAGCACGCCGCTCGGGTCGGCACCGTTCCAGCCGTAGATGGCTTGGCGAGGATCACCCACCGCGAACAGGTCCTTGCGCCCACCCAGCCAGGCATCTAACAGCGCGAGCTGTGCCGCGTTGGCGTCTTGGAGCTCGTCGACGAAGAGATGGGCAAAGCGCCAGCGCTGGGCCGCGGCGAAGTCGTGATCCTGGCGCATCTCCTCGACGAGGCCGATGAGCAAGTCGTCGAAGTCGACGAGGCCGCGTCGTCGCCGCTCGCGTTCGTAGGACGCGTAGGCCTGTGCGACCACCTCGAGGGGCAGCGACGGCGTGCGGCGCGCCGCGGTCGCCTCGGGGACGTAGTGCTCGGACGCGACGAGGCGCGCCTTCGCCCATTCGATCTCAGCAGCGATGCC
Organism: Actinomycetes bacterium; assembly: GCA_021809805.1. Lineage (GTDB taxonomy): Bacteria > Actinomycetota > Acidimicrobiia > Acidimicrobiales > Bog-793 > JAKABX01. The sequence continues at coordinate 8,167 of JAJZKA010000011.1, forward strand.
GGCGAGCGAGCTGCGTCGGTCGCTCGCCCCGGCCCTCACCGGCGCGCTCCGCTCGGGCATCACCCGAGCGAGCAGGCGGACCTTGGACTCGAGGAGCACCGGGGGCCTTCTCCCGCTCTCCGCCGCCCGGCGCCGTAGTTCGGCGAAGGCGATCGCGTGGAAGGTGCCGGCGGTCACCGGTGCCGGGAGGCCGAGTCCTGCGAGGCGAGCGCGCAGCTCGGCGGCCGCCTTTCGCGTGAAGGTGAGCGCGAGCACGTGCCCGGGTGTGGCCGAAGCGTCATGGACGCGCCAGGCGATCCGACGGGTGAGCACCCGCGTCTTACCCGATCCGGCGCCCGCGACCACGAGCAGCGGGGCGGCGGAGGAGCAGATGGCGGCGATCTGGTCGTCGTCGCAGCCGGCCAGCAGCCGTCGTTTCCACCCCGCGCGGTCATCCACGAGGCGACGGTACCGCGGACCAGTATCGTCGGCCCCCGTGCTGCAGAGCTTTGCCGGCGGTCGTCTCGTCGCGGAACGCCACGGATCAGGGGAGCCAGAAGTCGTCGCGCTGCACGGCTGGGGACGCAGCTGCAGCGATTACGCCCCGACCTTGGCGCTGCTCGCGGAGCCGGCGCTGGCGGTGGATCTGCCAGGCTTCGGCCTTTCAGCACCCCCACCTTCTCCGTGGACCCCAGGGGACTACGCGGGCTTCCTCGGTGAGGAGCTTCTCGCGACGCTGCGCGCGCCGGTCGTCGTCGTGGGGCATTCCTTTGGCGGGCGCGTCGCGGTCCATCTGGCGGCGACGCACCCCGGCGCCGTGCGTGCGCTCGTGCTGACAGGCGTTCCGCTCTTTCGTGGCCAAAGCGGTTTGGCGCGTCCCGCCGCGGCGTATCGGGTCGTGCGCGCCCTGGCGCGGGCGGGCCTTGTTGGCGAGCGGCGGCTCGAGGCGGCGCGGCGTCGCTACGGCTCGGCCGACTACCGCAACGCCGGCGGCGTGATGCGCGACGTGCTGGTCGCCTCGCTTGCCGCCTCAGATGACGACGCGGTCGCTCGCGTCACGTGCCCGGTCGCGTTGGTCTGGGGCGCGCGGGACACCGCCGCCCCGCTCTCGGTGGCCGAGCAAGCCCAGGTGGCATTCCACGGTGCTTCCCTCGAGGTGCTCGATGACGATCACTTCGTGCCGCTGCATCATCCCGAGGCGCTGGCCAAGGCGATTGCCACCGTGGGCGGCGAGCGATGACCTTGCTCGAGCTCGTGGTGCTGGCCGGGTGTGCCGTCGCCGTCGTCTTGTCCGGGCTGCGCTGGGTGCGCGTTGCCCAGCGTGAGCACTACCTTCCCGGCTCGGTGACACGCTTCGCGGCGCGGTGGTGGCGCGCCCGACCGGAATCGTCGGCGCTCGCCGTGCTGAGCGTGCTGGCTGGGCTGTCGGCAACGGCCTGGCGTTGGCCCGCGCTGATCACGGCGGCCGTGGTGGGGATCGGGCCCCTCGGGCTGCGGGTGCGGGGAACGACCTCTCAGCTGGTGTGGACCCGGCGCTGCCGCAAGGTGGCCGCGCTCAGCGCCGCGCTCGCCGTTGTGCCGGTGCTCATGGGTGGGCTCCTCGGAGGGCTTGGCGTCGCGGCGATCGTTGCCGGTTTCACGGCGCTCGCGGTCGCACCCTTGGTCGACCTTGCGCTCTTCGCGCTCGCCCCGCTCGAACGGCGCTTGGCGACGCGCTTTGTCGAGACCGCGCAGGCCAAGCTCGCCCGCATCGCCCCGAGCGTCGTCGCGATCACGGGTTCGTACGGCAAGACGTCGACCAAGGGCTACCTCGCTCACCTGCTCGCCGGGCGGTTCAACGTCCTTGCGAGCCCAAAGAGCTACAACAATCAGGCCGGTCTGGCGCGGACGGTGAACGAGCTCCTTTCTCCCGGCACCGAGGTGCTGATCGCCGAGATGGGGACCTACGGACCTGGCGAGATCGCGGCGATGTGCTCGTGGATGCACCCGACGGTCTCGGTGCTCACCGCGATTGGCCCGGTGCATCTCGAGCGCTTCAAGTCGCTCGAGGTGACGACGCGTGCGAAGGCGGAGATCGCCGGGGGTGCGGCGGTGGTGGTGTGCAACGTCGACGACCCACGCCTTGCGGCCCTCGCGAACGAGCTCACCGCCAGGGGCCAGCGCGTGCTGCGCGCCTCGGCGGGCTCGCCGGCGCCCGGCACACCGCCCGACGTCATTGTGCGAGGGCTTGCCGGCGGTCTCGACGTCGAGGTCGAGGGAGCTGCGCTCGGCCTCGTCGAGCTGCCTCAGGGTGCGAACGTCGCGGCGGCGAGCAACGTCGCCTGCGCGCTGGCGGCGGCGATGGCGCTCGGTGTCGCTCCAGGCGAGCTGCTCGGCCCGCTCGCTTCGCTACCGGTTGCCGAGAACCGCCTGGCGCGCACGGTGAGCGCGCGCGGGGTCGTCGTGCTCGACGACACCTACAACGCCAACCCCGCCGGTGGCCGCCTTGCGCTCGAGGAGCTCGCCCGGCAGGGGAGCGGCGGCCACAAGGTCGTCGTCACCCCCGGGATGATCGAGCTCGGCCCGTTGCAGTTCGAGGAGAACGCCGCCTTCGCCGCGGCCGCCTTAGCCGTCGCTGACACCCTCGTCATCGTGAAGCGGACGAACCGTTCCGCCCTGCTCGCGGGGGCCGCTCAAGCGGGGGCCGGGCGCACGGTCGTTCTCGAAGGGCGCGAGCAGGCGGTCGTGTGGGTGAGAGAACATCTTGTTGGAGGCGACGCCGTCCTGTATGAGAACGACCTCCCGGATCACTACCCCTAGCGAGCGAAGCCCGCGCCGCTCGCTCCCCGAGAACGAGCAGGGGCGCGCCTAGCATCGCAACCGATGCCTAGCCTTCCATCCCACGTCGGCGTCCTCTTCGGTGGCCCCTCTCCTGAACACGACGTCTCGGTGCTCACCGGCCTGCAGGCCGCTCGTGCCTTGAGTCGCGTCGAGGGCGTCACAAGTTCCCGCGCCCTTTATTGGTCCAAGAACGGCGCCTTCTTCCTCGTCGATCCGCTGCTCGAGGCGAGTGCCTTCGCGAGCGGGCCGCCCCAAGGCGCCGAGGCGCTCGTTCTGGTCGTTGGTCCCGACGGAGGCTTCAAGATCCCGCGCAGTGGGCTGCGCGCCCGCCTTGAGCGGATCGAGCTCGATGCCGTCGTCGTCTGCTGCCACGGTGGCCCGGGCGAGGACGGGTCCCTCCAAGGTGCGCTCGACCTCGCCGGGATCGCCTACAGCGGGCCGAGCGCGGCGAGTGCCGCACTTGGGATGGACAAGCTGGCCTCCTACGCTGCGGTGGCATCGGCTGGCCTGCCGGCGCTCGAGCGCCGGCTGCTGCATCCTGAGATGAAGCTCGACGCTTTGGCCGGTCCCTTCATCGTCAAGCCGCGCTTTGGTGGCTCCTCGATCGGCATTGAGGTGGTGGCCGACCTGGCGACGGCGCGCGACCGGCTGGGCGCGAGCGTCCATTTTCGCCGTGGGGCGGTGATCGAGCCCTATCGCGCCGACCTGTTTGACCTGCAGATCGCCGTGCGCACCTATCCCGCGCTTGAGCTCTCGGCGATCGAACGGCCGCTGCGTTCCTCGGCCGCCGCGGAGATCCTCGGCTACGGCGACAAATACGTCGGGGGCGAGGGCATGGCGGCGGCCCCGCGCGAGCTCCCCGCGAAGATCCCGGCCGCTCTCATGAGCGAGCTGCGCGCTGTCGCCCGCGAGGCGGCAATGCTGCTCGGGGCGCGGGGGGTGGCACGCATCGACTTTCTGAGCGACGGCGAGTCGATCTATCTGAACGAGATCAACACGATCCCCGGCTCGCTCTCTCGCCACCTGTTCGTCGACCCGGCGGTCCCCTTCGAGGCACTCCTTGAAGCGCTGTTCCGTGAGGCGATCGAGCGACCAAGCGTCCAGTTTTCCTCGGCCGGAGCCGATGGCACGGTGCTGCGTGCCGCGGGGAGCATCGCGGCCAAGCTGGCCTAGCGTGCGCGGCGTCGAGCTCGAGGCCGACGAGCGGCTACTCACCGCGGCTCGACCACACCCGATCGTCCTGGCGGCCCCGCTCGCCAAGGCGCTCGGCGGCCTCGCGGTGATCTTGGTGCTCTTTCTCGGCTGGCACAGCGCACCCGCCTGGTTCGGGCTGGTGCTCGCTGCCTGCTTCCTCGCGGCGTTGGGCTATATCGTCGCCCAGGTCCTTACCTGGCGGGCTGGGCTGGTGGTGGTGACCTCCCAGCGGGTCATCCAGCGCTCGGGGTTGGTGCACCGCGTGGGCCGCGAGATCCCTATCCACAAGATCGCAGATGTGGCCTCCCGCCAGGGACCCCTCGGCCAGCTACTCGGCTACGGCGAGCTCGTCGTCGAGTCGATCGGCGCCAGCACTGCCCGGCCGATTCCGGCGGTGCGCGCCCCCGAACGGGTCCAGCACGCCATCCATCAGGCCGAGCGCGGCGACGCGCTCGGCCGTTTCACCTCGGCGGACCGCCAGGCGCGCGAAGAGACGCACGGATTGCCACCAGTGCCTCCTGATGCGGCGCAATCGGGCGGGGACGTCGCCGGTTGGTAGGATCGATGGGTGCCACAGCGCTACTGGATCGAGACGCTCGGCTGTCCGAAGAATGCTGTGGACTCCGCCAAGCTGGCGGGCACGCTGCACGGCGACGGCTTTGTGCCGGCCGAGTCACCTGAGGATGCCGACCTTGTCGTCGTCAACACGTGCGCCTTCATCGAACCGGCGCGGGCAGAATCGGTGGAGACCATCCTCGAGCTGTCCGAGCGACGCCGCGCCTCGGCCCGGCTGGTCGTCACTGGCTGTCTCGCCGAGCGGGCGGGGCCTGAGCTGGCCGACGCATTGCCCGAGGTGGACTTGGTCGCCGGGTTCGGGGTGCCGGTGCAGCTCACGACGGGCCCGCGCTTGCAGCGCTCCCACTCGGGCGTCCTCGGCAGCTTCGACCTCCTCGAGCTCGAGCGACCGCGTGCGGACACGCCGTGGGCCTACGTCAAGGTCGCCGAGGGCTGCGACCGCAAGTGCGGGTTCTGCGCCATCCCGAGCTTTCGCGGCGCGCAGCGCTCCCGGCCGGTTGCCTCGGTGCTCGCCGAGGTGGACACGCTCACCGCCGGAGGCGTGCGCGAGATTGTCCTCGTTGCCCAGGACCTCGCCTCTTACGGGCGCGACGATGGACGCCCCGGCGCGCTCGTCGACCTGATCGGCGCGGTGCGCGAGCGGGTCGAGCGCGTGCGGCTCCTTTACCTGTATCCCTCGTCGCTCACCGACACCTTGATCGACGCGGTGATCGCCACGGGCGTCGCCTACTTCGACCTGTCGTTGCAACACGTCTCGAGCCAACTGCTGCGCAAGATGCGCCGCGTCGGCTCGGCCGAGCGCTTCTTGGAGCGGATCGCCACAATTCGTGAGCGCGCCCCGCAGGCCGCGCTGCGCTCCTCGTTCATCTTGGGCTATCCGGGGGAGACCGAGGAGGATCACGACGCGCTCCTCGCCTTTCTCGAGGCCGCCCAGCTCGACTGGGCGGGCTTCTTCAGCTTTTCGGAGGAGCCGGGGACCTATGCGGCAGGGCTCGAGGCCAAGGTGCCCGAGGAGCTCGCGATCGCGCGCCTCCGCGAGTGCGCAGAGCTGCAGGACGAGGTGACCGCCAAGCGACGGTCCGCGCTCGTGGGGAGCGTGATCTCGGTGCTCGTGGATGCACCCGGCGTGGCCCGCTCGCATCGCGAGGCACCCGAGATCGACGGCGTCGTGCAGGTCGACCCGACCATTGCCCCCGGTAGCGTCCTCGACGTCATGGTGCACTCCGCCGAGGGGCCCGATCTGTACGCCGAGGCGCTGCCGGTCGCCTGGGCGATGGCGCGGTGAGCCCCGAGGTGACCGCCGATGCGCGCCTTGCGGCCGAGAAGCGCTTCGGGCCCTCTGCGCTCGTCACGCCAGCGAACGCACTCTCGATGGGGCGCGTGCTCGCCGCCCCGGTCTTCGGTGTCCTGGTCGCCCGCACCGGCCCGAGCGGTTGGCTGCTCTGGGGGCTATGGGCGGTGCTGGCTATGTCGGACCGGGCCGACGGCCAGCTCGCACGCCGCCACGGCGCCACGCGCTCGGGGGCCTTTTTGGACCCGCTTGCCGACAAGCTGCTCGTGCTCGCCGCGCTCGCCGCGCTCGGGGAGCTCGGTTACTTCTCTTGGTGGCCCATCGCGATCATCGCCGTCCGCGAGCTCGCGATGAACGTCTTTCGCAGCTACGCGGGTCGCCGCGGCATTTCGGTGCCGGCCCGCCTTCCCGGCAAGATCAAGACTCTCGCCCAGGACATCGCCATCGGCTTCGCTTTCTTCCCGCCGGTCGGCGCGCACCTGGCTGGGGTGCCTCGCGCATTGCTGTGGGTGGCGGTCGCGCTGACCTTGTACTCGGGCTATGAGTACGCCCGGGACGCTCGCTCGATCCTGCACCAACGCTGATGCGCGCCGAGATCGTCGCCGTCGGCACGGAGTTGCTCCTCGGCCAGAACCTCGACACGAACACGGCACACATCGCCGAGCGCCTTGCGGCGAACGGGATTGACTGCACCCACCAGGTTTGCGTCGGCGACAACCTGGCGCGTATCGCAGATACGTTCCGCCTCGCGCTCGCTCGGTCGGACGCGGTCATCTGCACCGGCGGCCTCGGGCCCACCCAGGACGACATCACGCGCGAGGCGATGGCGGAGGTCGCCGGTGTCCCGCTCGAGCGCAACCCCGAGGCCGTGGCACTGGTCGAAGCGGTCTTCGCCGCCCGCGGGCGGCACATGTCTCCGAGCAACCTGCGCCAGGGCGACGTCCCCAAGGGTGCGACGATCATCCCGCCCCGGCTCGGCACCGCACCGGGTCTCATCGTTCCTGTTGGGGAACAGGTGATCTATGCGATGCCCGGCGTGCCCGAGGAGATGGCTGAGATGCTCGAGCGGGTGGTGCTGAGCGATCTGCGGCGTCGCTCGGGAGACCACGCCGTCATCGCCAGCCGGGTGATCCGCACCTGGGGACTTGGCGAGTCCGCCCTCGCCGAGCTCGTCACGCCGCGCTTCGACGCGCTCGAGCACGCCGGCCCGAGCGCGCCCACCATCGCCTTTTTGGCGAGCGGGATGGAGGGGATCAAGATCCGCCTCACCGTCAAGGCGGGCGATGCAGCCACGGCGCTCGCCGCGCTCGACGCCGAAGAGGCGCAGCTGCGGACGCTGCTCGGACCGCTCGTCTTTGGCACCGACGAAGAGACCATGGAACAGGCGATCGGCAAGCTCCTCCTCGGGCGTTCGCTGCACCTCGCCCTCGCTGAATCCTTCACGGGCGGCCTGATAGCGGCGCGCCTCGTCGGGGTCGCCGGAGCGAGCCAGTACTTCTGTGGCGGGATTGTCGCCTATGACTCGGCGATCAAGCACCGGCTGCTCGGCGTGCCGGCTGGGCCGGTGGTGAGCGCCGAGGCAGCGATCACCATGGCGGACGGCATCTGTTCGCTGCTTGGCGCCGAAGTGGGACTGGCGACGACCGGGGTTGCCGGTCCTGACCCGCAAGACGGTGAGGTGCCGGGCACCTGCTTCGCGGCCATCGCGTTACCGGACCGGCCGACCGAGGCGGTGGCGCTGCGTCTGTCGGGCACGCGCCAGCGGATCCGGGAGATCGGTACGATCTCGGCGCTCGATGCGTTGCGGCGCCGCCTGCTTGACGCGACGCCCTGAGCACCGGGGTGGCCGGCCTGAGGCGCTGAGCTCGGCATCTTCTGCTCCAACCCGCGAGGCCGAACGTTGTCGCGTGCTCGTCGCGCCTATCCACCACTCGAACATGTGTTTGGAGTTACCATCGTGAAACTCTCCCGACCAGGTGCGCGCGCTCGCTGCGGGAGGCCGGTGGCACTGCCCACTGATACAGCGGGTCCCTAAGGTCCCGTCCGTTTCGAGGACAGCTGGCCGGTTATCGGCCGAGGAGGGAGACGAAGCAATGGAGCGGGACAAGGCGCTCGAGGCGGCCCTGAGCCAGATCGACAAGCAGTTCGGCAAGGGCTCGGTGATGCGGATGGGGGAGCGACCCCAGCTCACGGTGGAGGCGATCTCGACGGGCGCGCTCTCCCTCGATCTTGCGCTCGGCATCGGCGGCCTGCCGCGTGGCCGGATCGTCGAGGTCTTCGGCCCCGAGTCCTCGGGAAAGTCGACGCTCGCCCTCCATGTCGTTGCCGAGGCCCAGCGCAACGGCGGGATCTGCGCCTACATCGACGCTGAGCACGCGATGGACCCGATCTATGCGCGGGCGATCGGTGTCGACATCGACGAGTTGCTGATCTCCCAGCCCGACACCGGCGAGCAGGCGCTCGAGATCGCCGACATGCTGATTCGCTCTGGGGCGATCGACGTGCTGGTCGTCGACTCGGTGGCCGCGTTGACCCCGCGAGCAGAGATCGAGGGGGAGATGGGCGACACCCATGTCGGCCTCCAGGCACGGCTCATGTCCCAGGCGCTGCGCAAGCTGACGGGGACGTTGAGCAAGTCGAATACGATCGCCCTGTTCATCAACCAGCTGCGAGAGAAGATCGGCGTGATGTTCGGCTCACCCGAGACCACGCCGGGCGGCCGGGCGCTGAAGTTCTACTCCTCGGTGCGCCTCGATATCCGCCGGGTGGAGTCGATTAAGGACGGGGCGGAGATCACGGGCAATCGGACCCGGGTGAAGGTGGTCAAGAACAAGTGTGCGGCGCCCTTCCGCCAAGCCGAGTTCGACATCATGTACGGGCGCGGCATCAGCCGAGAAGGCTCGCTGCTCGACGTGGCGGTGGAGTTCGGCATCGTGAAGAAGTCGGGCGCCTGGTTCACCTACGAAGGCGAGCAGCTCGGTCAGGGCCGGGAGAACGCCAAGGTCTTCTTGCGCGACAGCCCGGAGCTGATGGTGGAGCTCGACGACCGGATCCGCCAGCAGGTGATTGGGACGTTGTCAGAAGACGAGCTCGGCACGCGACCTGGAGACGACGAGCCCATCACCCTCGAGGACTGAGCAGAAAAGAGGGTCACGGTACGCGCTGCGAGCTCGTTTCCAGGCGCCGCGCCACGATCTTGACGCCTGGACGCGCTCAAGCAGGCGGCAGGGCAGCGGCAGTTTCTTGCTCATTGACGGCCGTGGGAGATCGACAAGAACGAGCTCGGCCGCGTGCCGGGGCGAGAAGGGGTTCGCCACCGGCATGAGGCGTGTCTTGAGCCGCAAGCGGGCGTGTGGGGTCGCTGCCGAGTTGTGAATGCACGCGCCAGCGCGCCCGGGCGGAGCGCTGGCCGGCATGGGCGGTCAGGGCCTCAGCGCGGGAGCGCGGTGTGCTTGAACTCATTGAGCGCCGGCGCGTCCGTGATGAGGTCGAGGACGCGCTCGATCGTGGTCTGCGCCAGCGCACTGTCCCCGGCGGGGCGATTCATCAGGCGGACGAAAACGGCACGATCCGCGAGGATGAAGGTCGGCACGCCGAAGACTGCGTGCGCCTGGACCGACCCCTCGTGCTCGTCGCGGATCGTGGTGAAGGGCCAGTCCGCTTCGAGCTCGGCGAAGACGGCGTCCGCGTCCACCTCGGCACGCTCGAGTGCGGCACGGACGACCTTCTCGTCTCGGACGTCGTCCCCGTCGTCATGGCGGATGGCGAACAGCGAGCGGTGCGCCGCCAAGAAGCGTTCCGGGTGGCGATCGCGCACGACGAGGCCCGCCGCCAGCGCCATTAGCTCGCTCCGCTTGGCGGGGTCCGTCCAGACCGGCGGGTCGTCGGCCTCGACGTGCACGGCCGTGAGGGAGAACGCCGCGAAGGTCACCTCCCAGGGGGCACCTGCCTCGAGCGCCGTCATGACGTGCTCGTTTGCGTTGCGGGCGAAGGGGCAGCGGTAGTCGAAGTTGATGGAAAAGCGGCGCATGTCCCAAGGCTACGGCGCCGGCCGCCCCGCGCTCCACCCGGGCAGCAGGCGGCAATCTAAAAAAGAGATGGTAATCATCGAAAATAACTCTTTGACAGATTGACCCAGAGCACGGACACTGGACTTGCCTCGCAGACAGAGCAGACGCAGATGAGCGAGAAGCGTGAAAAGGAGCAAGCGATGGCAAAGAGTTGGGTGTTCGATGCAGTGACCGGGCGATCGGGCCAGTTGTGGGCCGAGGACAAGACCTCGCTGCGCCGCGGCGCCCACCCCCGCCCGGTTCGCCGGGCTGTCGAGGCCGACGCCCGGACCCTTGACTTGGTCGGCCTCCTCGGCCAGATTCCCGCCGGTGAGGCGACCTTGACGTTGCGTGGCCCGGTCGCCCGGCGCCACGAGCAGGCTGACCTGCGCACCTATCGGGCTTCGCTGCGCTTTGGCGGCGTGGTGCCGGTGCGCCAGGAGGTGGAGATCGACGTGACCACCTACGGAGCCCAACTGGGCTCGCTGGCGATCCGCAGTGCCGAGCGACTCGCGCGTCGGATCGACGAGGCCCGCTATGAGACGGCTGCTGCCGCGGCGCTGGCCTCGATCGAGCGCCTCCTGCCCTGGCAGACAGCGAGCGACGCGATGGTCAAGGCAGCCGAGGGTCGGGTCCTGCAGGCGGCGGATGCGATGCTCGCCGACGCGGAGGAGACCTCCGAGGACGAGCAGGCGGCCTGATCGGCCAACTGCACCGGTCGCCAAGCGGCCGGCGCAGCATTCCCCCACGTTCATGCAGACAACCGGGCGGGCCCTTGGCCCGCCCGGTCGCGTCTGCGGCGTCTCGGGGGCGCTCGCTGGCGGGCTCAGCCCTTGACCGCGCCGGAGGTGAGGCCGGAGACGACCGCCTTGCGGAAGACGAGCACCAAGATGGCGATGGGCACGACGGCGATGACGCTTGCCGCGAAGTAAGCACCGTAGGGGACGGTGAACTGCGAACCGAAGGACGCGATCCCGACGGGAATCGTCTTTTTGCCGAAGTCAAATGACAGGGCCATCAAGAACTCGGTCCAACAGGCGGTGAAGGTGAAGACGCCGGCCGTGAAGACCCCCGGCCGGACCTGGGGGAAGACGATGGACCACAAGGTGCGCAGCGACCCGGCGCCATCGATCCGAGCGCTCTCTTCCATCGACAGTGAGATGCCGAGGAAGTAGTTCCGCAGGATCCAGATCGCAAAGGGCAGGTTGAAGGCGGTGTAGGGAAAGATCAGCGCCTGGTAGGAGTTCAGCCAGCCGACGTCTTTCAAGATCAAATAGAGGGGCGCCACCACCGCGATCTCGGGAAATACCGAGATCATCAAGAGCGAGATCATCACCGGGTACTTGCCGCGCATCGGCAAGCGCCCGAGCGCGTAGCCGGCGAAGGTGCCGAACACGAGGACGAGCGCCGTCGAGCAGATCGCGATGATGAGCGAATTGGCGATGTAGCCGCCGAAGCCGTCGTTGAAGGCCGAGTGGTAGCTCGAGGTGCTGATCGGGTTCGGGAAATACTGGGGCGGACTCGCGCCAACGTTGCTCTGGGTCTTAAAGCTCGAGGCGAGCATCCAATACATCGGCAGCAAGATGAACAGCGTGATGAAGAACGAGCCGACGTAGGGCAGGTTGATGTAGCGGCGCCATCCTCGGCGCTTGCGCCTACGCATTGAGGGTCTCCCGGCCGACCTGCTGCCTGAAGGCCCGCAGGAACACGAGGCAGACGATCAGCACGATCACGGCGGTGCTGACGGCCACGGCCGCGCCCGGCCCGAAGTCGATGTTGGTGAACATCGTGTTGTAGCCGAGCATGGCGAGGGACTCCGTCGAGGTCCCCGGCCCGCCTCCGGTGAGGACGTAGGGGAGGTCGAACAGGCCGAAGGCCTGGAGGACCCGGAACAGGACGGCGATGCCGAGCGTCGGACGGAGCAGGGGGACGGTGACCCGCCAGAACGACTTCCAGCTCGATGCGCCGTCGACCTCGGCGGCCTCGATCAGCTCCTCGGGGATCATGACGAGCCCAGCGAGGACGATGATCGCCACGAACGGCGTCGTCTTCCAAACATCGGCGAACATCAACGCGATGGTCGCCGAGAGCGGATAGCCGAGGACGTTCGGCGCCGATCCTCCGGTGATGGCGTGCCAGAACTCCCCGAGCACGCCGTAGGTGGGGTTGTAGATATAGCTCCACAGCTCGGCCGAGATGACCGTGATCAAGGACCACGGGATGAGCAAAAGGGCCATCATGGCGCCCCGACCCGCCGCGAGGCGCTCCAGGACGAGGGCGAACAGGGTGCCGAGCAGGAGCTCGGCCGCCACGGTGACGAGGGTGTAGATCGAGGTGAACCACAGCGCGTGGTGCCACAGGCTGGACTCGCCCATGATCTTGTAGTTGTTGAGGGTGCCGCCGAGCAGCGAGAAACCGTTCGCGGTGACGTTCACGTTCTCGAGGGACAGGACGAGGGCGAACAGGATCGGGAAGATCGTGAAGACGCCGATCACCACGAACGCTGGGGCGGAGAAACCCCATCCCACCCGGGCGAAGTGCCGGGTCGTCTGGTCACGAGGCACACGCGGCGCCGAATGTCGTCGGGTCGTTGCCGAGGTGCCGCCCGTCAGGTCGATCGCCGCCATGCTCGCTCCTCATTTTGGAGGGTGGTGCCGGTGGCCCGAAGACCACCGGCACCACTGCCGATGACTGCTTTGGTGACTGCTGACTGCTTGGTGACTACAGCCCGCTCGAGCTCAGCGCTGCCTTGATCCCGCTCGCGATCGCCGCCGCGGCCTTGGCCGGACTTGTCGAACCCGAGATGGCCGAGTTTGCGTTCGCGTAGATCGCCTGGGAGATCTTCGGGTAGTTCGGCGTCTGCGCCGGCCGCGAGATCAGCTTGGTCTGTGCGAGCACCGCGAAGGGCGGGTTGAGGTGCTTGATCGCCGGGTTCGTCCGCACCGCCTGGTTGGTCGGGATCTCCGAGAACGGCGGCCGTGCCTCGATCGTCTGGGCCTGGACGCCGGTGATGAACTTGATGAAGGTCAGGTCAGCCTGCACGTGGGTCGAGTGCGGGTTGATGTAGAGGTTCCACCCGCCGATCGTCGAGTAGCCCGGGTAGGGGCGGCCGGCGAACGTCGGCAGTGGGGCCACCCCGACCTTGCCGATCACCTTGGATCCCTTGGCCTGCGACGTCGAAAACGCGTAGTCCCAGTTGCGCATGAACGCCGCTTGGCCATCGGCGAAGGCGGTCATCGCCTGCGGCTCCTGGAAGGTGTCGACGGCCCCCGGGGAGGCGCCCGAGGTCACCAGACTGCGCATGAAGCTCAGCGCCTTGGTGGCGGCTGCAACATTGAACACCGAGCCCTTGTCGGTCGCGTTCAGCACGCTCGCGCCGGTGTCCCCGTAGTACTCCATGAAGTCACAGGTTCCGCCCTCGTACGAGGCGCCCTGCCAGACGAAGCCGTACTTGACCTTGTTCTCCTTGGCCAGCTTGGCCGCATCTGCGCGCAACTGCTCCCAGGTCCTTGGCACCGACATGTGCGCTGCCGCGAGGAGGTCCTTGCGGTAGTACAAGAAGCCCTGGTCCTGGAAGAACGGCGCCCCGTAGACCTGGCCGTTGTAGCTCGCGCCGGCGACCAGGCCGGGGGCGAAGCGCTTGAAGAAGCTCTTCGGCAGGTACTTCGAGAGCGGCAGCGCCAGGCCGTGCGCACCGAACAGGCCGGGCCAGACCACATCGCCCATGACCACGTCGGGGGTCTTCGCCCCGCCGGACAAGGTGGTGACGAGGTCGGTCTGGTTCGTGTTCTCGTCCGTCGGCGCGGTCTCGAGCTTGACCGTGATGTTCGGGTGGGTCTTCTCGAAGGCCTTGATGAGCGTGGTGCGCAGGTCGGGCCCGCTCGTGTTGATCGGCGAGGCCCACCAGGTGATGGTGGTGCTCTTGGCGTGCGCGACGGCCGCCTGGCTGCTCGGCGCGAGCCCGACGCCCGCCATGCCCACCGTTGCCAGCATTCCCCCGACGGTGAGCGCCCGCAGGCTCCGCCGGCCGGCGCGGGCCGATGTCCTTCTTCCCCTCATGGACTGTTCCCCTTTCTGTTGGATCCCTGCTGGTCGCTTTGCACGCACGCCCGCCGAGTGGGGCGGAGCCGGTCGTGCGAGCGACGCGCTGCACGGCGAAGCGGCATTTCGACGGTCGTCCCGTCGGGCTCGCCGACTGCGCCGGTTGGGTGGGTGCGGGTCGGTGGCCCGTAGCACTGGGGCCACCTCCTCACCCTGGCGGCGAAAATCGGACTCCCCCCTTCTCGTGTTCCACCGCCGACATCTGTCTTTTTCAGGTCCTGTTCGGTGCCTATCCGGCCTTTTTGGCATAGAGGGCACCGGGCGGTGCGCGCCGTCGCGTCGTGTGGCGGGCGGCAGTGCTCTTGCGGACCACGAGCTCGGGCGCGAGGTGGATCGGCTCGGTGCCCGCCCCGCGCGGGTCGTCGAGGGCGGCCACCATGCGCACGGCGATGAGGCGCCCCTGTTCAGCCACGCGCTGGCACATGGTCGTCAGATCGAGGACCTCGGCCATCGGGTGGTCGTCGAAGCCGATGACCGAGACGTCGTCGGGCACCCGACGGCCGAGGCGGTGCAACAGGCTCATGGCTCCAAAAGCCATCTCGTCGCTCTCGGCGAAGATCGCGGACGGGCGGCGGCGGCGGCCGAAGAGCTGCGCGGCAGCCTTCAGCCCGCCGTGGGCGGAGAAGTCGGCGGAGATCTCGAGGTCGGGATCGGGAGCGATGCCCGCCGCCTCCAAGGCGGCGCGGTAACCGAAGCGTCGGTCGCGCGCCACGGTGAACATGCTCTGGTCCTCTTCGTTCCCGCAGATCAGTCCGATCTGCTCGTGGCCGAGGTTGAGCAGATGCTGCACGGCGGTCGACGCCGCCGCGACGTCGTCGATCCGGACGCTCTCGAAGCCCTCGACGTCAAAGCCCACCAGCCCGACGGGCACGCCGAGGGCGCGCAGGGCTTCGACCTCGACGTCGGTGAGCCCGAGCGTGACGAGCAAGACGCCGTCGACGCGCTTGCGCAGTCGCTGGAAGGAGAAGTGTGCGTGGCGCGCTTCGGCGTCGCCGACGCGATAGAGGAGCAGGTCGAGCCCTGCGCCGCGCAGGATCGGCTCGGCGGCGCCGAGGATCTCGCCGTAGAACCAGCGGTCGAGGTAGGGCAGGACGACGGCGACGGTGCGGGTGTGCCCGGACGCGAGCCGTGACGCGAGGGGGGAGGCGGAATAGCCCATCTGCTCGGCGATCTCGCGCACGCGCTTGGCGGTCTCCAGCGACACCCCGCTGCGCCCACGCAGTGAACGCGAGACGGTCGCGGTCGACACGCCGGCGCGCTGTGCGACTTCATGAATGGTCGTCTCCACAGCCCCCCGGCTTCGTCGATCGACCCCGGCACGGCGCTGGCGCTCCGTGCCGGATTACGAGCATGTTAACGATCTTTGAGGATGCTAACCCTGGCCTTCGAGCCCCGCAAGCGTTTACGGTCCAGCACGCAACGAAGGGCCGTCAACTCTGCAATATCGCGCCCGGCGCTGGTGTCGGGTCCGACTCGCCACGAGAACTCGCGCGCAAGCGCTTCCGCGCCAAGCGCTGAAATGGCCGTGCCGGCCGACAGGGCCCCGGTTCGCGCGGCGCGTTGGGGTGGGCCGGCGGGGTGCGCCGAGCGGGGCGTGCCTGCCCGATTGATCGACCCGTCCACCTCCTATGATTCGCGAAATGGCCACCGAGAACGCCCCTTTGCTGCGGCCGCCGCGATGGTGGGAGGGCGCCGCCCTCTACCAGGTCTACGTCCGCTCCTTCCAAGACAGCGACGACGACGGCTACGGCGACCTGCAGGGGCTGTCCTCGCGCCTTGGCTACCTCGCCGACCTCGGTGTCGACGGCGTGTGGTTGTCGCCGACGATGCCCTCGCCCGATACCGACTGGGGTTATGACGTCTCGGATTACTACGGCGTGCATCCCGAGCTCGGCACGATGCAAGACCTCGACCAGCTCATCAAGGGGGCGAAGGCGGCTGGCATGGAGGTGTTGTTGGACCTCGTGCCGAACCACACGAGCTCGCGCCATCCCTGGTTCGTCGAGGCGATCGGCGACCCGGCCTCGCCGCGGCGTGAGTACTACGTCTTTTGCGACCCAGGCCCCGACGGCGGGCCGCCGAACAACTGGCTGGACTCGACTGGCGAGTGCGCGTGGGCGCTCGACGAGGCGAGCGGCCAGTACTACCTCCACAATTTCCTCGATACCCAGCCCGACCTCAACTGGTGGAACCCGGCCGTCCACGCCGAGTTCGAGCGGGTGCTTCGGTTTTGGTTCGATCGCGGCGTGGCGGGTTTTCGAATCGACGTCGCCCACGGCCTCTACAAGGACGCCGAGCTGCGCAACAACCCAGACGCCGAGATCGACAGCGCCCAGGCACGCTTTGGCCGCGAGCCGGTCTACTCGGCGAACCGCCCCGAGACCCACGAGGTCTTCCGGGCCTGGCGCAAGCTCGCGGACACCTACGATCCGGGCCGCTTGCTGCTGGGCGAGACCTGGGTGTGGGACCCCGAGCGGCTCGCCAGCTACACCGGCGACGACGACGAGCTGCAGCTCGCCTTCAACTTTCGCTTCGCCCTCGCGCCCTTCTCCGCGCCGCATCTCGCCGCCGTCGTCGAGTCTTCGATCGCGACCCTTGGCGAGGCCTGTCCGGTCTGGACCGCCTCGAACCACGACATCGGCCGCTTCGCCAGCCACTGGGGCGAAGGCGACGTGCGCCGGGCGCGCCTCGGGCTGATGCTCTTGTGCAGCCTGCCGGGCACGGTCGTCCTCTACTACGGCGACGAGCTGGCGATGACCGATGTCGCCGTGCCGCTCGAGCGCCAGCGCGACCCGATGACCAAGGGCAATCGCGGCGGCAAGGAGGAGCGCGACCGCGGACGCACGCCGATGCCCTGGTCGTCAGCGCCGAATGGAGATTTCACGGCGCCCGGCGTGGAGCCGTGGTTGCCCCTCGGGCCGCTCCCGGCGGGCAGCGTCGCCGAGCAGGCCGCCGACCCGACTTCGCCGCTCTGCCTGACCCGGGCGCTGCTCGCGCTGCGCCGCCAGCACCTCGCCCCGGGCATCGCGGCCTATCAGACGCTGTCGGTCGACGAGGAGCATTTGGTCTATCGCGTCGGCGATCTCGTCGTGGCGCTGAACTGGGTGGACCGGCCTGGCGTGCTGAAAGTGCCCTCTGGACGGGTGCTGATGTCGACAACACTGGAACGCGCTGGCGACGATGTGGAAGGATCGATTCACCTCGCGCCGTATGAAGGCGTCATCATCGGTCGCTAAGGCACAACGCTGCGGCGCAGACAAGGGGGAGTCAGTGGCACCGATCACCTTGGACCAAGTGAAAAAGGTCTACCCAAATGGGTTCGAGGCTCTCCATGGCCTCGACCTGCATGTAGATGAGGGCGAGTTCATGGTGCTCGTCGGTCCGTCGGGGTGTGGCAAGACGACCGCGCTGAGAATGGTCGCGGGCCTCGAGGACATCTCGGGGGGCACCTTGCGCATCGGCGAGAAGGTGATGAACGACGTGTCGCCGAAGGACCGTGACATCGCCATGGTCTTCCAGAACTACGCGCTCTACCCGCACATGACCGTGTCGGAGAACATCGGCTTTGCCCTGAAGCTCCGCAAGATGCCAAAGGACGAGATCCGGCGCCGCGTCTCCGACGCCGCCGAGGTGCTCGGCCTCACCGAGTGGCTGGACCGCAAGCCTGGCCAGCTCTCGGGTGGTCAGCGCCAGCGGGTCGCGATGGGCCGGGCCATTGTGCGCGAGCCCTCGGTCTTCTTGATGGACGAGCCGCTGTCGAACCTCGACGCCAAGCTGCGCGTGCAGATGCGCGCCGAGGTGTTGCGTATCCAGCGCCGACTCGGCGTGGCGACCTTGTACGTCACCCACGACCAGACCGAGGCGATGACGATGGGTGACCGCGTGGCGGTGCTGCGCGCGGGCGAGCTGCAGCAGTGCGACTCGCCCCAGGTCCTCTATGACCACCCGACCAACCTGTTCGTCGCGGCCTTCATCGGCTCTCCGGCAATGAACCTGTTCGAGGGCGGGCTCTCGGCGGACCGACACACCTTGACGATCGGTGACCAGCACCTTGCGATGCCCGAGTCGATCGACGGGGTGCGCCCAGGCGTGCGCAACTACGCCAACAAGGCCCTCGTCGTCGGCATTCGGCCCGAGCACCTCACCCCAGCGGCTGAGGGCGACCCGGCAGTGCTCGACTCCAAGGTTGACCTCGTCGAGGCGCTCGGCTCCGAGCTGCTCGTCCACTTCGCGATCGATGCCAAGCGCGTCCAGGCGGAGGGCACGAACGAGGAGGCGGCCGAGGGCCTGAATGCCGGCCAGCTCGAGGTGCACGGCGAGGGTGTCGCCCGCCTCGACCCCCGTGCCGACGTGAAGGCCGGCCAGCGCCTGCGCCTCGCCGTCGACGCGACGCGGCTGCACTTCTTCGACCCGTCGTCGGGGTCGGCGATCTGGGACTGAGTACGCCAGGGTTCCCGCCTCCTGCCAGTGCCGCCGAGGCGGTGCGGCAGGGGCGTCCTGGCGAAGCGGCGGCGATCGCCACCGCGTTGGCTGGTGCGTTCGTCACCGACCCGGTGGCGACGCATCTGTTTCCCGACCCGACCACGCGGCGCGCCCAGCTCGAGCGCTTCTTCGGGGTGCAGCTACGCCACAGCTACTTGCCCCGTGGCGAGGTCTTTGTCTGCGCGGCCTCAACCACTGGGCCCCTCGTCGGTGCCTCGCTCTGGCTGCCTCCAAGCGCGTTCAGCGGCAAGGTCACGTTCGCCCTCTGGCCGATCCTGCTCGTTGGGGTGTTCGGTCGACGATTTGGCGTGGCGCGTCGCCTCGGCGCCGTGCTTGAGCGCCAACATCCTCCTGAGGGTCACTACTACCTCGGGACAGTCGGGGTCGCGCCCGACCGGCAGCGCCAGGGTCTTGGCAGCGCGCTGATCGCGCCGGTGCTCGAGCGCTGCGACGTTGAGGGCGTTCCCGCCTATCTCGAGTGCTCGCGCGAGGACAATGTCTCCTTCTATGCCCACCTCGGCTTTTCCGTGCGCGAGGCGATCACCTTTGAGGGTGGGCCGATGCTGTGGCTGATGGATCGGCCACCCGGTGGGGCCGCGTAGGGATCAGCCGGCGCTCGATTCGTCGTGGCGCCGGGCGAAGGGCCCTGCGATCGGCACGATGGGCGGGTGAGCCGCCGCTGCACCCACCGGCCGCACGCCGGCGGGGACGCGGTCGGGGTCGTAGATGATCTCCGAGAGGATCTCCAAGACGGCGCGCACCGGTGCACCGGGCAGGCCTCGACGCCGCTGGGCGACGCCGACCAGCCGGGGCGGCAGCCCGACGATGGGCAGCTGGGCGAACGAGCTCTGCAAGTAGGCGGGGATCGCGCCGGCCGGCAGCACGGAGTAGCCGGCGCGGTCGAAGGTGAGCGAGGCCATCAGGCGGACGCTGTCCATCTCCGCCTTGGCGCGCAAGGTGATCCCCGCCGCCTCGGCCTGTGCGTCGAGCTCGTCACGAAAGGCCGTGCCCGGCAGCGGCAAGAAGAGCGGGATCCCCGCCAGCGCGGCGAGCGGCACGCTCTGGTGTTCGGCAAAGGGGTGGTCCCGGGGGACGACGAGGACGAGGTCCTCCTCATAGAGGGGGATCGTGCGGATCTCCGGCCCGCCGCCGGGCAGGGCGAGGACGCCGACGTCCACCTGGCCCGAGGAGAGCTGCTCGCCGAGGCCCGTGGTGGTCGCTTCGACGAAGACGAGGTGCAGCTGGGGATGGCGCAACGGCGTGATGTCGACGAGCTGGGGGACCAGCCAGCGTGCTGCGGTGCCGATCGCGCCGACGCGCACGGTGCCGACGATCTCCTGGCTGAGCGCGGTGACGTCGGCGGTGAGTGCGTCGAGCTCGCGCAGCACGCGCTTGGCGCGGGCGACGACGAGCGCCCCTGCGTCGGTGAGCTGGCCACTGGCGCGATCGACGAGCTGGGTCCCGAGCTCGCGCTCGAGCTTCTTCACGTGGGTGGAGACGTTGGACTGCACCGTCGAGAGCGCATCGGCGGCCGCCGAGAAAGAGCCCTGCTCCGCGATCGCCACGATCGCTTGCAGCTGGCGAAGGTCCATCGCGAGAACCATAAGCCACCGCTTGGAGGGACGCGGACGATGCGCTTGGTCGCCGCGCTTGCCATGATGGAGCGGTGAGTACGTCATCGCCCCCAAAGGCCCTGCGCCTCGATCCAAGTGACAACGTGGCCGTCGTCATCTCGGCGCTCGGCGCCGGTGATGAGGTGGCACTCGAAGGAGTCCGGGTCGTCGCCCGCGAGGCGATCGGCTTTGGGCACAAGATCGCCCTCGCCGCGATCCCTGTGGGGGCGCCGGTGCGCAAGTACGGGGAGGTGATCGGGATCGCCACGGCCGATATCACCGCTGGCGCCCACGTCCATGTGCACAACGTCGTGAGCGCTCGGCTGCCCGGTGCTCAGGCGGCCGCGCGATGAGTGCCTTGGACCTGATGGGCTATCGGCGCGCGCACGGCGGGGCCGGCGCGCGCAATCACGTGCTCGTGCTGCCCTCGGTCGTCTGCTCGACGCGTGTCGCCGAGCAAGTGGCGGGGGACGAGGCGGTGTCGGTCACTCACCAGCACGGATGTGGGCAGGTCGGCGACGACGTGAAGAACTCCTCTCGCCTATTCGTCGGCATGGCGACGAACCCGAATGTGGCGGGTGTCGTGGTGGTCGGTCTTGGCTGCGAGACGATCGGCGGCCCTGGCCTTGCCGAGGAGATCGCCCGCGCCCACCAGCACGTCGCGTTCGTCGGCATCCAGGCCTGTGGGGGCAGCGCCGCCACGGTCGCCGCGGGCACCGCGGAGCGCGAGGCGCTCGTCGAAGCGGCCCGGCGCCTCGAGCGCCAACCGGTCGCCGCCTCGGCGTTGCGCGTCGGGCTGGATGACCCAAGCGCTCCCTTTGCCACTTCGCTCGCCGCGGCGCTTGAGGAGGCGGGGGCGTCGCTCGTGCTGCCGGGCTCTTCACAGCGCGGCGAGCTCGCCCACGCCGAGCTTGCCGCAGCCGGGGTGACCGTGATCGTGGCGTGGTGCGGGCCGGGCGTGGGGCCGAGATCGTTCCCGGTGGTGCCCGTCCTCTCGGTGAGCGGCGACCCTGTGCTCGCGGCCGCACTCGGCGAGGATTTCGATGACATGGTCGAGCCCGGCGATACCGCAGCGGCCGGCGCTCGTCTCGCCGCCGCCGCCGCCGCCTGCTTCTCGGGCAAGGCGTGTGCCGCCGAGCGCCGGGGTGCCGCGGAATTCACCCTCCCACGTCTTGCGAGGTCGATGTGAGCGACACCTTTTCCGGTTACGTCCGGCCCGATGGCCGCGTCGGGGTACGCGACCACGTCCTCGTGCTCGCGATGCGCTCGGTCGCCAACGTGGCGGCGCGGCGCGCGGCGGCGGGTCTCGAGGGCGTCGTGGCCGTCCCCCAGGAGCTCGAGCGGCCCGACCAGGTCGACGGCGAGCGGGTGCGACGGACCCTGGCCGGCTTCGCCACGAACCCGAACGTGGGGGGCCTGGTCGTGGTGGGTCTGGATGCCAGTGACGGCTGGCTCGTCGAGCACGCTGCCGAGTCGGGCATACCTTGCGCCCTCGTCACTTTGGCTGAGCACCGTGGCACGAACGGGGCCGCTGAGGCCGCCGCCGCCGCCGCCTCTCGGCTGCGCGCCGCCGCGACGACGCAGCGACGAAGCGTTTCGGTGAGCGAGCTGATCGTGGGGCTCGAATGCGGTGGCTCGGACGCGTTGTCCGGCATCACCGCGAACCCGGCGCTCGGGGTGGCGAGCGATCGCCTGGTCGCCGGCGGCGGCGGCTCGATCCTTGCTGAGATCCCCGAGCTGATCGGCGCCGAGGAGTCGCTGGCGGCCCGGGCGATCTCGAGCGAGGTCGCCGCGGCCGTGCGAGGGGTGATCGATGACTTCGAGCGCTCGATCCGCGACCTCGGGGTCGACGTGCGCGGCGCCCAACCCTCCCCGGGCAACCAGGCCGGCGGCCTCACCACCATCGAGGAGAAGGCGCTGGGCGCGGCGAAGAAGGGGGGCAAAGGCCCGATCAGCGGGGTCCTCGACTACGCCGAGCGCTGCCCGCGAGGCGGGCTCTACATCATGGACACCCCAGGCCAAGACATTGAGCAGATGGTCGGCATGGTGGCCGGCGGGGCGCAGATCGTGGCCTTCACCACCGGCCGGGGCACGCCGACCGGCTCGCCGATCGCACCGTGCCTGAAGATCGCCACCAACAGCGACGTTGCCGCCCGCCTGGTGGGCGACATCGACCTCGATGCGGGCGTGATCCTCGCGGGGGTCGAGAGCGTGGCGAGCATGGGCGAGGTGATCTACGCCCGCTTGCTCGCCGTGGCCTCGGGCGAGCTCACGGCGGCCGAGCGCAACGGGGAGCGGCAGTTCGCCCTGAGCGTCGTCGGGACCTAGCGCGACAATCTGTCTCTCAGATGGGCGCCATCTGAGGAAACTGTTTGACCGATGCGACCCTGATCGCCATACTGGAGCACAGACCGCAGGACGCAACGGAATCCCCCCTCCGTGCCTGAATGGTCGATGAAAGAGGGCCGGTCCCCCCACCGGCCCTCTTTCCACGTCCGGGGACGGATTTCGCGGCCGCGACGTGGCGACGCCGATCAAGAGGCCTTTGGCGCTTTGTCCAGGGTCAGACGGTCCTCACGCGCGGGCAAGTTGGCCCGTCGTGGCGGGCCGGTGCTGCGTTCGCTCGAGTCGGCCCATCGGGTGCTGGGCAGGAGGTCTCACCGACCTCGAGCGGACAGACGACCGAGGGACATGGGCCGGCCAGATCGTCGCCCCTGATCGCGCTCGCCGGGGTTGGCGACGAGGAGGCGGTCGTCTGAGAGGCCGAGCGCCGCGGCGTCATCGGCGATGTCGACGACGTTTTCCGGGCGCGTCTTGGACGATGAGGTAGGGCGGGTGGGCCATCGCGCAGCCGGCCGCCACTTGGGCCCACGAACTCGATCGGCGCGGACATCGTCCCCGTCGGGTGCTCGAGCCGGCACGCTGAGCCGGCCGCCACTTGGGCCCACGAACTCGATCGGCGCGGACATCGTCCCCGTCGGGTGCTCGAGCCGGCACGCTGAGACCGATACCTTCGCGGTCGTGAAAATGGTGGAGGTGCCGGTACTGCCGCGGCCCCGGCGGTTCGATCTCGACGACCGGAGCGTGCCGGCCGTTCCGCCACGGGTGCGCCACGACCCGCGGCTGGGGCGCGAGGCCTTTCGGGTGTCGATCTCCGAGGGCGCCGTCGAGATCGTGGCGGGGGGCCAAGCGGGCGAGTTCTACGCGAACGACACCCTCGAGCAGCTCGCCGGAGCGTTCTCGGGCCGGCTCCCCACCGGCACGATCGACGATGAGCCGGCGCTCGGCCAGCGGGGGGTGATGCTCGACGTCTCGCGGTCGCGGGTCCCGACGATGGCGACGCTGTACGCGATGGTGGACCGGCTCGCGCGCTGGCGGATCAACCATCTCGAGCTCTATCTCGAGCACACCTTCGCGTACGTGGGTCACGAGACCGTCTGGGAGGGCAGTGACCCCTTCAGCGAGACCGAGATCGGTGCATTGCGCGTCTATTGCGCCGCCCGGCACATCACCCTCGTCGCCAACCAGAACACCCTCGGCCATTTCGAGCGCTGGCTCGCCCATCCCCGCTACCGCCCGCTCGCCGCGCGCCCCGAGGGCTTCCTCGGTCCTGACGGGGAGTGGCGCGCGCCGAGCACCCTTGATCCGAACAATCCCGATGCCCGCGCGCTCGTGGCTTCGCTCATCGAGCAGCTGGTGTCGGTGCTTCCCTCCGAGGAGGTGAACATCGGCCTGGATGAGCCCTGGGAGCTGATCTCGGGGCGCGAGCAAGAGTGGCTGGCGTGGCTTGAGTGGTTGGCGGCGCTGCCGGTGCTCAAGGACAAGAGGCTCTTGTGCTGGGGCGATGTCCCGGCTCGCCATCCCGAGCTGATCGGAGCTCTGCCCGAGCAGGTCGTCGTGTGCGAGTGGGGCTATGAGGCGGACCATCCCTTCACCGAGCGCGCGGCGGCGCTCGCCGGGGCTGATCGCCGCTTTTGGTGTTGCCCGGGCACCTCGAGCTGGAACAGCGTGGCCGGGCGGCTGGACAACGCGCTCGGCAATTGCGATGCCGCGGCACGCGCCGCACTCGAGTTCGGCGGGGAGGGGTTCCTCGTGACCGACTGGGGGGACGGCGCGTGCCAGCAGTACCTACCCTTCATCGAGGTACCGCTCGCGCTCGGCGCGGCGGCCGCCTGGAGCGGCGCGTCACCGACGGGCGACCTCGGCCCGTTGATCGGCCGGCGGGTGTTCGCGGACCCAAGCGGCGCCATGGGTGCGGCCGTGGTGATCCTCGCCAACGCCTACCAGGTGATGGGCGTTCAGATGAAGAATGCCTCGATCCTCACGCGGCTGTTGTTTGCGCCGGCCGACCCGGTCGCCCCGCCGCGCTACGCGGGCGTGTCCGCGCAAGGATTCGAGGCCGCACTCGAGGCGATCGAGGCAGCCCGCGCCGAGCTCGCCAGCCAACGAAGCGCCCGCGAGGACGCCACGTTGATGGTCGAGGAGATCGAGGCGGCGGCCGAGGTCCTGGCGCTGTGTGCGCACGACGGGTTGGCGCGCCTTTCGGGTGACGGCACACTGGCCGGCATGGCGGGGCGCGACCGGGTTCGTCTCGCGGCGCAGGCCACGCGCGCGGCGACGCGTCACCAAGGCCTCTGGCTGGCGAGGAACCGTCCCGGCGGACTCGAGGAGAGCCTGGGCCCGCTCCGTCGCTACGCCGCGACCCTCGAGGCGACGATGCGCTGAGTGGCGCGGGGGCTGGCTTGCATCGCCCGGATCCGGGCGCGATGCCTGTTGGACGTCCCGTGATCCGGCCACCCACGTTCGGATCCAGCCGACGGCCCAAGGCCACCTCGACGATGCCGGCAGCGATGTTGGTGTGGCGGCGCACGCGCCAAGAGAGCCAGAGGTTGCCGCCAGGAGGGCGGTGTCCGCCGCAGTGTGCGGGGCGTGGTCGATGCGGACGCGCAGGGCGAGCGAAGCGACCAGGCATGCGCTGTCACGCTGGTCGCTCGCAGGGTTGTGGTGCCGGCTCACATGATCAGGCGGCCGATGCCGCGTTGCGGTGTCGGTGAGGGGCGGACCACAAGGCCAACACAGCGCGACGCGGTGGCCGAAGTGGGCGCAAGGAGGCGACAGGAGCGGGGTGGCGACGATGATGAGGAGCGTGATCCCCGCGGTCGGCCGCCCACCGACTTGGCGATGTGCCCAACGCGTCGGCCCACAGACTCAAGCACCGGACCTGTGCGCATCGATCTCGATGTCGCGAGCGTCGCAGTCGATCAGGCCCGCACCGGCGATCCCGGCGACGACCTCACCTTGCTCATGGCCCATGACCAGGCACTCGTCGTTGCCCGCGTCGAGGCACGCTCAGCTGCAGCGATCGGCGATCCGATCGTCTCGCCGGCGATCCGGCGCCAGTCCTCATTCTTCTCGCCGGCGACGGGCGAGAACCTCCGTGGTGACACACTGACCGCCGCCGCCCCTTCCTACCAGGGCTGAGCCGACCCGAGCCGGCGCCGGGCCCCGTCTTTTCGGGCGCTGTCAGGAAGGGTCCAGCTGCGCCGCCACGGCGCTGCCTGCGGACCGCGCAATGGTGGCGTTGTCCCATCGCTGGCGCGCCGCCGGGCGCTCCACCAGTCGCTCTCGGCCTCGTCGGCGAGCAGCGCGACGGCCGCCTCGATGCGTGCGCCGAATCGCCGGGCGTCCTCCTCGCGGCGCTCAGGGCCCGCCGGTTCGAGTCGCAGCGCGTCGCCGAAGCGCACCTCAACCCTGCCCGGCCGCAGCGTCGAGCTCCCTTTGGCAAGGATCGGGCGGGTGCCGCGCAGGTGGAAGGGAACGACGGGCACGCCGCAGCGCTTGGCGAGGTAGGCGGCCCAGCCACGGAACTCCTGGCCCCAGCCGTCGGGGGTGCGGCCGCCCTCGGGGAAGATCACGAGGCTCCAGTCCTCATCGAGCAACCCGGCGATCAGCTCGAGGCTGCGACGCTCGACCTTGGTGCGTTCGATGGGGATGGTCCCGAGCGCGAAGGACCACAGCGCCGCCTTCCAATGGCGGTCGAAGAAATAGTCCGACGCGGCGGCCACCACGCTCTTGTGGCGAAAGCGCGCCGGCAGGCACGACAACAGGATCGAGGTGTCGAGGTGGCTCGCGTGGTTGCCGGCGAAGATCACCGGCCGCTCGAGCGGCGCGAGGTGCTCGAGGCCGCTCACCTCGGGAGTCGCGAGGAGGTGCACGAGGGGGCGCGTGAGGTTGTCGAGCATGATCGCCCGTCCGACGCGCGCGGCGGGCGTGCGGGCCCAGGTCGTGTCGTAGCTCGTGCCGAGGCGGGCTTTGGGAATGGGGCGCTCGAGCGTGCCCGGCCAGGTCGGGGGCGACAAGACCGCGGCGAGCGGGCGCGGCAGCGCCGGCTTCACGACACCTCGGCGATCAGTAGCGGTGGCGTGTGGAGGTGGGTGATCGTCGGATCCCGGCCGACCACGTCCTCGGCCATCTCGAGCGCATCGGCGAGCGTGCTGGCCGGTTTGAAGCCGAGGCGGCGCACGGCCGCGCGGTCACCGCCGACGACGATGACGGCACCGAGATGGTCCAGGGCGTGCGCGCACCAATACCACATGTAGAAGGGGTGCACCCCGTGGTACGCGTGGGACGTCCGGTACAGGTGGATGTACCACGGGTCGCGCGCGTAGCTCTCCTCGAATCGCTTTTCGACCTCCAAGGGGTCGGTCGTCTCGGCGAGCACCTGCTCGAAGAAGTCGATGTAGCTCGGGTGGTGCACGGGATGGAAGGCCCAGGGGGTCGGGTGCGACAAGATCACGACGCCGCCCTGGCGGACGAGCGGCTTGCCCTTGTAGAGGTTGAACAGGTACCCAAGCCCGAGGCAGGCCACGAGGATCGGGTTCATGATCGAGTTGACGTTGTAGGGCGAGATAAAGGGCAGACCCATCGTCAACACGTCGGTCTGGCCTTGGACCGGCACGAGCTGCTGGGCGAAGAGGTGGTCAAGGGTCTGCTCGTGCACCGCCTCGACCTCGCCGGCTTGCACCGAGGTCAGCCGGTACGGGGCGCGCACGGAGTGGAAGATCTGACGGGCGAGCGGCGCCGGGGTCCGATCGAGGGCGGCGCGCACGGTGTGGAAGGCGGCGCGGTCCTTTAGCCCCCACTCCCACTCGCGGTGATTGAGAAACCCGAACTGGTCGGGGAAGGTCGCCGTGTTGAGGGTCGTCTCAATCTGGAAGATCTTCAGTGACTGGGCGATCAGGCGGCCCATTCGCCAGTTCGAGGTGTGCAGCTCGGAGTGGTGCCGATCCATGAACGAGCGGCTGTGCTGCATCGTCTTGACGTTGTGGTGATGGCGGATGCTGTCGTAGCTCGCCAGGCCGGTGGCGACCGACTTGTGCCCACCATCCATCGCGACGAGGTTGATGTTCACGTAGACGAGCAGGTCGCTCTCGGCAGCGCGGCGGCTGATGGCGACGAGCTCGCCCTCGTCAGTCTCGCCCAAGGTGACCATGGCGTCGGGATCCTCGGCGTCGTGCTGCCACAACAGCCCGTTCGGTGCGAAGGCGTCGAAGACCCGCCTGCCGAGCGCGTGGCGCAGCTCGTCGTCGGTCATCCGCCGGTGCAGCGCGAGCGCTGCGATGAGCACGACGTCATCGACACCGGCAGCGGCCGCCTGGTCGAGGACCGCCTCGATCACCCGAGCGCGGACGTCGGGCGCTTCCATCTGGGGCAGCGGCAAGGAGACGTCGTCGAACGCGATCGTCAGCTTCATGCCCGGATGCAGCAGCGCAGAGAGCGGAGCCGAATCCCCGAGCGGGTGCTCGAGCGCATGGGCAATCGCGGCGTCGGGGTCGGCAAGGGGCACAAGCGGCTCGGGCGGATACACGACGCGGCTGCCGATGGGAAGGCGTTCGAGGCGGAAGTTCTCGCCGTGCCAGAACAGAGTCGGCGGCGTCGAGCGGTCGACCTCGAGGACGAATCCCGGCCTCGGACTCACGACGCTCCCTTCGTTGGGCTGTGGTCGGTGACCGGCGGCATGCCAGCGGCCGAGGCGGGCTCGGTGCTGTGCCATGAGCCGGCTGGGCGCCGCAGGTCGAAGACGATCTTGATCGCGCCCCGGCGCCCGGCCTGGCCGGCGTGCCGAAGTGCCTCTTCGTAGTGCTCGAGAGCGTAGCTGGCCGAGACGAGGCGCCCGAGATCGGCGGAGCGCACGAGCTCGAAGGCGAGGTCGAACGTCGGCCGGGCTCGGACTTCGGCGACTTCGCCGGGGCGTGCGGGCTCGCTGACGTGCTCGGTGCCGTAGGTGTAGGCGCCGAGCAGGGTGATCTCGCGCTGCCACAGGGGCGCAAGGTCGACCTTGACCGTCGAGGGCATGCCGGCGAGCACGACGCGTCCACCGGGTCGGACGACCGCAAGGGCCTCGGTGATCGACTCGCTCGTGCCGACGCAGTCCAAGACGACGTCTGCGCCGCCGGCGAGGCGTTCGAGCTCCCCGGCGTCGCGCTCGAAAGCGAGCGTCGCGGTCGCCCTCCGCACCGCTCGGGTGAGCTCGGTGGAGGAGACGACGCCATCCGCACCGAGCGAGCGGGCGAGGCTGCGCTGGACCGGATGGCGGGCGACGGCGATCAAGGTGCGCGGCAGGCCGTAGCGGCGCAGCGCCGCCAAGGTGGTGAGGCCGATCGTCCCCGCACCGAGCACGACCGCGACCTCGCCGGGGACGACGTCGGCCGCGAGCGCCACGTGGATCCCGCACGCGGTCGGTTCGACGATCACCGCCTCCTCGTCACTCAGGTCGTCGGGGACGGCGTGCAGCTGGGTGTCGTGGGCGATGAGCTCTTCGGCGAATGCCCCACCCGTGTCATGGCAAAAGCCAGTCTGGAGCCCCGCGGAAATCTCCCCGTAGGCGATGCGCTCGCACCGCCCCTTTTGGCCGCGCCGACACGCCGAACAGGGCGGGTCGATGCCCCGCGCAGCGCAGCCGAGGACGGGCTCGAGCACGGCGCGCCGGCCTGCCAGCGGGCCGTCGAGGACGTCGGCGACGACCTCGTGGCCGAGCACGAAGGGAAAGCTGACGATCGGCTCGAAATAGCGCGAGCTGGCGCCGTCGACGGTGTGAAGGTCCGATCCGCAGATCCCCGCCAGGCGGGGCCGGATGCGGTGCCAGGCGGACGAGGGGAGTCCGGGTGCCTCGGCCTCGAGCAGGCGGAGGGGACCGAGCCCGTGGGCGGCCCCCGTGCCAGCGAGCGCGGCGCCGAGGCGCGCGGCGGCGAAGCGATGCAGCTGGCGCTCGACGACGAGGGCCTTCATCGATGCTCCTGTGGGCTGGTGAGCTTCGGGGCGAGCGTCGTCCGTGGGCCGAGGCGGCGGGTGGCGACGGCGAGGAGATTGCGGGGACCCCCAGCGGTGCGCGCCCAGCGCTCGACCGGCCAGCCACGCCGCCGTGCGATGGCGGCCAGCTTTGGCTCGGGGTTCACCGCCACCGGCATGCCGGCGGCCTCGAGCATCGGCAAATCGCTCGTCGAGTCCGCGTAGGCCACGGTGCTCGACAGGCCGAGCCCGTGCCTCGCCGCCCACTGCTCCATCAGCGTCGCTCGCGCCTCGCCGGTGGGCGGGGTGGAGACCATCTCGCCGGTGAAGCGGCCGTCGTGCTCGCCAAGACGGGCGCAGACGATCTCATCGAACAGCGGGGTGAGCGGCGCAACGACGAAGTCGAGCGCACCGGTGATCAACAGCGTGTGGTGGCCGAGCGCCCGGTGCGCCCGCACTCGTTGGATCGCCCCGGGGAACGACCGCGTGAGGAGCAGGTCGCTGAACAGCTCCCAGGCGTCCTCTCGAACCCGTTCGACCGGTGCGTCCTCATAGCGGCGATAAAAGGATCGGAGGAAGTCGCCGCGGTCGCGCCGGTCGACGGCGAGCAGGCGCGGGCCCTCGAGCATCAAGCTCAAGGTGAGCTGGGCGCGCCGCAGCGGTTCGAGGTGCCGGGTGGCGAGCCAGGCGTAGGACTCCACCACATTGGAGTTCACGATCGTCTGCTCCAGGTCGAAGACCGCGACGTGGGGCTCCTTGGACAGGATCGCCCGTCGGGCGCGCTCTTCTCGTGTACCGCTCACGCGCTTTCCCGGGCTCGTGCGCACGCGGGCGTGGCGGACGACGGAGGGAAGGTGGATCTCGGTGACGTAGCGCTCCCAGTCGACCACCCCAGGGTCGAAGCAGAACTCTGCCTGGTCGGCGGGATCGAGGCTTGAGAAGAACGCGAGGCTTCGGTCGATCGAAAAGCGCGCCTCGGTCTCGGTGTAGGAGCCATACAGCTCGACGTAGCCGAGCGCCCGCTCAGCGAGCGCCTTGCGTTCTTCTATCTCGACAATCTGCTCGGCTCGCTCGCCGCGCACGGGCAGGGATGAGGCGAGGCGCTCGATGAGCCCGAGGACCTTGGCGGCACGGCGCAGCTCGCCCTGGACCTTCCCGCGCCCGGGGAACTGCCAAGTCGCGACGGCGATTGGCTCACCGCGCTGGTCATAGAGCGGTCGCTCGTTGAACCACTCCTCGCAGAGCCGCACCAGCTTGCCGTAGCGCAGCGGGTTGCGGACGCTCGAGGCGACCTGGAAGATTGGCGGCGGTGCGTCGGGAGTGCCCGTTGAGGGGTGTGCGGCGACGGCGATCAGCGCGGCGGTGACGAGGTCGACCGGGATGACATCGACCACGCCCTCGGGGACGCCGGGGAACTGGCGCAGCAGCCCGCGGGCATAGGAGATGATCACCGGCTCGGCCATGCGAAAGCCGCGGATCCAGCCGGGCCGGGGCTCGGCAAGGGCGGACTCGACGATCGAAGGCCGCACGATGGTGGTCGGAAGCGGCCCGCGGTTCTGCGACAGCGCGACCTCTCCGAGGGACTTCGTATACGCGTAGGCATCGGGCCAGCCGAGGGCTTGGGCACGGGCACGCCCGAGTTCCACCATGCGGTCGCTCACCCAGTCCGTGCGGAGCCGTTCGGTGCGTTCGGCGAGCAGGCTGCGGCCGGCGGCCCCGAGCTCTTGGCGGGCCGCCTTGGCGAAAGCGGCGAGGCGATCGGGCTCACGGCTTTGGCCGTCGGCCTCGCTGCGCGCCCGCCGAGCAGCGGCGACCTCCCCGCGCCAGTCCGGAAGGCTGAAGAAGCGGTCGTCGGCGACCGGCTGCTCGGGCGCGTCGCCGTGACGCCCGCTTTGGACGTAGGCCGTCGAGACCGCGACGAGATGGGGAAGCGGTGCGCCGGGCGGGCGGTGGCGCGCCGCGAGCTCCAGCAGAGTCGTCGCGACGCGGCTCGGGCCGAGCAGGTTCACCTCGACCGCGCCGTCGAGCGGCGCGTCGAAGCTGACCGTTGCGGCCGAGTGCACGACGACGTCACAGCTCGCGAGAATCGCGCCATCGGCCTCACTCAACCCGAGCCCGTCGGTGCCGACGTCGCCGGCGATCGTGACGAGGCGTCGGGCGATGGTCCCCTCGAACGCGTCGCCGAGCTCGTTGCGCAGCCGGTCGAAGCAGTCATTGCGGATGATCTCGCGCGCCGTGCGCTCGGCGGCCCCCGTCCGCCGGCCCGGTCGGACAAGGACGACGATCTCGCAGTCCGGCACGGCGCGCACCAGGCGCTCGACGAGGGCCGTGCCGAGGAAACCTGTTGCCCCGGTCACCGCGATGCGGCGACCGGCAAGGAGCGAGGAGATCACCGCCGGCGCGAGGCAGCGGCGCGGGTGGCAGCACGCCGCGGGGGCGTATAGCGCTTGGAAGCAGCTGGCACCTTCGTGGTCTGGTTGCCGCGGGACTTCGGGCCCGTGTCGACCGTGCCACTGAAACGTCCTGCCGCCTGGTCCTGGCGCTGCTTCCTCATGACCCGGAAGATCAACCAGCCGCCAAAGAACAGATAGAGGACGGCACCGTAAAGGAACCCGGTCGAGAGCATCTCCATGCCGATGAGGAATGAGGCAAAGCCAAGGAGCGCGCGACGGCGGAACACGACGCCGCCCACCAAGATGGCGCAGCCGACCAGGCCGGCGATCAGGTAGGTGGCGGCGTCGTGGCGGATCGTCGTGTTGGCAGAACCCCGAGCGACGAAATACACCGCGACCGCCAGCACCGCGGCGATGGCGCTGAGGATGGCCCCGAAGATGATCTCACGGCGCTCGAGGCCGTTGACGATCTCCTTGGAGTTCGCCGGGAGCGGGGTTGGCTCTTTGGGCTCACGCGGTCCGGGCTTTTGGTGCCAGAGATCCCGGACGATCTCGACCAGCGAGCGTGGCTTGAAATGGGTGGACTCCTCGGCCACGTCGGCCGGTTCGGGGGGCCTCTGGTCGCCGTACTCAGAGCGCGTCACGGGCCGAAGGCTAGTCGCCTCGCCTTGTGGGAGCAGAAGGCGGCGGCTCAGGCGCAAAGCGCGGGCAGCAGCTCGCTGATCGAGCCGTCGAGTCGCGCTTGGGCGAGATGGTCGAGCTCGGTCGATCCCTTGGTGAGGATCACGATCGGGCGTCCGATCTCGTGCGCGAAGTGGACGAGGCCGGCGGCGGGGCGGACGCTGAGCGTCGTCCCCACGGCCATGAGCAGGTCGGCGGCGCGCACGGCCAGTGCGGCTCGGCGCAACAGGGTGGCGTCAAGCGGCTCGCCGAACAAGATGGTCGAGCCTTTGAGCAGGCCGCCGCAGGGGGCGCCGTCGACGATCGCCATGCAGTGCGGGTCGGCTTCCCCGGCGCGGACGCGTTCCACCACGAGCTCGGTGTCACCCTCCACCCCACAGCGCCAACAGCGCGTCCGCCGGATCGATCCGTGCAGCTCGACGACACGATCGCGGTGGTGGCCGGCGGCCAGGTGGAGGCCGTCGGTGTTCTGGGTGGCGAGGAGCTCGAGGCGTCCTGCGGCCTCGAGGCCCACAAGGGCGCGGTGACCCGCATTGGGGGTCGGGACGGGTCGCGAGGGATCGGCGAGCCGCCGCCACGCCGCGGCGCGCAGCTCGGGATCGTTGAGGTAGGCCGACAGCGTCGCCCGGCGCCCCGCGAGGGGGTCTCGAGCCCATAGACCGTCAGGACCGCGGAAGTCGGGGATGCCCGAGTCCGTCGAGATGCCCGCACCGCTCAGCACGACGATGCGCTGGGCGTGCTCGAAGAGCCGATGGGCGCGTGAGAAATCGTCGGCGACCATCAGTTGATG
The DNA here is from genome assembly GCA_021809805.1 of Actinomycetes bacterium. Taxonomy (GTDB): domain Bacteria; phylum Actinomycetota; class Acidimicrobiia; order Acidimicrobiales; family Bog-793; genus JAKABX01. The sequence goes on from JAJZKA010000011.1 coordinate 41,424, forward strand.
ATCGCGCGACGGGTGCTCGAGCCGGCCCTCCTACCAGTTGGGCCAGCCGAGCGGCAACGCGCCGCTCGGCGCGTTCTGCTCGACCCCGCCGGGCGCACCGAGACTCGTGAGGAGTGTCGAGAAGTTGGCGCCGAAGGCCGTCGTGTTGTTGCCGTAGAACTGGCCGGCCGCCGCGGCCATGGTGTCGCCAAGACTCCCGTTCGCCCAGCCGGTTTCAATCCCGTCCGGGCCACCGTAGACCGTGCCGATCACGGTGTCGGCGTTGACCGACTGGCCGACACTCACCGTCGGGTTGATGTCCTCTGCGGCGTAGACGACCATTCCGGCTGCGGGGCCGTTGGTGAGGCGGTAGGTGATGTAGGTACCGCCCGGCCACCCCCCATTGACGGTGCTCAGCACCACGCCGTCGCCGATGGCGAAGATCGGGCCGTAGCCGCTGTAGTCCACGCCCTGGTCGATGCGCTCTGGGCTGAGGCCGGCGATGCCGCGTAACGGGTCGAGGTAGCCGGTTGGCGCAGCGACCTGGCTCGGCGCCGCGAGCGGGCCGTTGACGACCCGGTGGGTGACGGCACGGCGGGGGGCCATGCGTACGTGCGCCCGAGCAGGGGCTGGCGGCGGCACCGGCATCGTGGTCGAGGTGGCCGCCGCTGCAGCGGCCGCTGCGGCTTCGGCACGGGCGAGTGCTTGTTCCTGGGCGCGCTGGGCGGCCGCCTGGCGGGCGGCCGCCGCGGCGAGCAATCCCTGCAGGTTGCCCCGCACCCCTGACAGCAGCTGCTCGTCTTGGGCAACGGCCTGGTTGGCGACCTGCTCGGCGCTTCGCAGCTGGCGTAGCGTCGTGCGCTCTCGCTGGCCCTCGATGCGCAGCACCGTGCGGGCGACGCTGATGCGATGGCGTGCGAGCGAGTAGTTCGTGAGCACCTGATCGAAGCGACTGGTCGCGACGTTGGCGTACACGCTCGCGAGGTCCGAGTTTGCGCTCGGTGTCCCGATCCCGACGCCCGTCGAGCCTCCTGCGACATACGCGCTGATCGCTACTTGGCGGACTTCGCCCGTCAGGCGGGCAACGGTGCCGCGTTCGCTCACGAGCTCTTGGGAGGCCCGTGCCACGTGCGCTTTGATGGTGTTCTCGCGGGCCTGGGTGGCGTTGGCGCGCCCCACCAGGGTTTGAACGGTCGCGCCCTCCTGGGCGATCTCGGCTTCGAGGCGGCCGATGCGCGAACGGTCTCCCGATACGCTCGCCGCGACTGCGGGGTGGGTCGAGACGTTTAGCGCGACTCCCGCGAGGGAAGCACCAGAGAGTCCGGCCACCACCAACGCCGCCGTTTGAAGCCGGGCGCGCGTTGAGCGGCTGCTTTGTCGCGCCATCACGGGGGCAGAACCGTATCGGCTTATTTGACTCCCGTCGAGCCTTTGCCCCCTGACCAGGAGGTTTCACGCGCCCGTGGAGCAGTCGCCCCTGCTTACGGTTTTACGACCGTCCGAGGGGGCATCACTGGCCCCAATGGGCAGCGCAGCCCTACGAGGAGGCCGGTCGGTGGATTCGCTTTCGTGCCCAGCGCACAGCAGTGCAGAGCTCGAGCGGCTCGCCTGGCGCATCGGTGCCGAGGTTGCCGCGCCTGCGGCTGGCGATGTCGACCAACGCGCTCGGTTCCCGCTTGAGGCGGTTGCTGCGATGCGCAAGGAGCGCTTGCTCGCCGCGTTGATCCCCAAAGCCGATGGTGGTCTGGGTTTCACCGTCCAGGAGATGGTCGGCGCGCTGCGGGCGATCGCGACCCACTGCCCTTCGAGCGCGCTCGTCCTCGCGATGCACTCGGTCGAAGTCGACACGCTCGTGCGTCACGGGACCACGCCGGGCCTGCGCGCGCTGCTCGAGGAGGTCGCGACCAGCCAGCTCCTCATCGGCAACGCCAGCAGCGAAGTCGGCCTTGGTGGCGCCGCGGGCCGCAGCCGGTGCGCGCTCGAGCAGCACGACGGCGGGCTGTTCCTCGACAAGCAGGTGCTTGCGATCTCCTATGGCGAATACGCCGACGCGGTCGTGGCGACGTGCCGGAGAACGCCAGACAGTGCAGAGACCGACCAGATCCTCGTCGTCTGCCGGCGCCCGGCAATGCGGCTCACGGCAACATCGACCTGGAACACGAGCGGATTGCGCGGCACGTGCTCGCATGGCTATCACCTCCAGTCCCCGGTTGAGGCGGACCTCGTCTTCCCGGCGCCGTTCGCGACGATCGCCGGCCGGGGGGCGGCGCAGGTTCGCCAACTGCTCCTCAGCGCGGTGTGGGTCGGCATCGCCGAGGCGGCGGTTGCGACGGCGCATCAGCACGTGCTCCGCCGCGCTCCTGGACCCCTCGTGCTCGATACGACGCGCCTCGCCGAGCTGGTAGGTCTCCTCAACAAGTCGCGCAGCCTCCTTCAAAGCGCGTGTCATTGGTTCGAGCGCGTCGAGCCTGATCGCGAGGCAGTGGAGAGCGCCGGGATGATGATCGCCTTGCGCAACTTGAAAGTGGGCACCTCGCGTCTCGCCGCGGAGGCGGCGACCGGAGCGCTCGCGATCTGTGGGATCGAGGGCTACCGGCGCGACAGTCGGTCCAGTCTGGATCGGATCATCCGCGACGCCCACGGTGGCTTGGTGATGGTGAGCAATGACCGTCATCTCGAGGAGAGCGCCGCTGTGCTGCGGGCATGGAAGGCAATCTGATTCGCGACAATGTCGAGCAGGGGTCCTTCGGGGCGATGCCGAAAGGGTTCGATCGATCGGCGCTATCGGAGAGCGAGAGGTTGCGTCGATCCTCGACGATTTTGCGTTCTCCGTGATGTCGTGGAGCTGAGTGGATGCTGGCGTCGTGGCGTGTCCGCGTCTTCTTGAATGCACGCCACCGAGTGAGCTCACCTGCGCGGTGCCGGAATCCCGCTGACCCGAAGTTGCCCACATCGTCGAGTACCGACTTTCCCGGCTCCGATCCGCTGGACTGGTGGATCGCACGCGCCCGCACGCGGCGTCGGGCTCGGCGCCAGGAACACCAGGTTGGAAGTCGCCTTGCGGCCGGCGAGGTAGCTCCGACGACCCGAGCACCGTTGCGAGTCAGCCACCAAAAGAACGACGGCCATCGCCGGCCTCGACGCGGCGCTCGTCGAGTCGGGGCGAGCATCGGGATGCGCTTCGAGTCGTGGCTGCGACAACGCTCAGGACAAAGCACTACGTGACCTGGTAAAACGCGCAAACGTTGCCTGACGCGGCACTCGTGGTCCCGCCGATAAGTACATCGGTGTAATTTGAAGGCGTCCTCGCGAGCTGGGGGTCGTCATGTCTCGTCGCTCACCCTTCGAAGTGCGACTCTCGCCGGAGGAACGGGCCGTTCTCGAGCAACGGGCGGTGTCGCGGACGGTCTCGCACGCCGCAGTCGTTCGGGCGCGGATCGTGCTCCTGGCGGCGGAAGGCGTGC
>JAJZKA010000012.1 GCA_021809805.1 Actinomycetes bacterium
GGCGGCTCAGCTTCAGATTGCAGAGATCCTGGGGCCGCGGCGCTATGCCCAGCTGCACAGCTCCCTTGAGCTACTGACCCAGCAGCTCGGCTAGTCGGCTCACATTTTTTCTGTGCGGTTTGATGCCCAGATCGCGCACATTGTCGATGTCCGCCATACCAGCTCCACGAACGATCCCGACGCGAAGACCGGCTCCGCCCGTGTGAAGCTGCTTGAAGATGTTCACCTCGTCTTCCTCCTGCCGCCATGGCGTTCAACCCTGGGATCGCGCTTGCAGAAACGGCCGAAGATGCATCGCATCGACTTGGTCTTGCGTCCCGACAGATGCGCATGTCGCCGGAGAAGGCCACTCGCAGTGCTACCCCCGAGTGCACACCGGGTATGGACGTCTCCTTGAGGCCTTCGTCGTCGGAGAGGTCACGAAACAGCTGTTCGTGGACTGAAGTCGCAGCGCTCTGCGGACATGGGAACCACGTCGACGGCCCACGAAGTGGACCGCGTGATCGAGCGCGAGAACGGACGAATTGTCGGGAGAGAGGTTAAGGCAGTCCGAACAAGCGAGGGGCCGGAATTCAAAGGCTTCAGGGGCGCCTGCCTTTGTGGAACACATGGCAGGACAGAGCAATGACCTATTCGCGGCGCTTTTGTGCTGTCCGGCGGGCGGGACTCCATGACCGTGCCGGCCCGTGCGAACATGGGTGATGCCCGCGGAACTTCACACCCGACGACTCATGCTGCGCCGCTGGCGCCTAGAGGACCGCAAGCCCTTCGCCGAGCTGAACGCGGACGCCAGCGTAATGGAGCACTTCCCCTCGACGCTTGACCAGGCAACCAGTGACGCGCTCGCGATGTCCGCTGACGAGGCGTTCGACCACGATGGCTTTGGGCTGTGGGCTGTCGAGGTCGCTTCAACGGGCGCGTTCATCGGTTTCGCCGGCCTCGCAGTTCCCCGATTCGCCGCGCATTTCACACCCGCCGTGGAGATCGGCTGGCGGCTCGCCCGCTCGGCATGGGGGCACGGCTACGCCACCGAGGCGGCGACCGCGGCGCTCGACGACGGCTTCGAACGTGTCCAACTCACGGAGATCACGTCCTTCACTGCCGTATCCAACGTGCGCTCGCAAGCCGTGATGCGGCGGCTCGGAATGACCCACGATCCCGCAGATGACTTCGATCATCCAGGTCTTCCTGCCGGTCACCCGCTCCGGCGGCATGTGCTCTATCGCATCGACACGCCAGCATGGCGGGCGCACCGCAGTGGAGTTCGACCAACCCCAAGCGCGCCCTCGAAAACAAGCCTGCCAACATAAGACGCGGCGTTGTGCGGTGCTGTGGCTTCGCTCGCTACCACTAAGACAGCAGGCGCGGAAAACAAGAAATGGTCTCGACCATTGGGAGCGATCCGGTGCGAGCCGAGATGCTCAAGGTGGCCAGCCGGCGGCGCACCCGGCGCGTGCTTGTGAGGTCGATCAATGATCCGCTCAGCGCCTCCCGGCAAGGGTGGCGCGCCGCTTTCCTTGCCGGGCCATGTTCCAGTAGTCGCGCGTGGTCGGGACACCGAGGAGCACCACGCCGGTGTAGCCAAGCGCCGCACCCGCCAAGCCGACCAGGCGGCCAGCACGCGGGAACGTCTCGGCGATCTTGTGCCCGATCACCTGGATCCCGACCCCCGTGGTGGTTGCGAACATGGCGCGTTTTGCTCGCCGCGTCACTTGAATCTGCGGCTCCTCGTTGACCACGACGTCCAAGCTCGTGAGGGCCGCATTCGCGAGGTTGTAGGAGGCCACCGCCGCAAGCAGCGGCTTGTCGGCAAGACCCAGCCTCCAGATCTCCCGAACCCCCCAGAGCACCTTTGGCTTGTCGCCCACATGGTCGACGAGCTCGCCGACGCGGCTCGCGGTGTTGGTCCGGCGCGCGATGACACCGTCGGCCACATCTGCGAGGTACGACGCGGCCGCCACCCCGATGCCAGACCACTGGTCGAGGCGGGAGGCGGACCACGCGACGCCCCACATGGCGAGGATGTCGAGCGCGTTCGCCGGCGTCACGACGCCGTGGGTTCGCTGGGCAGTCCGCTCGAGCAGCGTCGGGCCGATTCCGCTATCCGTCGGGTTCACGGTCCCGAGCGTAGAGGAGTGTCCGCCAGCGACGGGAACCGGGTCCCGCGCGATCAGCCGAGGTCGCGACACGATCGTCATGGGGAACCCGGATCGCCGCCGAGGCGCCCGGACTGCGCGAACAGCTCGGGTTCTCCCGCCAGCCAAGGACCCGGCGTGTCGACTTGCCCGGTGGCCATTCGATTCGACCAGTAGGAGCCATCGAGAAGAGCCCGGCTTCGCCGACGCGCACGCGCAACGGCGCGCGAGTGCTATTGGCCGATATAGCCCGCGAGATGGGCGGGGCGGTCCCATTCGGCGAGCGAACCACGCTGGCGTTCAAGGGCCTCGGGATCGAGCGAGACCCCGAGGCCGGGCCCTTGCGGGACCAGCAATGTGGCACCGCGGTACTCAACCCCCTGTGCGACCACATCATCGAGGTAGAGCAGCGGTCCGACCGCGTCGCCGGTGAAATGGAGCGCCGCAGCGGAGGCGCCGAGATGCGCGACCGCCGCCGTCCCGATACCCAGTTCCTGGGTCGTGCCGAGGAGGGCCTTCAGGCCGGCGGCGTCGGCAAGTCCAAGAAGGCGCTGCGCGCCCCAAAGCCCTCCGGAATGATGAACGACGTTGAAGACATCGATTGCATTCGCGCGAATGAGGCGCATCGCCTGCGCGTAGCTCGACACGTGCTCGGAGACGGCGGCATCGACGCGACGCCGGACCTCCGCCATGCCCTCGTAGTCCTCGTGCCAGCTCACACTTTCCACGAGGTCGACCCCATACTGCTTGAGCCGGTCGTAGTGCGCGACCGCGTCCTTCCAGTAGAAGCGACCCTGAAAATCGAGCCCCTTTAGCTGAATGCGTGGCCCAAAGCGCGAGCGGAGCGCGTCGAGCAATGCATCGTCGGCATCCCGGTCGACACCGACGTAGTAACGGAAACAGTCCACGCCGAGGGCGAGCAGCTCCTCGACCGAGGCGAGGCGCTGTGCGACGCCCTCCTCGCCGGCCGCAGGAAACAACGGGTAGGCCATCTCGAGTTCATCGCGACTGCGCCCACCGAGCAGATCACACACCGGGATGCCAGCCGCCTTGCCGGCGAGGTCATAGCAGGCCGAATCCAGCGCCGCGGCGAGCTGTGAGGTCAAAGTAAACGGTGGGTAGCTGTTCGCCGCGACGAGATACGAAGGCATCTGAGCGTGCAGCATCTGGTGCAGCGCGGCATGTCGGGTGGGGTCGAAGCCGACCATCACGCGATCGATCGCCACCGAAAGCGCATCGAGGTCGGGCAACGTCATCCGGTAGCAATCGAGGTCAGACATCTCGCCGAGCCCGATCAAGCCGACGTCGGTCGTGACCTCGATGATCACGTGGACGGAGATGCTGCCCGTGCGGCGACGCGACCGCACCGGGGTCAGACGGTGCCCGGTAATGATCACAGCCGGGTCCTCCTCTCGCAGACCTGCCCACGGTGAGCGAAACGCGAGCAACCGATGTGAAAGTTCATCGGCGATCGTGCACGATACGTGATCGTGCCGAATCTGTCAAAGTGAGGACGTGCAGCCCGATACGATCCCGGGCCGCGAGGTCCTCAGTCGGACGATGCTCGCGGACAGCGCTTATGAAATGGTGCGCCGGCGCGTCATGGACCTGTCGATCCCACCCGACTCGCACATCAACATTGACCATCTCGCGCGTGAACTTGACATCTCGAACACGCCTCTGCGAGAAGCGCTCGCGCGTCTTGAGCGCGAGGGTTTCGTCGAGCGGCGAAACCTGCGCGGCTACCGCACGACAGGGCTGCTCACCCGGCGCGCGCTGGACGAGCTGTTTGACCTCCGGCTCCTCCTTGAGCCCGAGGCGGCACGACTCGCGCGCTTGGGTGCTGACCTCCGAGCACTTGAGACCGAGTTGCGAAAGACGCTGAACGAGATGCAGGAGATGCTCGGCCGGGCCGCTGGCGACGATAGCTATTCCCTCTATCGGGCCTTCATCGAAGCGGACGCCGCCTTCCACGCCGCCATCTCCCAGGCGTCGGGGAATCACCTGCTCCAGGCGACCTTCAGTGGCCTCAACGCGCACGTCCACCTCTACCGCCTGCTAGTCCGCTCTCGGATCGCCCCGTGGGCGGTCACCGAGCACCTCTTGGTGCTGGACGGTCTGCTCGCGCCAGACCCCGAGGAGGCGGCAGCCGGCATGCGTCAGCACCTCGAGCGGGCCCGCCATCGCCTCATCGACCTGGTATTCGGCGAGGATGTGGACGGTTGAGGCGATCGCGCAGCTCCCCGAAGACGTCGCCGTCGGGCACCGCGAAGGTGACGACCCCCGCCTCGTCCGGCGCGACGTCATCGTTCGCGCCGACTCTGCGGGCTGCACGACGGGCTTCACGGCTGCCTGCCGGTCACGCAACGTCTCCTTCGCGGTCTCGCCCGCTCGACCCAAAAGATCACCGAGGCGATCCTTGCGACGCTCGAGCTCGAGAAGCGCTGGGCACCTGCAATCTGCCAGGACGGCGAGCTGCGCGAGGGTGCGGCGGTCACCGAGCTCACCGAGCTCGTTGATCTGTCGTCCTTCCTGAGCGGGACACGCCTCATCGTGCGACGCGAGCCGTTGCATCCTGGCGCCCAGCAGAGCCTCTTTTCCTCCCTCGAGCACCGCTACTGGGGCTTTTCCACCGACCAGGCAGGCGACCCGGTCGCTCTTGACGCGTTCATCCGTGCGCATGCCCACGTGGAGCAGTACATCGCAAGGCTGAAGGACTCCGGGCTGTGCCGCTTCCCCTTCTCGAACCTCGAGGCGAACCGGAACTGGCTGATGGTCGTCGCCGCTGCCGCAGACCTCGTGAGATGGTTCCAGCTCCTTTGCTGCGACACCCACCTCGCCGGTGCCCGCCCAAAGCAGCTCCGCTGGACGATCTCCCACGTGCCGGGGCGTCTCGTCGCCTCGGCCCGGCGCAACTTCGTCCGGATCCTCGAGGGCTGGCCGAGTGCGGAGGCGATCATCGCCATCTACCGGTGCATCGCACTGATTACCTGAGCGCCCTCACACCGAGCTCTGCGGCCGAACGTGGATGGCTCACGTCCCCGTTCTCGTTGTCGTCCTCCTCAACCGGCCAGCTCGGTCGATTCACACCCGGACCGGTCCGAGAATCACCCGCATCACGCGATCGGGGGCCAAGGAATGGTCGAGGAGGTCCGCTCCATCACTCTCGTGAATGATCGGAGCTAGCGCCCACTCCTCGTCGCTTAGATTGCCATGTGTCGTGCACAATGTCTTTGATTTCTTGGTCTTCAGCAATATAACACCATTCTACATGGTGCTAGTTACACCCATACAAGTCACTACCCGCGCGAGCATCGCCGAGAGCCTCTCAGAGATCGCCGAACTGCACGGGAAAGGTCTCGGGCCACCGTCACGCGAGCCGATTGCCATGAGCGCTCAACAACGCGGCGCGTGCCTCACTGATGGCTGCCGCAGTCGGCGGAAAGGCGCTCGCCGTCGACACGTGTGCGAAAAAGGTGACTGCCAGGCTCACCCGCACCTGGACCTACGGCATGCAACCCATACCCATCGGATCTGACCGACCGAGGATGCTCAGTGCAGCCGAACCGTCGTCATCAAGAGCTACTGACAACACCAGCCTCCCCCCCCCGCAAGTCGACGGTGCGCGTGAGGCGGTAGTCTGTTGTTCACATCCCCTTGGGAGAGTCGCCTCGCTTGGCAGGACGGCCATTCGGCCTCGTGTTCGCCCCGTGCAGGTTCGACGCCTCGACCGAGCGTGCCCCAAGGAGCCGCATGACTGTCATCTCACCTCGCGACGTCTCCTCCACGCGTCGCCCGCCGGTCTTCGGCATCCTCAGCACGTATCCCCCAACGGCGTGCGGTCTTGCGACCTTCAGCGCCGCTCTGTCCACGGCAGTGGTTGCTCTCGGAGGGGCGGCTCGCGTCGTGCGTATCGCCGATGGGAGTGTCTCCACGCTGCCCGGAGTGGTCGGGGAGCTGGAAAACGGTTCTCCGAGCTCAATGAGCGCTGCGGCGCGCCTGCTAAACGAGGGCGACGTGGCGATCATCCAACATGAGTACGGCATCTACGGCGGCAGCGACGGCGACGAGGTACTCGCGGTCCTCGGACACCTCCAAGTGCCAGCGATCGTCGTCGCACACACCGTGCTGATGCATCCAACAAGCCATCAACGCACCGTGCTGGAGCGCGCCGCGGCCATTGCCTCACAGGTGGTCGTGATGTCGAACGCGGCGCGCACGCGCTTGTGCCAGGTGTTCGATGTCGATCCGCAAAAGGTGGTGACCATTCCGCACGGCGCGGCAACCCCGGGTGTCGTCGCGCCCCCGGCGGGCCGCCCCACACTATTGACCTGGGGCTTGCTCGGCCCCGGCAAGGGGATCGAGCGCGTCATCGACGCAATGGTGCCCCTTGAACACCTCCAAGCCCGTCCACGGTATGTCGTGGCAGGCCAGACGCATCCCAAGGTCTTAGCCCTGGACGGGGAGGCCTACCGCAACGCGCGGATCGAACAGGCGTGGCGACGCGGCGTCGCGGCGTCGGTGTCAGTCGACGCGAGTTACCGCACCGTCGCCTCGCTGACCTCGCTCGTGCAGTCCGCCGCTGTCGTCGTGCTGCCGTACGACTCGACCGACCAGGTGACCTCCGGCGTGCTCGTCGACGCGATCGCCGCCGGCCGTCCCGTCGTCGCCACAGCCTTTCCGCACGCCGTCGAGCTCCTCAAGAGCGGCGCGGGCACCGTCGTCGAGCACGACGACCAGGAAGCCCTGGTGTCGGCGCTCGCCCGCATCCTTAACGAGCCAATGATTGCCGACGCCATGGCAACCGAAGCCCGGCGCCTCGCCCCGACCATGTCGTGGTCGGTCGTCGCTGACGCCTACCTCGTGCTCGCCGACCGGCTCATCGCCGAACGCCTGGCGCTCGTGTGACCGGGATCGCAGCACCGGACTTCCGCCACCTTCTGCAGCTGAGCGATGGGCGCGGCACCTTCGAGCACGCTCGGTTCACCGAGCCCCGGCGCGAGGGTGGCTACTGCACCGACGACATGGCTCGCGTGCTCGTGGTCGCCGCGAGAGAGCCGGAGCCAAGCGGCGCGGTGCACGGCCTGATCGGACTCAGCCTTGACTTTCTGACGAGCGCGCAGAGCCCCGACGGCGCCTACCGCAACCGACGGGACCGCCACGGAGGATGGTGCGACGAACCGACGCTGGACGACTGCTGGGGCCGAAGCCTCTGGGGACTCGGGGTCGCCGCCGCACATTGCGGGCCCGGACCGATTCGCGAGCGCGCGCTCGCCGAGTTCGAGCGCGGCGCGCGGCGCCGCTCACCGTGGCCACGAGCAATGGCCTACGGCGTGATCGGCGCCGCCGAGATCCTGATCGCCGATCCGCGCAACGTGGTCGCGCACTCGCTTCTTGCCGACGCCGCCGGCCAGATGGGGAGAGCCCGCGACCGCGCTTGGGCATGGCCCGAGGAGCGCCTTGCCTACGCGAACGCGGTGCTCCCCGAGGCGATGATTGCCGCCGGGTGGGCGCTCGGCCGCGAGGAGCTCGCTGCTGACGGTTTGACGCTCCTCGGCTGGCTGCTCGAGCACGAGACCCGCAATGGGCACTTATCCGTCACCCCGGTCGGCGGCGCGGCTGAAGGGGACCGGGGTCCGGCTTTCGATCAGCAGCCGATCGAGGTTGCCTGTCTCGCCGAGGCATGCGCGCGCGCAGGTCGCCTCGACGACTCTGAGCAATGGGTCGCCGGCATTGCTGCCGCCTCAGCTTGGTTTTGCGGAGACAACGATGCCGCTCAGCTGATGTGGGATCCCGACGGGGGTGGCGGCTACGATGGCCTTCACAAGCGGGGCGTGAACACCAATCAGGGCGCCGAGTCGAGCCTCGCGTTGCTGGCGACCCAGCAGCATGCCCGGCACCTCATTGGCGTCGCGACGTGAGCGGGAGCGCTGCCGAGCGGATCCGGCGCCACGAACAGCGCCTCGTCCCTGACCGTTCGCGGGTCATCAGCCAGTTGTTCGTCCCGGGACAAGAGAGCTTCGACCACCATGACTCGCGCGTCGCCGCAGTCCTCACGCGGTTGCTCGCCCTCAGCGAGGACGAGGTTGAGAGCACTCTTCGTGATGTCCTCACCCGCTTTGGTGCGCGCCACCGCGACCTGCCCGCAGTCATCGAGCACCACGCCGGGGCGGTGCTCGACCGGCTGCCCACCGGCTCTGTGCCACCCGGCCCGCTGCGCGCACTCATCGGGGCAACGTTCACGAGCGAGTACGCTCTCGAAGGGGCTGCCATCTGCAATCCCAGCCTCGTGGCGCACCCCGACCAGGGCCAGACGCCCGCGGACCGTTTGCGGGTCGTGATGAGCCTTCGGGCAATCGGCGAGGGGCACCGCTCCTCGATCGAATTCCGTGAAGGCACCATCGACGCCGGCGGTCAACTCGAGTTCGACGTCCCCGCTGCCTACGCCACAACCGGTATGCATGAGCCGGCAGAACTTCACAACACCGTGCTGCGCGCCGAGCTCCGGCGCCTCGATTATGGCACTGAGGACGCTGACTACGTCCTCGACGCCCTCGGCGAGCGCTTCAGCGCGGTCGACCTCGAGCGAGAGCTGGCGCGCCTGCACGCCAACGTCGCGACAAGACGTCACGGCGCGCGGACTGCCGAGCTACTCCGCGGCGTTGCCGAGCGCACGTACGGGACGCGCTTTTCCACAAGCACGACGCTGTCCGAGCGCGTCCTCGCGCCTCGGATGGCCGCTGAACGCAACGGCATGGAGGACGCCCGCTTTCTCCGGTTCGTCGACGACGATCGCAGCGTCACCTACTACGCCACCTACACCGCCTATGACGGCACGCGTATCTCCCAGCAGATGCTCGAGACCGCCGACTTCGCGAGGTTCACCTCCTCGCCAGTCGTCGGGGATGCGGCTGTGAACAAGGGGCTCGCGCTGTTCCCGCGTCGGATCGGTGGGCGGTTCGCCGCGCTCTCGCGCTGGGATCGCGAGACCAACGGCGTTGCTTTCTCAGATGATCCGCGACTGTGGCGAGGCGCTGTCGCCTTTCAGGTGCCCCAGCGGGGCTGGGAGATCCTCCAACTCGGCAACTGCGGCGCACCGATCGAGACCGAGCGGGGCTGGCTCGTCCTTACTCATGGGGTGGGGCCGATGCGGACCTACGGAATCGGCGCCGTGCTCTTGGACCTCGACGACCCGAGCCAGGTTCTCGGCCAGCTCCTCGATCCTCTCCTCGTTCCCAATGCGAGCGAGCAGGACGGCTATGTTGCAAACGTCGTCTACTCCTGCGGCGCGATCGTCCACGCCGGCAACCTCGTCATCCCCTACGGCATCGGTGACGCTGCGATCGGCATTGCCACGGTGCCGCTGGGCGACATCCTCGAGGACCTGTCCTGACACAAAGGAGCATCACCATGCCTGATAAGTCCCCGCAGAAGCCCTCCCAGAAGAAGGTCGGCAAGTCGCTCAAGGAAAAGCGCGCGGCGAAGAAGGAAAAGGAAAAGGAGCAGGAGCGGCCCACCATCGGCCGCTGATGCGCATCGCAGCGCACTCATGGTGACCGCTGTCGAGGTCGGTTGCTTTCCGGCGGGCGGGACTCGATCGCCGTTCCGGGCCCCTGCGATGATGAGTGATGCCCGAGGAACTTCACGCCTAAGGACTCGTGCTGCGCCGCTGGCGCCCAGAGGACCGCCGGCCGTTCGCCGAGCTCGACGCGGATCCCCCGGGGTAATGGACACGTTCCTTCGAAGCTTGACCAGGCAACCAGGGCGAGCTCGCCCCGTCCGCCGACGGTGAGTTCGGCCACCACGGCTGTGGGCTGCCAAAGTCGCGGCAACGGGCGCCTTCATCGGTTTCACCGGCCCCGCGGCCCCGCGATCGCCGCGCATTTCACGCCGGCCGTGGAGATCGGCCGGAGGCTCGCCCACTCGGCGTGGGGACGAGGCGACGCCGCCGACGCGGCAATGCAGCGCTCGCCGAGACGTCGAACGTGTCCAACTCGCTGAGATCACGCCCTTCACAGCCCTATCCAATTTGCGCCCTACAGCGGCTCGCAATGACCCACGTTCCCGCCGACGGCTTCGAGCATCTCAATCTTCCTGCCGGCCGCCCGATCCAGTGCCATGTTGCTGGGTCGCCCCGACCCAGCAACATGGCGGGCGCCCGCAACGGAGTTGTGTGGTGGTGTGGCCCCGCTCGCTACCAGCAAGACGGGCGTGGGAAACACGAAACCGACTCGACCACAGCAGCAGCGTTCCGTTTCGAACCAGATGCTCAAGGTGACCGTGCCAGCCCGGCGGCCAGCGCGGTCGCGTCCCGGGCGCGCGGTCGTGAGGCCGATAAATGATCCGCTCAGCGCCTCTGCGCGAAGGCGGCGCGCGGCGTTCCTTGCCGGGCCATGTTCCAGTAGTCGCGCGTGGTCGGGACACCGAGGAGCACAACGCCGGTGTAGCCAAGCGCCGCACCCGCCAAGCCGACCAGGCGGCCAGCACGCGGGAACGTCTCGGCGATCTTGTGCCCGATCACCTGGATCCCGACCCCCGTGGTGGTTGCGAACATGGCTCCCGGTAGGGCCCCGCGTCGCGCTCTTTGGTGATCGCCTCGAACGACGCCCGTGCGGCGTCGTTGCTGCCAGCACCGAACTGGCAGCGCGCCAGCTCGAATCGAGCACTGAGCAGCCCGGCGGCGTCCGTGCCGCGTTGGCGCAGGTCAGTGATCTCGAGCTCCGCGAGCCGGGCGTTCCGGGCGGCCTTCATCCGGATCGTCTCGTCGTCGCCGTAGCCGTGATGGAGCAGTCGGATTACGCGCGCTTCGATCGGCTCGACGCGCGGCGGTGCACCGTTCACCCGCACGAGGCGCTCGTGAACTCGGCCTTGCCAGCGGACCCGCTGGCGCCGAAAAAGCTTGGCTTCGCGATGCCACAAAATGCCGCCGGAGCGCCCGTCCGCGTCGAGCTCGATCTCGATGGCATACGCATCAACCGCCTCGGGCGCTCGAGCGAGGCGCTCATGCAGGCCACTGCCGATCGCGGCGATCTCGTCGGCGTCGATGCTCAGGACCCACTCGGTCCGGCAATGCTCGAGGGCGACGTTCCAGGCGGCCGCGAAGTCATCTTGCCAAGCCCACTGCACCACGCGTACGCCGGAATGGCGCGCGATCGCGACGGATTCGTCGACTGACCCCGTGTCGACGACCACGATGACGTCGATCGCGCCTTTGAGCGACGCAAGGCAGGCCCGGAGTGCCGTCGCGCCGTCTCTCACGATCAGGCAGGCCCCGAGGCTCGGCATCTCCAACCTGCGGCCTCTCCTTGGCGGGCGCTCTGGCCATGCCATCCGCCCGGGTGACACTGCAGTCCGGCAATACTGCCATGGAGTGGCCAAGCTCAAGCTCGACCTACACGACATCTATAACCGCGGCGACCAGATCGACCGGGCGCTGCGCGAGGTAATAGACGAGGCCGTACGACGGCACATTCCTCTCGTCGAGATCATCCCGGGCAAGGGGTCTGGACAGCTCAAAAAGCGCGTCCTGCGATTCCTCGAGCAAAAGGAGGTCCGAGCCCTGTACCACCGCGTCGAGAAGGACGCCGACAACTTCGGGCGAATCTTCGTCCACTTCCGCTGGAAATAAACGCGCATAGATACATCACATCTCCTTCAGCGGACTTTCAGCTTCTTGGGAGATCCTAAAGACGTATCATCGCCCCGAATTCGGTTCGAGCCCGCTTGCACGAGCGGGCAGACGCTCGGAGACGCTCAATGCCCCCGATCTGCCCCGCTCGCCTCCGGGGGACCGCATCGATGGCGTGCGCAGCCACTCTTGCCGCCGCAGGGCTGGTACCACTCACCGCGATGAACGGTGCGCCAGCCGCCGCCTCCCGGATCGCTGCGCCCGAGCGGCTCGTCGCTCGGGCGGCGCCAGTCCACGCCTCGCTGAGCGCAGCGCACTATGCCGCAAAAGGCGGCCGACTCATCGTCCATTTGAGCCACATCCCGGCGCTGAGCACGTGCGCATTCAGCTCGGGAGCGGGCGTGGTCCGCTACGCGGGCACGTTCGCGTGCGCCGGGAGGTTCGTCCACGTCGGAATCGTGCACCCCAACTTTGCCAACGTCGCTCGGCGCTGGACGGTGCGTGCTTCGGTGGCGGCGGGCGGGCGACTCCGCCACTTCGCCTGGGTGATCTCGCTGGCAGCCCGTCCGACGCCGGACACCCCAACGACGAGCCCCACCACCACGTCACCCACACCTGCTTCTACGGCTCCGAGCACGCTGCCAACACCGACCTCGCCGACGCCGGGTTCCCTCTCCTCGAACTGGGCGGGTTACTCCCTGCGGGGCAGCGCGGGATCCATCAATGAGGTCGCCGCAACCTTTCGGGTGCCGACAGTCAATTGTACGGTGACCCCCCAGGGCCAAGACGCCGAATGGGTAGGCGTCGACGGCACCTCGGGCGCCAGCCTGTTCCAGACGGGCGTCGCGTCAAGCTGCGCAAGCGGCGTCCAGCAGAGCACCGCGTGGTATGAGGACATCCAGGGCAACCCTCCCGTCCCCGCGCAAGACCTCTTCACGGCAAGTCCCGGTGACCTCATCAGGGCCCAGGTCCAGGAGATCTCCCCCGGCTCATGGCAGTACGTCTTGAGTGATCTCACGAGCGGGCAGAGCGCGAGCGCATCAATGGCCTTCGACGGGCCGGGCGCCGCTGCAGACTGGATCGAGGAGGATCCAGCGACTGCAACCTATGGCGGAAACGTTCATCTGCTGCCCTATGCCGATTTCGGCAGCGTAAGTTTCACCGATCTGTCACTGAACGGACAGGCGCCCAGTCTCGACCTCGCCGGCGACGGGATCGCGCTCGTCCAATCCGGTCAGATCCGTGCGCTACCCACGTCGCCTTCGGGGAACGGCTTCAGCGTCACCTACCAAGGCTAGTGGGCCCGCGCGTTAGTTCGTCGGCGTATCCGGCAGCCATAAGGCCAGGTCACTGAGGTAAAGGTCGCCGGCGCAGTCGAGGGCTTCCTCGGGGCTGCCGCCCATGATGCCGCTCGGCAGGAACGAATCCTCGTAGTCGTCGTGGCTGGCGCGGTAGATGGCGAAGCCCCATAGGCTTGCCGAGCCGGCGTAGCGGAGGCGGCAGAGCTTGATCGCCGTCCCGCCGGGCAGGACCGCGTCGACGTAGGCGAAGTTCGCCCGGAAGCGGACCTGGAGGTCGGCAAGCTCCGGCCAGCGCTGCCGTGCGTGGCGGCGCAGGCGGTACTCGAGACTTTCCTTGGTGGAGGTCGGCGCTTTCTTCACGCCCCCATCTTGACGGCCGGCGCGTCAGGCGGCGAGCAGCGTCTCATCGGCCGGCCGGTGCGCGTCGAGCCGCTCCAAGAGGGCGGCCAGGTCCTTGGTGGTGAAGCGCCAGTCGAAGGGCGTCGCCGTCGCGTTGTAGCGCGTCGTGAAGCGCACGAGGCGGTCCGCCAGCGCCGAGAGGTCGGCGAAGTCGGCCGGCTTGATCACCTTGCGCTGTATGACCGAGAAGACGATCTCGATCTGGTTCAGCCAGGAGGCGTGCACGGGCAGGTGTACGAGCTTGGCATGCGGGAAGGCGGCGGCCATCCGCTCGACCGAGCGCTGCCCGTTGTGGGAGGACCCGTTGTCGACGACCCAGTAGACGTTGGCCGCGCTGGGGTAGGGCTCGCTCGTCATCACCTCCTCGACGAGCTCCATGAACGGGACGATGCCGGTCTTGTCGGCCACTTTCCCGAAAAGGCGTGCCAGATGGACGTCGTAGGCGCCGAAGGAGGCGAGGGTGCCGCCGCGGTCGTACTCGAACTCGACCCGCCGCCTGCGTCCGGCGGCCGTGCCGAGCTCAGGGTGACAGCGACGAAGCGCCTGCAGCTGCGACTTCTCGTCGGCCGAGATCACGTAGTCGTGCGGACCGAGCGGGACGCCGCCGAAGGCGCGTTGGTACAGGTCGAGGACTCGCGCCGCTTTGGTGGCAAAGTCGGGATCGCGGGGGAAGATCCACGACCGGTACTGCCAGGGCTTGATCGCCGCCGCGTGCAGCCAGCGGCGCACCGTCGAGGACGAGATCGTCTCGACCAGTCCTTCGCTCACCGCCTGGGCGGCCAGCTCGTGCGAGCTCCAGCGCGAGAGTGGCACCGCCCGCCGCTCGGGCGGTTCGCAGGCGAGCGCCTTGATGCCGGCGACGACGCCCGCGCCGAAGCGCCGTGGTCGTCCCGAGCGAGCTCGGTCGCGCAGGCCGCCGAGCCCCTCTTGAGAAAAGCGCTTGCGCCACTTGGAGGCGACGTCGACGCACACTCCGACGCGTCGCGCGATCTCGACGTTCTGCACGCCTTCCGCCGCCAGGAGCACGATCCGCGCCCGAACGACTGCGGCGTGCGAGACCGTCCGCGACGCCGACCGTTGCTCGAGAACGGCCCGTTCCTCCGGCGAGAGTCGCACTTCGAAGGGTGAGCGACGAGACATGACGACCCCCAGCTCGCGAGGACGCCTTCAAATTACACCGATGTACTTATCGGCGGGACCACTAGTCCACCGCCAACTTGCCCGTCGACGCGTTGTCCCTGACGAGCTCTGGACGGTCCCGCCGCTGACGGCTGGGCCCCGGAGGGATCGGCAGGGTTGATGAGCAACGGTGCGTTCGAGGTAGTGCGCGGTCCCCGCGAGATCTCGGCCCCGGTGGATAGCGCCTGGTGTCGGCGCAGCGGGCGCGCCGGCGCGCGATCTCCGGGCGGCCACGAGAATCGACCGTCGCCCGATCTGCACGCCCGATGGCCAGTCGACCGTGTCTCGAGCGCCATCGAAACGCCGGCTCGCGCCCTCGTGACCCGCTCTCACCCACTTCGTCAGCACTCCGCACCGACGGCAGTGCAGGGTGGACGATGACCTGCGCGAATGCGTACTCGCCTCCTTGTTCCGATTGCGATCCAGCCCCTCCCGGGCGCATGGCGGCGGGAGCGCTGGCGAGCGTCGGCCTCGTCGTGGCGCTCTACGTTCTGCTTCTCGGCGGCGTCGTCCGCGTCTGCTGGGGCGCCGCGACCGCGGAGGGCGAAGCGGCGTCGGGGTCTTCGAAGTGACGGTCAGCATCTTGTTCGGCACTCGGTTCTTGCCGATGATCCCGCGGTCTGTGGTGGCCGCCACCCACTTGTTCGAGTGGGCCGAGGTCGTGGTGCTCGGCTGGAGAGGGATCACACCCGTTCTTCTCCCAGCTCCAGAGGCCGCCGGCGGGAGCATCCTCGCCTTCGGCGGCGCGCTGGCCCGTCTCGCCAGCACCTTCGTGGCGCTGCGCCGGCACCACCGTCGCCTCCCACCGCGCATCGGCTCCGCCGCTCACGTGCTCACCTGCGCGGGCCCGCCCGTGGGCGTTCCGCCCCTCGCCAGCTGGCTGGCGGCCACGCCGGCGTGCGCGTTGGCGAGCCCTGGCGGCATCGATCGTTCCGGCGCCAAGGGGTCTCGCGTCCAGGGCCTGGTCCCGGGCAGCAACGAGAGAGGCGTCGCACGGGCACCAAGGCACGCTTCGCCGTCCCCGGCCGAATGATCACCTCGCGTGGCATCTTCTTGGTGAGCCGTGGGCTCGGCGCCTTGTCGCCGTCGCACCTGCGTCCCTGCGGGTGCGGATCTCGGACCGCTCATTCCGCCCGGAGATCACATCGCGGACCATCGAGGTGGCAAGCCCGCGGTGCGCAAGCACCTCGTGCTCGGCCTTTGCGGCACTCCAAGCGCCGACGAGGGGATCGAGTCCTTTCTGCACTCGACAGCTCGACATCAGCTATCTTGCTTGATATTGCACGCGAGGCCGTGTTCTGCTGCCATTGGTCTTCCGGCGCTCGACGCTCGGCGTTGCCACCACCATAAGGGCGGTCGCCAGCGCTGGCGGCCGGGTCGCCCGCTCGGATCAAGGGCTGCACCGTTTTCGCCGCTCGATTCCTTGGGCCAGATCCGGTTCGAGCGCTCGCCGCCCTCAGCATGCTTGGCCGAGCGCGAGCCCTTGTCTTTGCCTACGAAGAACTCGGCCGTCGGGGCGGCGACGACCGCTTGGGCAGGGTCCTTCGGGGTCTTCAGCGCGGCGGGCCCGTGGCAAGAGACCACCGAGCGGCCTCAAAGACCAAGGCCATCGCCGTCCCCTGGGGCACCACCGGGTCCTCGGCCGGGGGGCGCTCGGCGTGGGGACGTGAGCCGACGGCGATCTCCCGAAAAGGGACGCAATCCCGCCGGACGCCGGAGACGAGGAGTGGCAGATGAAACGGCTCGCATTTCACCACGCCAGCCGCTGCTGTCGCGGGGGTGGCGCCTTCACCCTGACAGGCCTGGCGATCCTGCCGAGATCACGATTGTCGGGAGCAACCACCAGACCTACCTCCCAGACATCGACGACGGCGTCGCTTCGTGCGAGGACTTTGCAAGCGCGGGGGCAACGGGAGCCTTCGACATCCCGCCAGTCGCCACCCAGACCGGCTCCGTCCACGTGATCGTTCCTGCCGGCGTAACGGTCGCCCCCCGTCGGATTCTCTCCGGGCGCGCACTGGGTGAGCGGCGGCTACGTCGCCTGGCGTCTTGATCCCGACGACACGGTGTCCCACACGGTCGCTTTGATCAATCACGGACCGGCAAGAAGGAGATTGCGATGACTTCACTGAGGGACAAGCTCGCCGAGCGCACAAGGTCCTACCTCGAACCAGGCGAAGAGATCCAACACGTCTTTCTCGCCCAGTCAGGGCCGAATCCGAACGTCGCCGCCCTGAGTGCGTTCGTCTACCTGTTCAGCAAATACCGAATTGTGGCGGTCACCGATCAGGAGATCGTCGTCCTCGCGGCCAAGGGCTTTTTCAAACAGTCCGTCCCCGGGCAGCTCCTCGAGCGCCTGCCGCGCCAGACGGTACTCGGGCCGCCCTCGGGCGCGCTCTGGTCGCGGATCAACGTGCCTGGCGAGAGGCCGAGTTGGGTGCATCATCGCTTCTATCGCGACCTCCAGGCGGCAGACGCCTACCTGACGGCGCCCTGACGACGCCGGTGCGCCTCGCCCGATCTCCACGTGCGCATCGCATCGGCCCTCTGACCGCCCGCGGCCCTGGTGTGAATTGAGGGCGGCCGCCGGGGGCAAGACTCGCCGGTGCGTTCTTGACGCGCCTCGTTGGCTGGTCTCGAAGATCACCGATGCCCAAGGAAGCTGAGCCGCTCGCGGCCCGTTAGGCCCACCGGACCGCTGGGCAAGTCGCGCGCGCCAGACGGAGCGACCCTTCTCTGGCCGTCCGCGCGCCGGGGGCGCGGGCACAGCCGAGCCGCGCCGCCGTCCGCGAAGCGGGCGAGGCGCGCCCTAGACCTGCGAGGTGCGCATGAAAGCGGTCGTCTACCGAGGTCCACGCAACATCGTCATCGAAGATCGCCCAGATCCCACGATCCAAGAGCCGCTCGACGCGATCATCCGGATCACCACGACGAACATCTGTGGGTCTGACCTGCACATGTACGAAGGTAGGACGAGCGTGGAAAAGGGCAAGATCCTCGGACACGAGAACATGGGCATCGTCGAAGTGGTCGGCCCTGGGGTGCGCCGAATCAAGGGCGGCGACCGCGTTTCGATCCCGTTCAACGTGGCGTGCGGGACCTGCCGCAACTGCAATGACGGGTGGACCTCGTTTTGTTTGCGGACGAATCCCACCGAGGGCGTGGACGGGGCCGCGTACGGCTATGCCAACATGGGGCCATACGACGGCGGGCAGGCCGAGTACCTGCGGGTGCCCTTCGCCGACTTCAACTTGTTGCGCCTACCGCCCGGGCGGGACCACGAGCTCGATTTCACGATGCTGAGCGACATCTTCCCCACCGGCTACCACGGCTGTGAGCTGGCGGGGGTGGTGCCCGGGGACTCCGTCGCCGTCTTCGGCGCCGGCCCGGTCGGTTTGCTCGCCGCCCACAGCGCGATGTTGCGCGGAGCGAGCCGCGTCTTCGTCGTCGACAAGGAAAAGGACCGCCTGGCGCTCGCAGGCAAGATCGGGGCGGAGACGATCAACCTCTCCGATCAGGATCCCGTCGAGGCGATCATCGAGGCGACGAACGGCATGGGTGCCGATCGGGGCGTGGAGGCTGTCGGGTACCAGGCCCACGACCCGACCGGGACCGAGCACCCCGAGATGGTCCTCGACAACCTCGTGAAGGCGGTCCGCTCGACCGGCGGCATCGGCGTCGTTGGCGTGTACCTGCCCGAGGACCCCGGGGCGAAGAGCGACCTCGCCAAGCAGGGCCGGATCGCATTCGACTACGGGACGCACTTCGCCAAGGGCCAGCACATGGGAACGGGTCAGTGCCCCGTGAAGCGCTACAACCGCCAGCTGCGCGACCTCATCATCTCCGGCAGGGCGACCCCGAGCTTCCTCGTCTCCCACGAGCTCTCGCTCAGCGAGGCAGGCGACGGCTACGCCCGCTTCGACGAGCGCCGCGACGGCTACACCAAGGTGGTCCTGCACCCAGCTGCATAGGACGGGCGGAACGGGCGCGGGCAGCCAACGGTGCTCGCGCCCGTTTCGCGCGACAGTTGGGCGGTGATCACCTCGCAGGCCATCAGCGATGCCGCGAGGCGCCTCGCGGGGGTGATCCGTCCGACGCCGGCGGCAACCTCAGAAGAGCTCTCCGGCCTCATGGGGCGCCGCATCATCATCAAGCCCGAGCACCTCCAGCGCACGGGCTCCTTCAAGATCCGCGGCGCCTACAACCGCCTCGCCGCACTCGCGCCCGGCGAGGTGAGCGAGGTCATCGCCGCCTCGGCGGGCAATCACGCGCAGGGCGTCGCGCTGGCGAGCGCGCTATGCGGACTGCACGCGACGATCTTTATGCCGACCGGAGCCTCGCTGCCCAAGATCGAGGCGACCCGCGGCCACGGCGCGACCGTGGAGCTCGTCGGCACGAGCGTCGACGAAGCCATCGACGCGGCGAGGGCGGCAGCCGCGGCGAGCGGCGCGCTGTATGTCCCCCCCTTTGACGATGACCTCGTGATCGCCGGCCAGGCGACGATCGGAGTCGAGCTCGCCGAGGAGGCACCCGAGGCCGAGGTCGTCGTCGTGCCGGTGGGAGGGGGCGGCCTGATCTCGGGGGTTGCCGCCGGCCTCGCCGCGGCCGGACACCGGGCCCGGGTGATCGGCGTCGAGGCTGCCGGGGCCACCGCCATGCTCGCCGCCCTCAAGGCGGGCACGCCGAGCAAGCTCGCGACGGTCGACACGATCGCCGACGGCATCGCCGTACGCGCCGTATCAGCGCGGACCCTCGAGCACGTGCAGGCGCTCGTCACCACGATCGTGACCGTCGACGACGAGCAGATCAGCGCCGCGATGCTCGTCCTGCTCGAGCGCTGCAAGTGGGTGGTCGAGCCCGCCGGCGCGGTCGCGCTCGCCGCCGTCATGGCAGGTGCGGTCGACGGCGACGGGCCGGTCGCAGTCGTCTGCTCGGGCGGCAACGTCGACCCGCTCCTGCTCAGCCGGCTGATCACCCACGGCCTGCTCGCCGCCGGGCGCTACTTCATCGTGCGCGTCGTGGTGCCCGACCGGCCCGGATCGCTGGCCGCGCTCACCGCCAAGCTCGGCGAGCTCGGCCTCAACCTCTTGACGGTCGAGCACCAGCGCTTTGGCACGCGTGCGGGGATCAACGAGGTGGAGGTGGTGGTCACGCTCGAGACGCGGGACCCCGCCCACCGCGACGCGATCGTGCCGGCGCTCGAGGACGCCGGCTTCCGCGCCGAGCCATACCACTGAACGCGCTTGCGAGCCGGAGCGCCGGCGCCGAGGTGTGGCGTTCGCCGGATCGTCGGCGTGGGGTGTGCGGGTAGCGTCGTGGGCATGGCCATGCCTCTCTTCGACGGAGTCGGCGTCGCCCTGTTGAGCTTGTTTGCCGAGGACGGCGCGCTCGAGCTCACCGCGACGGCCGAGCATGCGGCGCGTCTCGTCGAGCTCGGCATGAACGCCGTCGTCGTTGCCGGCTCGACCGGTGAGGCGGCCGCGCTCGAGCCCGAGGAGCGTCGCGCGCTGCTGGTGGCCGTGCGGGACACGCTCCCCCGACGCGTCCCGGTGATCGCTGGCACCGGCGCAGCCTCCGCCCGCCAGGCGATGCGCCTTACCGAACAGGCGATCGACCACGGCGCCGACGCGGTGCTCGCGCTCTCGCCGCACGGGGTCGCCGACCCGCGCCCCTACTACAGCGCGATCGCCGGGGTTGCCGGCGATGTGCCGGTCATCGCATATCACTTCCCCGCGATGGCATCTCCGGGCATCCCCGTCTCGATGCTCGGCGAGCTTCCGATCGTTGCCTGCAAGGACACCTCAAGCGACGCCGAGCGCCTGCTCCACACCCTCTCGAGCGTCGAGCTGCCCATCTATGTCGGCGCGAGCGGCATCTTGTCCTTCGCGGGCCCGCTTGGCTGCGCCGGGGCGATCTTGGCCTTGGCCAATGCCGAGCCAGAGGGGTGCATTGCCGCTTTTGCCGGCGACGCCAAGGCGCAACTGCGCATCGCCGAGGCCCACCGCCAGGCGCTCGTCGACTTTCCCGCTGGCCTGAAGGGCCTGACCGCGAAGCGCTTCGGCACCCCCACGACGGCCCGGATCGGCTAGTTCCTCCTCAGGCGATCGATCGTCAGATCGCGACGGCGCACGAACGCCTCGATCAACAGCGGGACGAACAGCACCACACCGAGCAGCCACACCTGAGGGACGGCAAAGCCGACCCCGACGCAGGCCAGCACTGCGGCCAGCAATCCCACGAGGACCATCGCGGCCTCCTTCGCACCATTTGGCTCTGCCCGCCAGGCGCGCCGGCAATGCCGTCCTCGCACGAGGAACCGACCGCCCGAACCCCTCGGGCCAGGTCAGAGTTCCTACGATGGCGCCTTGCGCTACGACCCGCCGATCGCAAGCGAGCCGCCCGCGACCTTGCGTCCCGACGCCCCGGCACGAGCCGGGCGGTGCGAGCGCTTCGCGCCGCTCGGCATGGTCGCGGCCGCCGTCGGCTTCGGCCTGGTCGCGCTGCATGCCGAGCTCACACCCGTCGCCTACCTCAACGACAGCGCGATGCACGCCGAGATGGTGCGATTCGCCACGTCCCAGTTGCGCGCCGGCCGTCTCCCGCTCGAGTCCTGGTATCCCTACCTCGGCCTCGGTTCACCGCAGTTCATGCATTACCAGAGCCTCGGGGCCACCCTCACCGGTGCGCTCGGCCTCCTGGTCGGACCGGACCACGCCTTTCGCTGGTCGCTGTACCTGCTCCTCGCGACCTGGCCGATCAGTGTCTACCTGGCAGGCCGCCTCTTCGGTGTCGACCGCTGGCGGTCCGGCGCGGCGGCGATGTTGGCGCCCTTTGTCATGAGCATCCTCGGCATCGGCTACGGCGAGGTGGGCTACCTCTTCGTCGGCTTCGGGCTCTGGTCGCAACTGTTCGGGATGTGGACACTCCCTCTCGCCTGGGGCGCGACGGCTCGAGCGCTGCGGAACCGGCGCTTCATCCCCCTCGCGGGGATCGCGATCGCGATCACCATCGCCTTCCACTTCATGACCGGCTACCTTGCCATCGGGGTCGTGCCCCTCTTCGCGCTGGCGCTCCCCGGGCCGCGCCGGCGCCACCTGATCGCGGCGGGCGGCATCCTCGTGGTGGCGTTCTGCGCCTCGGCGTGGGTGATCGTGCCGCTCTTGCACTTTCGCCCGTGGGCCTCGATCAATGAGTCGCTCGCCGGCGGCGTCGACGCCACCTCCTACGGTGCACCGACCGCGCTGCGCTGGCTGGCCGACGGCCAGTTGCTCGATGCCAGGCACTGGCCCGTGCTGACCGTGCTCGCCGGCATCGGCGGCCTGCGCACCATCTGGTCCTGGCGCCGCGAGCCCGCGGGCCGACCCCTGCTCGTCGGCTTCGCGCTCTCCCTGGTCCTCTTCTTCGGCACCTCGAGCCTTGGCCCGCTGGTCCGCCTGCTCCCTGGCCACCAGGACTTGTTCATGCGGCGTTTTTTGATGGGCGTGCAGCTTGCCTGCATCTTCTTCGCCGGAAGCGGCCTCATCAGCGTGCTTCGGGGCCTCGCGGCGCTCGCACGCCGCGCCCGGCTCACGGCGCTTGCCGCCCGCCCGGCACTTGCCGCCGGCCTTGGCGGGCTCGTTGCGATCGTGCTCCTCGCGCCAGCCTGGAGCGCCGTTGCCTCCATCGACCTCAGCAACAGTCGCTACATCGCAGCCCAGCGT
This sequence comes from Actinomycetes bacterium, assembly GCA_021809805.1. Classification (GTDB taxonomy): domain Bacteria; phylum Actinomycetota; class Acidimicrobiia; order Acidimicrobiales; family Bog-793; genus JAKABX01. The sequence continues at coordinate 22,343 of JAJZKA010000012.1, forward strand.
CTCGCCGATCTGGGCCCGGGCGCCGAACTCGCTGCGCTCGTCACAACCACGCGCCATCTCGGTGGCGGGCGCATCTACGCCGGCATGCCGAGCAACTGGGGACTCGGCTTCTCCATCGGCGCGGTGCCGGTGTTCCGCTACCTCGCGGCCCTCAATGCCGACGAGGTCGGCTTCACCTTACGCACCGCATCGCTGATGACCAATCCCGAGGTCCACTTCCAACAGGACAACCCGGGCGACTACGCGCTCTTCGGCATCCGTTTTCTGATCCTGCCCGCCACCATGCCGCCGCCGGTCCCCGCCCGACTCGTGACGCGTCGCGGCCCCTTTGCCCTCTGGAGCCGCGGGCGCTCGCGCTATGTGAGCGTCGTCGACACGATCGGTCCACCGATCGTCGCCAACCGGGCGGACCTCGGCGCCGCCACCGCAGCGTTCTTGGCTTCAGCGCTGCCCGGGCAGAGTCGCTACCCCCTCGTGGCCTTCAATGGAGCACGCGCCGGCGCCCCCTCGAGCCACGGAACGCCCACCGGGGCGCCGGGGAGGGTCCTGGCCGAGCAGGACTCCCTCGCGACCGGCCGCTACGCGGCGACCATCACGGCGCGCCGGCGCGCCGTGGTGCTGCTCCACTCCTCCTACGACCCGGGCTGGGGGGTCACCGTCGACGGCCGTCCGGCGCGCATCGAGATGGTCGCGCCTGCGCTCGTCGGCGTCACCGTCGGGCGCGGCACCCACCGGGTGGTCTTCACCTACCACCGCTACGGCGCGCTCCCGGGGCTGCTGACGCTCGCGGCCCTGACCGTTGTCGTTGCCGCGATGGTCCCGCTCGTATCGTCCTGGCGCAGGCGCCGCGCCGCTCCCCCGAGCCCGACGTGAGGTATGCCGGCGAGCTCAGGGGCGCTTCAGCTGGTCCATCTCGGCGATCTCGACTGGCTCGAGGACGTCGGCTGGCCGGAAACCGAGCACGCGGGCGTAGAAGTAGAGCTCGGCCTCGGCGACGCGCCTGATCGTCTCGGCCCGGCGAAAGCCGTGCTGCTCGCCCGCAAAGGCCACATACGCGTGAGGAATGTGGCCCTGCGCGAGTGCCGCAACCATCGTCTCGGCCTGGCTCGGCGGGACCACTTTGTCCTCGAGGCCTTGGAACAAGATCGTCGGTGTGCGCATCGCATCGAGGTGCCGGACCGGTGAACGCTCCTCATAGCGCGCCATGGCTTGTGGCCACGGACCGATCAGCGAGTCGACGTAGTGCGCCTCGAACTTGTGGGTGTCGCGGGCCAGCGCGGCCACGTCGCCGATGCCGTAGGAGCTGGCGCCGGCTGCGAAAACGTCACGGAACACCAGCGCGCACAACGTCGTGAAGCCGCCGGCGCTGCCCCCGTGGATCAACAGGCGCGCACCATCGGCGAGCCCGCGCTCGACGAGCGCCACGGCAGCGTTGACACAGTCGTCGACGTCAACGATGCCCCAGTTCCCCTTCAGCCGCTCGCGATAGGCGCGGCCATACCCGGTGCTCCCGCCGTAGTCGACGTCGACCACGCCAATGCCGCGGCTCGTCCAGAACTGGATGGCGTAGTTGAGCGCCCGGCTCGCCGCGCTGGTGGGCCCCCCGTGGCTGCGCACGAGCAAGGGAGGGCGCTCACCGGGCGGTGCCTCGAAATCGGCATTGCGCGGCGGGTAATACCAGGCGTGGGACTCGAGCCCGCCCCCGGTGGGGAAGGTGATCGGCTCGGGCACCGACAAGTAGCCGGATTCGACGACGCGGGTGCGACTCTGGCGAACGACCTCGAGCTCGCCCGATCCGGGGCGCATGCACACCACCGCGCTCGGGCGGTCGGGCGCGGCGAGCAGGGCCACGACGCCACCCGCGTCACCGAGCGGCTCGAGATTGGTGAACTGGCCCGGCAGCGAGATCTCGGCAACAAAGGCTCGCGCAACTTCATCGAGTGCGCCGATGCAGCCGCGCCCGGCTTCCCCGAAGCCCGCGATCACCGTGCCGTCCGCGAGGAATGCGTAGGCCGAGTTGCCAAAGACCCAGTCGGGTTGGCCGAGATCGCTCGCCATCGGCGCCAGCGCCACCGGGACACCGCCGCGCTCGGCGTACAGGTTCCAGTACCCGGTGCGATCGGAGATGAAGTGCAGGACGCCCGCCGGGGAGTAGGCGGGCTGGATGATCGACTCACCCGGGGCTCCTGCCACGCGTCGCAGCGAGATGACGCCAAGGCGCTCGTCGAGCCCTGCCTCCCACAGCTCGCTGTGATCCCATGGCATGTCGGGGTGGTCCCAGGTGACGTAGGCCAGTCGCCGCCCATCTGGGCTGAGACTGCAGCGCCCGTAGAAGTCATGCCCCGAGGCGATCATCCGTGCGGGCGCGCTTGCATCGATCGTCAGCGCGACGATGTCGTTGCGGACGTGCTCGGCGGCCTCGTCACCGCCGTGCCGTTCCCGGACGACGATGACGTGACCCCCATCGGCAGTCGGCAGGGGCGCCACGAAGCGCACCGCACGCGGCGAGCTCGGCTCGGGAGTGATCGGCTCGGGCGCCGCGCCCGGGGACACCCGATACAGGCGCTGGTCGGCGAAGTTAGAGAAGACGACCGTCTCGCCGATCACGCCATAGCTGCGCCCGCCGTACTCGTGTACCGCGCTGCGGGCGTTGAACTCGGGGCCGAAGACATCTTCGGGGCGCCCCCCGGGCCGGCGGCGGACGACGACTTGGCGGCCGCCTTCGCTCGCTCGCCCCTCGGTCCAATACAGCGAGTCGTCACCCGCCAGCGGGAAGCTCAAGCCGACCGCGTCCTCGACGAGGAGGTCGAGGGTGATCGGCGAGGCCCACGATCCATAGGGGGCACGCCTGGGCATTGCTCCAGGCTATTGCCTGGGCGCTCTCGAGCTGGGGGCGCGCCGGCGCCACCGGGGCGCCAGGCCGGTTGTTACCGCCAACGTCCTTCGCCGCCTCGCGGGTCCGCTGGCAGGCACCGTCGCCTTCGACGATGGCGGCGGGCTGGCCGTCCTCGCCAAAGGCGGTCACCCCCAGCGGTCCGGGCAGCTGGCGCATGGAGGCGTGGCGAATCGAGCTCGTCATCGCCTCGCTCGCCACCAGGGCGACACCGTCTACGGCCGCCGGCGCGGCGCCGCGGACCGCATAGGCCGAGAGCTTGCGGCGCCTCGTCGGGAGCGCCCCGGGCACGGCCGAGCTCTGGCGCTCGAAACGCTCGAGCAGCGACGTCCTCGGCAAGCAGGTGGTGCCGGCAAGGCGCGCGGCTCACGGTGCCCTCTGCCTGCTTGCCGTGACGCGCGCGATGCGACGCCGGCCGCTGCGACTCCATCGCCCAGCTGCCCATCACGCCCCACTACTCGCCTGCCGATTGGCCGAACCCCCCGCGCCGGCTGCCCGGCAACCAAGCCGCCGGGGGCGGGTCGGATCGGCGGCCTTGGTACCGTGGGCCGATGCGCTTCAGCGTCTGGCCGACCACTACTCAGTCCTGGACGGATCTTTCAGAGTTGGCACGCCACGCCGCAGCAACGGGATGGGACGGGCTTTGGGTCGCCGATCACTTCATGGGCCCGAGCGAGCCGGCTGACGGGCCGATGCTCGAGTGCTGGAGCGTTCTGGCGGGCCTCGCCACGAGCGTGGGCCGCCTGCGTCTCGGGCCACTCGTCAGTGGCAACACCTACCGTCACCCCGCCGTCCTCGCCAACATGGCGAGCACGATCGACCACCTGAGCGGCGGACGCTTCGTGCTCGGCCTCGGCGCCGGCTGGCAGGAGAACGAGCACACCGCCTACGGCCTCGCTGCCTACGACGTCCCTGGCCGCCTGGCTCGCTTGGAGGAGGCCTGCGCGGTTTTGCGCGCGCTGTTCGATGAGCCCCGTGCTGAGTTCTCCGGGCGCTTTTATGCCCTAAAGAACGCACCGATGGAGCCCAAGGCCCTCCAAGCCCATCTGCCCTTGTTGATCGGCGGCGGCGGGGAGCAGGTCACGCTGCGGATCGTGGCGCGCTTTGCCGACGAGTGGAACACCTGGGGTCTCCCCGAGGTGCTCGCCCGCAAGGGTGCCGTGCTGGCGCGCCACTGCGAGGCGATCGGGCGAGACCCCGCCACGATCGCGCACTCCGCCCAGGTGCTCGTCGCCCTTGAGGGGACCGGCGAGCTTCCCGCCCGGCTGCCCGGGATACGGGTCAGCGCGGCGGAGATGCAGGACCTGCTCGGCCGCTATCGCGACGCCGGCGTCGACGAGTTCATCCTCCCGGACTGGAACCTCGGCACCGCTGCGGTGCGCACCGATGTGCTCGACCGCTTCATCGGCGAGATCGCCGCGCCCTTTCGCGACGCTCGCTGAACAAAGCGCACGACTCGCGCGCACCGGACGCACTCGTCCTCAAGGCCAATGGCGCCGAGGATCCAAGAGACGTGCGGCAGCACGTTGGCGCGCATGGGGTGACCTCCCCTGAGGGCAGGTCGTGGGCGACGTCAGAGATCGGCGCCAGTGATCCGACATCAAGGAAGCTGAGCGCACCGAGATCGAGCGCCACCACGCGCGTCGCGTCATGGCGCGCGGACAACGCACGCGGCATCGTGGCACGCCCGGCGAGGTCCACGTCGCCACCCCACTTGAGGCCGAAGCGCTCCGAGCTCGCGGCGAAGCTGGCCATGGGCACCCCGGCTTCCACGCCGTCGTGGAGGCTCCTCCAACACTGGCGGCGCGCGCCAGTTGCCCTGGGGGATCGACGAGCACGGCCCAGGCTGGAACGGGCCCGAGGTCATGGTGCGGTCGAGGCGGCGCGTGCGCTCCGCATCCTCCGGTTGGATCTCTTGGCCCGAGGGGGGACCTGGATGGGACATCGAAGGGCACCAGATGGCGCGCTCGACCAGGGCCTCGAGGTGGCGTCGTAACCATACGCCAACAGGCATTACCGTTGCCCCATGGACACCGCCGACATCCGCCGGTCGTATCTCGAGTTCTTCGCCGCGCGGGGCCACTGCTTGATTTCGCGGGCCAACCTCGTGCCGCGCGAGGATCCCAGCACCTTGTTCACCGGTTCAGGGATGCAGCCCCTCATCCCCTACCTCCTCGGCGCACCGCACCCCGATGGGGTGCGCCTCGTCGACTCCCAGCCGTGCTTTCGTGCCGAGGACATCGACGAGGTCGGCGACGCGCGCCACACGACCATGTTCGAGATGCTCGGCAACTGGTCGCTCGGGGACTACTTCAAGGCCGATCAGCTGCCCTGGCTGTTTGAGTTCCTCACCGAGGTGATCGGCCTCGATCCCGCTCGCTTGTACGTGACGGCGTTCTCGGGCTCTGCCGCCTGGGACATCCCCCGGGACCAGCACTCAGTCGAGATCTGGGAGCAGCTCTTCTCCAAGGTGGCAATCGCCGCCGAGACGGTCGAGCCGGGCTCGTCCGCGCACGCGGCCGAACACGGCATCGGTGATGCCCGCATCGTCTTGTACGACGAGTCCCAGTCGTGGTGGAGCCGCTCGGGGCCGCCGGCGACGATGCCCGCCGGCGAGCCCGGGGGGCCGGACTCGGAGATCTTCTACCTCTTCCCCCAGGTCGAGCACGACCCGGCTTTCGGCGCGCACTGCCATCCCCACTGCGACTGCGGCCGCTTCATCGAGATCGGCAACTCGGTCTTCATGCAGTACCGCCGCACCGAGTCGGGCTTCGAGGAGCTCCCGCATCCAAACGTCGACTTCGGCGGCGGCCTCGAGCGGATGGCGATGGCGGCGGCAGACGCCGCGGATGTGTTCCACATCGACCTGCTCTCGGCGCTCACCGCGACCATCGAGAAGCTCGCGCCGCGCCCCGTCGCGCACGAGACGCGCGCGCTGCGCATCATCGCAGACCATGCCCGGGCGGTGGTCTTCCTCGCACTCGACGGCGTCGAGCCCTCCAATAACACCCAGGGGTACGTGATGCGCCGCTTCGCACGGCGCGCCATGCGCCAGGGCCTGGCGCTCGGCATCGAGTCGGGCCTGCTCGCCACGCTCGTCGCCGCCGTCGTCGAGGAGTACCGCGCCGCCTACCCCGAGCTCGCGACCGGTGCGGACCACGTGCGCGAGGTGCTCGAGCGCGAGGAGTCGCTGTTTCGAAAGACGCTCGCCCGCGGCGTGCGCGAGCTGCCCCGGCTGGCGGGCGCACAGCTTTCAGGCGAGGCGATCTTCACGCTCTTTGACACCTTCGGCTTTCCGCCCGAGCTGTCGCTCGAGGAGGCCGAGGCGACCGGCATCGCCGTCGACTCCGCCTGGCAGGCACGCTACGAGCAGTTGATGACCGAGCAGCGCGAGCGCTCGCGCACCGCCGCCGCTGGAATGTTCAAAGGTGGCCTCGCGGACCACTCCGAGGCCACGACCAAGCTCCACACCGCAACCCACCTGCTGTACAAGGCGCTGCGGCTTGTCCTTGGTGACCACGTCGTCCAGCGTGGCTCCAACATCACCGCCGAACGGCTGCGCTTTGACTTCTCCCATCCTCAAAAGATGACCCCGGAACAAGTCGCCGAGGTCGAGCGCATCGTCAATGAGAACATCGCCAAGGACTGGACGATGCAGGTGCACGAGATGCCGCCGGACGAGGCGTTCGCACAGGGCGCGCTCGGCGCCTTCGGGGACAAATATGGGCCGCTCGTCACCGTCTATACCGCAGGTGATCCCGACGGGGAGTGGTATAGCAAGGAGATCTGCGGTGGCCCGCACGTCGAACACACCAGCGCGCTCGGCCGCTTCCGCATCCTGAAGGAGGAATCCTCGAGCGCCGGTGTGCGCCGCATCCGCGCGGTCGTGGAGGACGCCGCCCCCTGAGGCGCCGAGCAAGCGAGCGCGAAGCGGTGCGGGTCGTCGTCCTGGCGGACACCCACCTCCGCGGGGGGATCGAGCGCCTCCCCGAACGCCTTCGCGACGATCTTGGGCGTTGCGACGCCATCCTGCACGCCGGCGACGTGCTCGACGGCGACGTCCTCACCGCCCTCGCGCGCCACGCGCCGCTGTACGCGGTGCTCGGGAACAACGATGCCGCCCTCGCCGGACAGATCCCCGACGAGCTCGTCATCGAACTCGCGGGCGTGCGGATCGCGCTGGTGCACGACGCAGGGCCGCGCGTCGGGCGCGACACTCGCTTGGCAGACCGCTTCCCCGATGCGCAGCTCGTCGTTTACGGCCACAGCCATGTTCCCGACGATCGCATCGGTCTTCGCGGCCAGCGCCTGTTCAATCCAGGCTCGCCCACCCAGCGGCGCCGCCAGCCCTGCCCCAGCTACGGCGAGCTGCTGCTCGGAGCCGGGCGCGTCCTTGGCCATCGGGTCATCGCGCTCAGCACGGGCCCGACCCGCACGCATTAATGCCGAAGATCGAAGGGCTCCACCCATCTCGACGCCCTCGCGGGATCCGCCACAATGGTGGCCATGGGGATCGCCAGCGGCAGGGACATCGAGATCAGGGCCATGCTCGCCGAGGATTGGCGCGCAGTCGCGGCGATCTTCGCGGCTGGCATTGCCACGCGCAACGCAACTTTTGAAACTGCGGTGCCCACCTTTGTTGAGTGGGATCGCAACCATCGTCGAGATCTTCGTGCCGTCGCCGTGCTCGCCGACGAGGTGGTCGGCTGGATCGCGGCGAGCCCGGTCTCGGACCGGTGCTGCTTTGGCGGAGTGGTGGAAGACAGCATCTACGTCGCTCCCGGCGCGCTCGGCCGGGGGATCGGAAGGTCGCTGCTCGAGCACTTCCTGGCCGCTGCCGACGCTGGCGGGATCTGGACGGTCCAAGCCGGGATCTTCCCCGAGAACCGGGCGAGCATGGCGCTGCACGCCCGCTCCGGCTTCCGACTCGTCGGGACGCGCGAGCGCCTCGGCCAGCTGGACGGCCGCTGGCGGGACGTCGCCCTCCTCGAACGCCGCGGGCCCGACCCGAGCTGAACCCGAGTCGGGAATAGCCGTCGCCACCAAGAGGTTGGATGAACTTGAAGTTTCAAGTTCATCCGTGAGGAGCCCGCCGATGTCGATCCCCACTCTCTCTCCCACCGCCGCGGCTGATGCCGCAATCCCGAGCTCGCATCCTTTTGTGAACCACCTCGCTCGAGTCGCTTCGCTCGAGGCGCAACGGCCGCACCGGGCCTGGGCCGAGAGCGATGGTCCGATCCCCAGCTTGTATGTGAGCCACGGGGCGCCGCCGCTGCTCGAAGACCCGGCATGGATGACCGCGCTCGCCGAGTGGGCACGCGCCCTCCCCCGTCCCCGGGGCATCGTCGTCGTCTCGGCACACTGGGAGTCGGCACCTGCGGCGATCAGCTCGAGCGCGCCCCGGACCCCCCTCGTCTATGACTTCGGCGGCTTCGATCCGATCTACTACGAGATGCAGTACGCGACGCCGGACGCCAGCGCCCTCGCCGCGCAGCTGCGCGGGGTCCTGTCGCCCCTCGAGTCGCTGAGCGAGCATCGCCGCGGCCTCGACCACGGTGCCTGGGTCCCGCTCAAGGCCATGTACCCCGAGGCAGACATCCCCGTGCTCCAGCTCAGCCTGCCGACCGATCGGCCCGACCGCCTGCTCGCCCTCGGGGAGCGCCTCGCTGAGCTGCGCCAGCTGGGTGTCCTCGTGATCGGCTCCGGCTTCATGACCCATGGCCTCCGCTTCGTCGACTTCCGCCGTCCGAGCCACGTCCCCTCATGGTCGGCCGACTTCGATGCCTGGGCGAATGGCGCGCTGTCGAGGGGGGACCTCGAAGAGCTCGCACATTTCCGCGACCGCGCGCCGGGGATTTCCTATGCGCACCCAACCGTCGAGCACTTCACCCCCCTGTTTGTCACGCTCGGGGCGGCCGGGGGCGCCGGTGCGATCGTGACCACGACGATCGATGGCTACATGTTCGGCCTCTCCAAGCGCTCCTTCCAGGCGGCGTGAATGGCCGCCCCGAAGCGGCGGTCCGCCGCAGCCGAGGCACGATGGCTGGACGCGGACGAGATGGCGGCCTGGCTGGCGCTCTTGCGCGTGGTGGTCACGCTCCCCCAGACACTCGACCGCCAGCTGCGCCGCGAGGCAGGGATCACCCACATCTCCTATTCGATCTTGGCGGTGCTGTCTGCGGGCACCGATCGCCGACAGACGATGCGCGACCTCGCCGGGGCAACGGGCATTTCGCTCAGCCGCCTCTCGCACGCCGTCGACGCTCTCGTCGAGCGCGGGCTCGTCGCGCGCCGACCGAGCACGGACGGACGCCGCCAGCTCGCCGAGCTCACCGATGCCGGTGCCGCGCAGCTCGCTGGAATCGCACCGGGACACCTCGCCGAGGTCCGTCGGGTGGTCTTCGACCACTTGGAGCGCCGCGAGGTCGCCGTACTTGGCGCAATCATGCAACGAATCGGCGATGCCGCCACCACGGCGCTCGGCTGAGCTCGCACCGCCTGCTGGCGCGAGGTGCCCGCAGCGCGTCGCGGCTGATGGGACTGGCAGGCGGTCTCGCGGCGGTGACGCAGCCCGGCGAGGAGCGCTCAGGAGGAGAAACGCGCTTCTCTGTCACCAGGTGCGCGACCTCGGTGATGCTGATCGTGCCGGACACACTGAGCGCGATCGCCTGAACCGGGGGCGATCGCCTGATGCGGGCGCGATCGCCTGATGCGGACGGGCGCTCGACGCGCCCGTGCGGTGGGATCTCGGCGCGGATCCCGACGCCTTGGTGACGCGGCCAGTCGCCTGTGGGGCCGCGCTGATCTCACCGGTAAAGGCGCGCCGTACCGTGGGGCACGCATCGCCAGGGAGCCTACGATGATCCCCTCGACCACCGCTCCTGGGCAATCGAGCGCCGTCGACGGTCCCCGCCACGGTCGACGAACGCGTCGATGGCGAGCCCGATCAAGCGGCCCATGATCGCCGATCGATCCCGTCGTCACCAAGATGTGCTCGCGTGACCGGCTCACCGAGTGCCAGTGCGGCCAGGGCGCCAGGGCACCACCGGCTCTGTTTCTCGCACCAGTCATCGTCGGGCGCTCCGATGCAGCTCGCCCCGGGGTCGGCGCCGGCGCTCATCCGATGCACGTCCGACTCAGCTGCTGAGATGGCGGGCCGGCATCGCCGGCTGTGGCACCCCAAGCCACCGGGATGCCGCAAAGGACCGCTTTCGCCAAGCTGGTGACGATCGCCTCTTGCAAGATCGCGGGTCGGATCGCACGCTCGACATGGAGGACGCGCGCAGATCGGAGCACGCCATGGTCCGCCACTCGCGCGCAACCCAGGGCGTCGGGGCACGCTTCGGCCCACCCGCCACCTCGCGAGGGCAGCGATGACCATGCCTCCCCCGCTGGTGCGCAGCGGCCCACGCAACGTGATCGGCGCCCTGGTGGACGTCGTCACCGGGCGGCGCGCCAAGTACCTCGTGGTGGCGTGCTGGCTGGCGCTGCTCGTCCTCGCCGTGCCCATTGCAGGAAAGCTCGCGGACGTGGAGCACAACGAGGCGCAGTCCTGGCTCCCGGTCAGCGCCGAGTCCACCAAGGTGCTGAAGGCCCAGGCCGCCTTCCGCTCGCCGAACCTGCTTCCTGCCGTCGTCGTCTACCACCGCTCGGGCGGCCTCGATGCCGGCGACCGGACGAAGATCGCGACTGACACGGCGCGCTTTGCGCACCTTGCGCACGTAGCGGGCCCCGTCTCACCGGCGCAGTACGCCGCCGACGGCACGGTCGCCGCCGTCGTCATCCCCTTCGATCTCGGTGCCGAGGGATGGCAGCGCGCCGCCGCGGCGGTCGCCGCGGTCCGCGCCGTGGCGGGCGGCCGCGCCGGCCTTGAGACCGACGTGACCGGTGCTGCCGGCTACGCGGCGGACGCCTCCCAGGTCTTCGCCGGGATCGATGGGACCCTGCTGTACTCGACGCTGGCCATCGTCGTGTTCATCTTGCTCCTCACCTACCGCAGCCCGCTGTTGTGGCTGTTGCCCGTGCTGTCGGCCGGCGCCGCCCTGATGAGCTCTGAGGCGGTGATCTACCTGCTCGCCCGCCACGCCGGCCTCACGGTCAACGCGCAGAGCGCCGGCATCTTGACGGTCCTCGTCTTTGGGGCCGGCACGGACTACGCGCTCTTGCTCGTCGCCCGCTACCGCGAGGAGTTGCGGGCGCGATCGGACCGCCACGCGGCGATGCGGGCCGCGCTGCGCCGCGCCGGCCCCGCGATCATCGCCAGCGCCAGCACCGTCATCTTGGGCCTGTTGTGCCTGCTGCTCGCCGAGACCAACTCCACCAAAGGCCTCGGCCCGGTGGCCGCGATCGGGATCGGCGTCGGGCTGGTCTCGATGTTGAGCCTGCTGCCCGCGCTCTTGGTGATCGCCGGGAGGTGGATCTTCTGGCCCACCGTCCCGCACTTCGCCTCGCCCGAGCCGACGGCGGCTGGAGCCTGGGCCCGCGTGGGGAACCGGATCGCCCGCCATCCCCGGCGCATCTGGACCCTCACGGCGTTCGGCCTCGCCCTCTTGGCGCTCGGGCTGCTCGGCTTCAGTGCGAGCGGCCTCACGAACCGCGAGGCCTACGTCGGCCATCCCGCCGCCGTGCGCGGCGAAGAGCTCCTCGCAGCACACCTCCCGGCGAGTGGGGGGAGCCCGATGATCGTCATCTCGAGGGCGGCGGCGACTGCGGTGCGCGCTGCGCTCGTTCGCGATCCCGGCCTCGCAAGCGTCTCTCCCCCACTCGACAAGGGCGGCAGGGCCTACTTCCAGGCCACGCTGCGCGTGCGGCCGGACTCCAAGGCGGCACGCAGCATCGTCGAGCGGGTGCGCGCCGAGCTCCACGCCATCCCGGGGGCTGGCGCCCTCGTCGGCGGCGACAGCGCGATCAACCTCGATGTCCAGCAGGCGGCGGTCCACGACCGCAACCTCGTGATCCCCGTCGTGCTCGCCGTCGTCTTCGTCGTGCTCGCGCTGCTGCTGCGTGCCCTGATCGCGCCGCTGCTGCTCATCGGCACCGTCGTGCTCTCCTTCTTCGCCGCCCTCGGGGTGAGCGCCCTCGCCTATCGCCACCTCTTTGGCTTCGCAGGCGCCGACACGGGCCTCCCGCTGTATGTCTTCGTCTTCCTCGTCGCCCTCGGCATCGACTACAACATCTTCCTCGTGTCCCGGGTGCGCGAGGAGGCGCTGCGCCAGGGGACCCGGCGGGGCGCCATCAGCGCGCTCGCCGCCACCGGCGGCGTGATCACCTCCGCCGGCGTCGTGCTCGCCGGCACCTTCGCCGTCTTGGCGACGCTCCCGCTCACGACCTTCGTCGAGATCGGGTTTGCCGTCGCCTTCGGCGTCCTGGTCGACACGACCGTCGTCCGCTCGGTGCTCGTGACGGCGCTCAACTTGGACCTCGGCGACGCCATGTGGTGGCCGGTCGGCCTGGGGCGCCATGGGATTGAACCGCTCAGCGACACCTCGCGCCGTCAAGGCGGCGAGCCCGGCGAGGCGGCGGGCGGCCGGGCGCAGGCCAGCTAGAAGATCTCGTCGGCCCGGTCCCCGTGGCGCTCGGCGACCTGGCGCGAGCGCAGAACGAGCGCCCCCGGTCACGACAGCCGGGCACGGGCACCAGCCACGCTCAGGATCGCCTGCGCCCCGCTCAGCTGGTCGGTCCCGGCCGGAGGCATGGGAGGCAGGCCGCCCCCCGCGTCGTACCACCTCACTGGGCCCGGTTCGGCCCCGAGGACCGAGGTGGGGTGGCCATGCGCTCCTCGGGTCGCACGGGCGCTCGCCGAGGCGGCGCTCGCCCACCTGGCGCACCAGGCTTGTTCGCTAGGGCCAAATGGGATCGTCAAACTCACTTTTGCCCCCGCTCGCGCTGTGTAAGAAGTCGCTTCCATGGGGCTGGCCACGCCGCGCTGGCGCGGAGCGGCCACAGCTTGCGACCAAGGGAGATGGCCATGGGACGAGTAGCGGGCAAGGTAGCGGTGGTAACCGGAGCGGCGCTCGGGATCGGCCGGGCCACGGCGTTGTTGCTGTCCCAAGAGGGCGCACGCGTTGCGGTCACCGACGTCTTGGACGAGGTCGGCCAACAGCTCGCCGAGGAGATCTCAGCCAAAGGCGGCGACGCTCGCTACTGGCACCTCGACACGGGCGACGAGCAGTCGGTCGCCGACGCCCTCGCCGGGGTCGTCGATGCCTACGGGCGCCTCGACGTGCTCGTCAACAATGCCGGCATCTCCGGAGTGAGCAAGCCCACCGACGAGATCACCCTCGAGGAGTGGAACCGGGTGATCGCGATCAACCTGACCGGCGTCTTCTTGTGCACCAAGCACGCGATCGCCTATCTGCGCCGAAGCGGTGGGGGCAGCATCGTCAACCTGTCTTCGATCTACGGTCTGATCGGCGCGCCGGACGCGCCCCCCTACCACGCCGCCAAGGGCGGGGTCCGCCTGATGAGCAAGACCGACGCCCTCTTGTACGCCGCCGACCACATCCGGGTGAACTCGGTCCATCCCGGCTTCATCTGGACGCCGATGGTGGAGCACTTCCTCACCGACCAGGGTGCGTCCCGCGCCTCGATCGATGAGCTCCATCCAATCGGTCACATGGGCGAGCCCGACGACATCGCGTACGGGATCCTCTACCTCGCCTCAGACGAGTCCAAGTTCGTCACGGGCAGCGAGCTCGTCATCGACGGTGGCTATACGGCCCGCTGAGCGGCTCTCCGCTCCCCGAATGCGACCCCGGGCCCGTGAAGTCAGCGCTGGCGCCATCTCGGCCTCCCAGCCGGCTCGCCTGGCGAAACGGGCGCGGCGCCCGGGCGATGCAGGGCGGCGCCGGCTGATCCTCGTGATCCCCCGACGACACGACCTCGTTCGGACCGAGGACGTCGGGCGCGCCGAAGTCAGCTCATCATCCCGGTGAAGACCCCTCGCTGATGGCCAATGGGTCACGGACATGGAAGCGCGCGACGACGCTGTGCAGCATCGAGTCACCGCGAAGCCGGCGTGCGCGGCCGTGGACAGGTCGGCCATCATCGGTGGGCCCCTCGCTATCGGGGGCCGGTGCCTGAAGATCTCGCCACGCCCGGCCGAGCCCGAGGACTCGATCGCCTGGCGTGTCCGCCAGCACCGCGACCTTCCCCGCACGCTCGCGCACCGGCACCGTCGCCTCGATGACACAGCCGTGTCCGGGCTCAGCGGTGATGCGCAGCGCGCCCCCAACGAGCTGGGCGCGTTCGGCCATGCCGCGCAGTCCAAGGTGTGAGGCCTGCCACTCGCCGGCGACCTGGTCGGGAACAAAGCCGATCCCGTCGTCGCGCACCTCGAGGCGGACCACGTCGGCCCCGAAGCTCAGCGTGAGCCGCACCGAGCTCGCCTCGGCGTGGCGCTCGACGTTGCTCAGCGCTTCCTGGCCGATGCGGAAGACCGTGAGCTCGACGTCACCGTCCAAGCGGCGCGGCTTTCCCTCGAGGTCGAGCTTGGTCTTGAGCCCTGCGCGACTCCCCACCTCGTCGAGCAGGCGGGCGAGCGTGGGGACGAGACCGAGATGCTCGAGCGCGGGAGGCCGCAGCCCACGCAGGATCTCGCGCAGTTCGGTGACGATCACCTCGGTGAGCTCGCGTGCGTCGGCGAGCTCGCTGCGCACGGGACCCGACACCTCCTCGACCTCCTCGACGAAGTCGAGCGTCCGGCACAGCTGCACCAGGCGCTGCACGGGGCCGTCGTGGAGCTCCTGGGCGACCCGACGGCGCTCGTCCTCCTGCGCGCCAAGCACGTGACGGGCGTACGTCGCGGCCTCCTGCTCGCGGCGCATCTCCTCGGTGAGGTTCTCGATGACCACCTGCATCTGCACCTCGCCGCGCCGACTGCGCAACCGGCTCGGCACCGCCCGGAGGCGCGCGCCCTGCTCAGGCGCGCCAATAAGGGCGACGTTCCCCTCGAGCAGCGGCGCGGCGCTCGCACCGAACAGCTCCTCGAGTGGCCGTCCGACGATCGCGGCCCTCGAGGGTGGGATGGGGGCCGACGCAAACCTGCTCGGATCCGGCGCGCCGAGCAGGCGGCGGGCCGCATCGTTGACCTCCCGCACCACGCCATTGCCGTCGAGCAGCAGGATCGGTGCGGCATTGGCCTCGAACAGATCGCGGTATCGGTCACGCGCGCTTTGTTCAACCGCCATCCGCCAGCCGACGAAGACGGCGACCGCATCGAGGATGAGCATCATCACGAGATCGGTGCCTGCGTCGTGAAGGCGGTGATCGCCGAGGTCCACGGCGATATCGCCGATGGCGATCAGCACGGTCACCAGCCCTCCGGTCAGCAGCGAGCCCGCCACCCCAAAGTTCAGCGCCGCGTACATGATCGGTACGAGGAAGCACGCCTCGACGGCAAGGTCGAGCACCGAACCCGACGGGGTCGTGCCGGGGCGACCGGTCAGCAACTCGTTGCCGACGAAGATGCCCACGACGAGCGCCTCGACAAGCAGGATGCGCGGATTGGCAAGCCAGCGGACGCGCCGAATTGCCGCCAGGACCGTCCTCGGCACGCTGGGATCGGGCGCGCGCGGCTGTGACCCTTTCATCCCTGGGTTCGGCGCTCCGCGCCGGGGGCGGCCACGAGATCGTGGCGCATCGCGAAGAGCACGACTTCGGTGCGCGAGCTGACTTGGCACTTCTCAAAGATGTGGTGGAGATGCCCCTCGACGGTGCGTCGGCTGATGCCGAGGCGGCTCGCGATGCGCTGGTTCGACAGCCCCTCGGCGAGCAGCTGCACCACTTCGACCTCGCGGGCGGTCAACGCGTTGACGTCATCGCTCCGGCCGGCCGGTAGGCGCGGCGAGACTCCCACGTCGAAGACGAAACTGCCCGAGTGCACCGCCCGCACCGCATCGATGAGCTTTTCGGGTCGGGCGGTCTTCAACAGGTAGCCCGCGGCCCCTGCCTCGAGCATCGCCTCCACGTACTCCGGGTCACCGAAGGCCGACAACGCAAGGACTCGCGAAGCGGGGCAGCGCCGGGAGATCTCGGCGGCGACATCGACGCCGTTGCGCCCGGGCAGGAAGATGTCGAGGATCACCACGTCGGGCTCGAGCGCCGCAACGACGTCTGCGGCCAGGTCCCCACGCTCGGCCTCGCCCACCACGGCGATATCGCCGCGGCGCTCCAGGATGTGGCGCGTCCCCTCGCGGGTCATTGAGTGGTCGTCGACGAGAACGACGCGAATCGCTCGGCTGGCCACCGGCTCGGTCGCTCCCTCGATGCCACCCCGCCCTCCGGCGTGCAGCCGCACGGCAACCGCCGCCCGCCTCACCGGATGCTCCCGGTGTTGCGACGCGGGGCGAGCGGCAGGCGCGCAGGTGGAATCACCGGGGTGCAATTTCCGAGCGGCACCGCGGGTCGGCCCGCTTGTGGGCGACCCCGCACCCGACCAGGGTGGTCACGCAAGCTCCGAACGGGCGCCGGGCGCGTGCAAGCCCGACCGCCCCCGGCGATCGCGACATGGCGCGACGAGGAGGAAGTGGACCGATGCAGAGCGTCCGGACGGCCGATCGCCGGGGGGCGGCGCGCCATTCCGAGGGGACCGCCCGCTGGTGGCAGCGGCGTCCTGGTGACCCTGTCCTCGTCTCCCGGCGTGTGGCGCGCCGACTCGGTCGGCGGTTCCGCGCGATCGAGCATGAAGTCGCTGCGGAGCGGGCGGCGGCGGGTCTCGCAAAGCTCAATGAGCTCTCCTCCGCCGGCACCCGTGTCCTCGCGATCAATGGCGCACCCGCCCGAGCGCGCTCGGGTCGGGTGCAGGCAACGCTCGTTACGGCGGCCGGGACGTGCCTCGTGCTGCGCGACGTCGCCGTCGAGCAGCTCGAGGCGGTACGAGCCCGCGTCGAGCAAGAGCCGCTCGAGATCGGCGGCGGCGCCATGCCCGGTGAGCGCGTCGTGGTCGTCCTCTCGGGACGCCGCGGAACGTGTCACCTGAGCGGCAGCCGCCTCGAGGTGATCGCCCGATCCGCACCCTGACGGCGCGTTCCGCATTACCGCCCGCCCGACTCGACGCGCGAGGCGAGCGCCCGATCGACGACCTTCAGCGCCGCCGATGCGTCGACGTCGTGCGCGTCAGTGCCGATCCGCTCGACCAGCTCGGCGCGAGCCGCCACGAGGAGGTCGCGGCGGCCACCGGCGAAGCGGAGCAGGCGGTGGCCCGCCATCGCGGCACTCGCTGATGGCGCCAAGGCTCGGGCGTGCGCGGCAAGATCGCTCCGCGAGGGCGCCGGCAGCAGCACGCCGGCGATCTCGTCCGCAAGGCCCGCCAATTGCGACGCCGCGTCGCCGGGAGCGAGTACCGCCTCGGCCACGACTTCCGCCCCATTGCCCTCGAGCGCCGCGCGCAAGATCGCCGGCGCCTTCCTCGGCGCGACCCCATAGGTGCAAAACGTCGCAAACTTGCGGGCACCAAGGCTCGGCAACCCCTCCAGCCATCGCCGCGTGGGACGCGCGGGCTGGACGCCTGCGACCACAAAGCCCTCCACCCAGGTGCCCACCACCACGAGGTCGGCGGCCGCGATCTCGGCCAGACCGACCGCGGCGAGCCGCTGCAGGTTGACACTGAGGCCCCGCGCGTCGAGCTCGTGGGCAAGCGCGGTCGCCGCGCGCTCGGTGCGACCGCCGCGGCTCTCATAGGCAATGAGAACGGCGGGCTCGCGTCCGGGCACCGCATGGGGGTGCCGCGACGGGCGTTGCTCAAGGATGGACTGCGCGGCACGGCGCCCCTGGGCCATCGCCTCGACGACCGTCGCCGGCCCGACGAGCGCGTCGCCGGCCACCCAGACCCGCTCCCCTGCTCCGAGCCCGGCAGACAGTCGGCCGACCTCACGCCCGAGCGCGAGCGTGCCGACGGGCTGGTGGCGGGCAAAGGGCGGTGCGCCACCGGCCAGCAATCCGCTCGCCTGCCACTCGCGTGGCGGGATCCCGCGGGCCCGGCGGCGCAGCGGCGCCCCGGGGACCAGTGGCGCGAACCCCTGATCGAGGCGATAGCCCATCGCCATCACGACGAGATCGACCTCCAGGGTCGCCGCGCCGTGCTGGACCACCTTTGGCGCCTTGTTGGCTTTGTCCTGGCGAGTGCGGCTGAGCACGGCAAGGCGGACCTTTCCTTCAAGGCCCTCCAGGCGCTCGAGCGTCGAGCAGAAGCGGATCTCCACGCCTTCTTCGGCGGCCTCGGTCAGCTCGTCAGGACGCACCGGAGCAAAGCGACGGTCCATCCAGTCCACGCAGATCGCCCGGTGGCCAAAGCGCCGCGCCAGGCGAGCGACGTCCATCGCCGTGTTGCCCGCCCCGAGCACGAGGACCGTCGCGGGCCGCCCGTCGGTGGTCTCGAGCAGGTCGAGCTCGCGCCCTTCAGCAAGTGCAAGGTGCGCGCGGGTCAAAAAGCGAGTCGCGTCGCAGACGCCTTCGAGCTCCCCGCCAGGCACCGGCAGTCGCAGTGGCACCCCTGCACCATGGGCGAGGACCACGGCGTCGTGGTGACGCAGCAGCGTGGCCACCTGGTCGGGCGCGACCTCGCTCTCGCAGCGCAGGTCGACCCCAGCCTCGCACAAGGCCGCCCAGGGGCGCTCCGCCACGGCGGCGGGCAGGGTGAACTCGGGAATCCCCCAGACGAGGAGGCCCCCCGGGCGCTCGGACTTCTCATAGACGGTCACCGCCGCACCCGAGCGCACGAGCTCGTAGGCCGCACCGATCCCGGCGGGCCCGCTGCCGATGATGCCGACCGACATTCCCTCGCCCCGCTGGTCGACGGGCACCGGTGCAGGCACCGGCGCGTGGTCGGCGATGAAGCGCTCGAGCGCCCCGATCGCCACCGGGGCGCCGCCGGCGAGCGACCAGCTGCAGGACCCCTCGCACTGCACGGCCTGGTCGCAGACGCGCGAGCACACGTCGGGGAGGAAGGTCGTGCGCGAGAGCACGGTGTGTGCGGTCTCGAGATCGCCCGCGGCAAGCGCCCGGACGAAGCCAGGAATGTCGTTGTGGACCGGGCATCCCCGCACACAGGTCGGGTCCGGGCAGTCCAGACAGCGGCTCGCCTCGGCACGCGCGGCCTCCAGGCTCGAGATCCCCGGGCGGGTCTCTTCGCGCGAGCCCAGCAAGGACTCGGGATGGTGCGGGGCGAGGACGACCCGCTCGTCGACGAGCAGCGGCCCGTCGACGGTGATGGCAGCAAAGGGGCAGGTGCGAACGCACTGGCGGCAGCCCACGCAGCGCGCCTCGTCGACCTGGGCGATCCATCGCGCCAGATCCATCGACAACGCGGCGGCCGGGCAGCGCACCACGCACTCCTGACAACCCGCACAGCGGTCGCTCAGCACCTCGACGTGCGGGTGTGCCCACTGCGCCGGGTCGGCGATGCGGTTTTCGGTGACGGTCACGGATTCCCCTCCTACGGCGCAGCGTGCATGGCGACGTACAGAACACTGGCCAGCAGGCCGAAAGCGGCGGCGAGCCCGACGGCGCTGAAGCGAGCCAAGAGCGGCCGGGTGGCGATCGCCGTCAGCTCACGGCCCGAGATGCGCCAGCTGGTCCACATCGCCGCCAACGTGCCGATGGCGATGACGACCACCTGGATGGCGACAATGCCCGATCCGGTGGCGATGCTCGTGTGGTAGAGCAACGAATGGGTGGACCCCGCACCGAAGAAGTGGCCCACGGCGGGCACCACGCGGGGGGAGTGCAGCAAGAACTTCGGGAGCTGGCGGGCGAAGTAATCAGCACCCACCACCGGCACGATGCCGTACATCAACGGCTGGAAGAAGCTCCGGAACGCGCTGGTCCGCTCGAGAAACGTCCCGGGCCGGTCCAGGTTCATGTCGCGCCGGCCGAGGGCGAGCTGGATCACCTTGGCCAGACCTGCCGTCACCGCCGCCGCGAGGCCGATGAGGCCGAGGTAGTCGATCGGGTTGGGGTACTGGGGAAAGTGCGTGTAGCGGTTCAGCCAGGAGTCCAGCCTGGCGTAGAGGTTGAGGGCGTTGAACTGCTGGAAGACGACGAGGCCCCAAAGCAACGCGATCGCCCATGCCACATCGATGCGCCGTCTCGTTGGCGCCACGATCGAGGTGAGCGGCTTTTGCACGTACAACCCGATGTTGTCGCTCGGACAGGCCTTGTAGCACTCGCTGCACAGCCCGCAGGCCAGGTTCGAGTCCGCGCTCCCCGGCCAGGTGTACCAAGGGCAGCCATAGCCGGACTCACCGCCGCGCATGCAGTCCTTGGTGTTGCACGACAGGCAGACCTGGCGATCCCGGGTGCGAAATCCCGCCACCGAGCCGATCCCGCCGACCGTGCCGATCACTGCCGACAGCGGGCAGATGTAGCGGCAGAAGGTCCGGCGGTCGAAGAGCAAGAAGAACGTGAGCGCGCTCGCCACGATGCCGAGCACCATGAGGCTCGTCGCGACGGGGTTGCCCGGTCCGGCGATGTTGAAGAACTCCTCGATCCAGGTGAGGAGCAAGAACGAGCCGACCGAGAGCAAGAAGCCATAGCGGGCGATCGGCTCGGGGAGGGTGCGACCGAGGCCGAGGCGGTGCTGGGTTCGCCGCCAGAAGCTGCGGCGCTGTATCCATTCGGCGAAGCCTCCGAACGGGCACATCACACACCAGGCCCGGCCGACGACCACCATCATCACGAAGACGAGGCAGAACCACACGTACCACGTGATGGCCGTGCCGAAGTTGAGCCCCGGCACCACGCTGCCGAGCACGCCGACGAAGATCACGAGCCAGAAGATCAGCTGGTTCGGCAGAATGAGGAAGAACTGAAACTTGCGACTCCTCAGCAGCCGCGCAATGTGCGGATTTCGAGCGAGGTCCCAACCCCGGGGCGGATCGCTCGGCCCGAAGCGTTGCTCCATGCCCCGCGACTCGCGCGGTCGCAGGCGAACGGCGACTGCGACCGGATCGGCACGCGGCGGCAACGATTGCTCGGATCGCTCCTCGAGCAGTGTCATCGCATTCCCCCTCTAGGTAAAAACCTGTCTGCCCACGTATCTGCACGCAGGATCGTTATACGTAGATTTACCTATAACATCAAGTTGGCCGCTCAAGATAGGAGTTCAGCCACCCTCGGGACCTCCGTCATCGGGAAAGGGACCAAAGTCCTCCGCCCACACTGGCTTTCGGAACGCCGCGTCTTTTAAAAAGTCCTCTATTTCGCAGCGGGGGCGCACCGCCGGTACCCGAAGCAGCGGGCCCAGGTTGACGGCGCTGCAACGTGGGAGCTGGCGTGTCCGCCCTGCCGATCTGGCCGGCTCCTTGCCACCTCAATGGCGGCCGTTCATGTTGAGTGTCCCCGTCATGTTTCCACGACGCGGGCGCATGAACCACCGCATCGTGATCATCGGCGGCGGGACCGCCGGCCTCAGCGTCGCTGCTCGATGGCGACGCCTCGGGATGCGGGACGTCGCGCTCGTCGAGCCCGCCAGCACCCACTGCTACCAGCCGCTCTTCAGGTTCGTCGGCGCGGCCGCCGTCCCCCTCTCACGCAGCGCGCGGAGTGAGGTCGACCTCGTTCCCCAGGGTGTCGCGTGGATCCGCGACGCGGTCGCGGCCAACGATCCCTCCGAGCGCCTCCTGCAGAGCGAGAGCGGCGCACGGATTCGCGACGACGCCTTTGGTGCTCACCTTGGGGTGGAGCTCGCCTGGGACCTCGTGCCCGGGCTCTCCCAGGTCATGGCGAGCCCGGCTGCCAGCTCCAACGACGCGGCCGGCCTCGCCGACAACACGCGTCGGCTGATCGAGCGCTTCGAAGGCGCCAGCGCGCTCTTCTGCGCCCCGGGCAACGCCCATCACGTGCCCCGGCGCCCCGCAGAAGGCCGCTCATCTCGCGAGCGGCTTCTGGCACGGCCACGGG
>JAJZKA010000142.1 GCA_021809805.1 Actinomycetes bacterium
CGCCGGCTTGCCCCCGAGCGTGCTCTCGGTGACCGTGCCGGGCGCGACCGAGCGGGTGGCGAGCACCGCCACGAGGACGATGAGTGCGCCGGCGACCACCCCCGAGGCCCACAGCGCGCGCCGGCGACGGCGCGGCGGTGTCGGCGGGGCGCTCTCCGGCCCGGCCTCGGTGGCCGCCATCAGCTCGAGCTCGCGTTCGGCGACAGCGCTGCCGGCTCGACCGCCGGCCGCGGGGCGATCAGCTCCTCGGCGAGATCAGGGATCGCCAACGAGGACGGGTCCGTCGACCGGCGGCGGCGGCGGCCGGGAACCGCAGCGAGCAATGCGCCGGCGCCGATCATCGCGCCGCCGACCCAAAGCCAAGAGATGAAGGGCTGCACGAAGATGTCCAGGGAGGCCGACGGGTGCGCGCCCGTGGTGAGCGAGCCGCCGGCGGAGAGGTAGACGTCGTCGATGAAGCCCGAGTCGACCGAGGGCGTGGCGACCGGCGTCGCGTTCCCGCGAAAGATGTCGATGGCGGGGCGGAAGGTGCCGTGGTCGACCCGCACGATCGCCTCGTCCCCATAACGGCTCGGGGTGGAGAAGGCGCGCACCGCCACGAGTTCGATGACGTGTCCGTCAAAGTGCACGATCTGGTGCGGCACGAGCGTCAGCCGGGCGGTGCGCCCGTAGCTGCTGGCCGCCGCCAGGGCGACGCCGATCACGACCACGCCGAGGTGGGTGACCATCCCGCCGTTCGCCCGCCCGACCACCCCGCGCCAGGCACCGAGGTGGTGGCGGTGGGCGGCGATCGCGGCGAGGGTGAGCTGGCGCAGCGCCGCCGCCCCGGCGAAGGCCCCGAGGCCGAAGGCGGCGAGCGGCGTCAGGCCACGCACGCCAGCCAGCACGCAGGCGACGATCGTCGCGACCCCGGCCCAGGCGGGGACCGCCAGTCGCTCGCGCAAGAGCCGCTCGCTCGCCTTGCGCCACGGCAACGCCGGGGCGACCGCCATGAAGAACAACAAGGCGAGGCCGAGCGGGACGCTGAAGGCATCGAAGTAGGGCCGGCCGATCGTGACCGCGGAGTTGTTGAACACCTGCAGGAACAGCGGGAAGACCGTGCCCAGCAACACCACCAGGGCGAAGGCCGCAAAGAGCAGGTTGTTCACCAAAAAGGCGCCCTCGCGGCTGAACGGCGAGTCGATCGAGCCGGGCGAGGCGAGGCGGTCGCCGCGCCAGCCGATCAGCCCGACGCCGGCCGCGACGATGACCCCGAAGAAGCCGAGCAGGACCGGGCCAACCCCCGATGCGCTGAAGGAGTGGACCGACTGGGTCACTCCCGAGCGGGTGAGGAAGGTGGCGAGGATCGTGAGGGAGAAGGTCGCCACGATCAACGAGAGGTTCCAGATCCGCAGCAGCCCGCGGCGCTCTTGGACGAGCACCGAGTGCAAGAACGCCGTGCCGGTGAGCCAGGGGATCAAGGCGGCGTTCTCGACCGGGTCCCAGGACCAGTACCCGCCCCAGCCCGAGGTCTGGTACGACCACCACGCCCCGAGCACGATCCCGAGGCCGAGGCAGGCCCAGGCGAGGTAGGTGAAGCGCCGGGTGGCCAGCAACCAGCCCTCCCCGACCCGGCCGGTGATCAGCGAGGCGAGCGCGAAGGAGAAAGGGATGGTGAAGCCGACGAGGCCCGCGTACAACAGCACGGGGTGGAAGGCGATCAGCGTGTTGTCCTGCAAGAGCGCGTTCGGCCCCGGGCCGTTCGCGGGCACCGCTCCCCGCGTCGGCGCGAAGGGGTCGGCGGGGCCGAGCATCAACGCGAAGAAGAAGACCACCACGCAGAAGCAGATGAGCAGCGCCCAACGCACGAGCGCGTCGTCGGCCTTGGCCCGGAAGCGCTGCGCGCAGGCGGCGACATAGCCGCACAAGATGAGGCCCCACAACAAGATCGAGCCTTGCAAGGCCGACCACATGCCGGTGATGTCATAAAGGATCGGAGTCTGGCGCGAGTTGTTCTCGGCGACGAAGGCGAGCGAGAAGTCATGGGTGAGCAGCGCCCGCTCCATGGCGAACGTCGCGAGCAGCGCACCGGCGAGCGAGAGCCAGGCGAAGTAGACGGCCGGCCGGGTGCGGGTCGGCGCGGGAGCCGCCGCCCCGGTCGCCAACGCGGCGCGCCGCCACACCAGCGCGTGCGCGAGGGAGACGATGCCGGCGAGCGCCGCCAAGAGCGCGAGGAGCACGCCGATGTGACCGAGCAGGCCGTTCACCGCCCCACCTCGCTCACCGAGCAGCCGGCGCCCATCAACAGTGCTGGTTGTCGCCGTGCTGGACCCGACCGGGGTGCGCGGCGACGTATGAGCTCGAATGCTTGACGAGGATCTGGTCGGAGGAGAACAGGTTGCTCGCGCCGACGAAGTGGCCAACGAGCACGACGGCGACGCCCGAGGTGAACAGCTGGGGCGGGGTGCCGACGTTGTGGACCGGGATATGCACCGGCCCGCTGCAGAGCGCGAAGCGCTGGTGGACTCCCGAGACCTGCAGGGAGTGCGGCACCACCACGCCCTCGATCTGGAAGGTGGAATTGCCGAGGCTCGCGCGCGCGGCGACGGCTTCGGCAACGGTCTTGAAGTAAACGACGCCCGAGGTGAGCGCCTTATAGAGAAGGAAGCCGATCGCCGCGGCGAGCACGACGGCGACGACACCGAGGCGGCGGCGCGTCCGCGTGGCGCGGGCGCTCCGGAGCGCGGCGGCCGCAGCGAGAAGCGCCGCGTCGCCCTCGAGCGCGGCGTCAGCCGGCGCCGAGGAGACGCTCACGAGCTCGCCGCTCCCCCCTCGTGCTCGACGCCGCGCTCGTCAGAGCGCGCCGGGACCACCGCGGGGATGCGCCGGCGCGCGGCGCGCTCGCGAGCGACGAGCGAGGCCCCATACAGCGCCAGGCCGCCGAGCGCCACCACGTAGCCCGCCTCGACGTAGGCGTAGTCAGTCATGTCAGCACCTCATTCTTCTCAACCGCCTTCGCCCCGCCCTCGGCGCGGCGCTCAGCGAGCGCATAGGCCAAGCCCTCGGCCTCCTCGCGGGCCTGAAGGCCAGCGAGGCGGTAGCGATGGGCGACGAACCACACATAGACCAGGCTGAAGGTGACGAAGCTCAACAGCATCGTCCAGGCCATCAGCCCGTGCACGTCGCTCTTGCCCGGCGAGATCGTGGGTGCCTGGTGGAGGCTCTTCCACCAGGTGACCGAGAAGTAGACGATCGGGACATCGATGAACGCGACGAGCGCCCCGACCGCCGTGCGCTTGGCGCGCACCTCCGGATCGCCGGGAACCTTGCGCAGCGCGAGGTAGCCGAGGTAGAGGACGAACAACAGCGCGGTCGTGGTGAGCAGCGGGTCCCACACCCACCAGGTCCCCCAGGTCGGGCGGCCCCAGAGCGATCCGGTGACGAGGGTGATCGCCGTAAAGACGACCCCGGCCTCCGCCGAGGCGCCCGCCAGGCGGTCAAAGCGCAGGTCGCGGGTGCGGGGCCAGAGATAGCAGGCGCTCGCCGCGAACGAGACGCCGTAGGCCAAGAACGCGTCCCAGGCCATCGAGGGGTGGATATAGAGCAGGCGCACGAGGTTGCCCATGTAGGCATCCGGCGGCGTCACCCAGAGCCCGAGCCAGACCGTGAGCACCACGCCAACGAGCCCGGCGACCCCGACGATGCGCAGCGCCAGCTCTGCGCGGTGGCGGCGCGACGAAATGACCGCGTGAGGCGCCGCGGACTCGCCGAGCAGGCCGTGGTCGACTGGTGGAACCAGCGCGTTCATCCATCCTCCAGCAGTGCTCCAAAGGCGACCGTGCCGATCGCTACGTAGGCGACCGAGAAGATCGCCAGCAGCCCGAGCCAGCCGAGGCCACCGCCGCCTTGGTGCGACAGCGCGGCGGACCAGGCCTTGGTCGCCGCCAGCACGACGGGCGCGACCACCGGGAAGAACAACAAGGGCAAGAGCGTCTCGCGCACCCGGGTGCCGGCTGCGACCGCGCCGTAGAAGGTGCCGACCGCCGCAAGACCGGCCGTCGCGAGCACACACGTGGCTGCCAACAGGCCGATCCCCGACAGCGGCGTGGCGTACAACAGCGCCGCCACCACGGCGAGGACGACCTCGAGCACAAGGAGCTGGAGGGCGAGCGCCGCCGATTTGCCGACGAAGATCCCGCCCGCGTCGAGGCCCGACAAACGCAAGCCGTCCCGGCCGGCATCGGCCGTCTCGACCGCGACCGAGCGCTGCACGCTGAGCAGGCAGGCGAGCAGCACCGTCACCCAGAACAATCCGGCAGCCGCGGCCCGCAGCCGGCCGGCATCGGGGCCCAGTGCCAGGCCGAAGAGCAGCAAGACGACGAGCGCGAACGGCACGACCTGGTTGAGACCGACCCGGGAGCGCCACTCGATGCGCAGGTCCTTGCCGGCGACCAGGACCGCGTCATGCCACATCGCAGCCCACCTCGCCCCCCGCCAAGGCGGCGATCGGCGGGTCGAGGACCTCGTCTGGCTCCGGCGCGATGACCCGGCCGCCGGCGATCGTCACGACGCGGTCGCACAGCGCGGCGGCACGCTCGAGCTCGTGCGAGGCGAGCAGGACGGTCCCTCCCGAAGCGGCGGCCTCGCGCACGACCTCGTCGACGACGGCGCGGGCTTCGAGATCGAGGCCGGCGTGCGGTTCGTCCAAGAGCCAGAGCCGGGGGGCCCGCGCCACCAAGACGGCGAGGGCGAGCCGTCGGCGCTGGCCCGCCGAGCACGCGCCCACCGGCGTCTTGCGCACCCGCCCGGACAGGCCGAGGCGCTCGAGGGCCGCGTCGGCCCGGCCCATCTCCGCGCGCGAGGCCCGCAGCGCAAAGGCCAGGTTCTCCTCGACGCTCAGCTCTTCGTAAGAGAAGCCGGCGTGGCCGAGGAGGCCGACCTCGCGGCGCAGGGACTGACGATCCAGACAAAGATCGTGGCCGAGCACGACCGCCGTGCCCGCCGCGATCGGAATCAACCCGGCACAGGTGCGCAGCAGGCTCGTCTTGCCCGCCCCATTCGCCCCGCGCAGATGCACGACCTCGCCCTTGGCCACCTCGAGGCTGAGGCCAGAGAGCAGGGGGAAGCGGCCGGCGAGCGCGACGGCCTCGCGGAAGCGAACGGCATGGGGCATGGGGCAGCGTCAATGCTACGGGTCCCGGCACCGCTTGAGCCAAGCGGGTGATCTGGCGCCGCGACCTGGGCGGATCAGGTCGAGGCATTTCACTCTTTCCTCTCTGGCGCAGGCGCGGCAGACTGGTGGGCACTGAGCGTGAGCTGTCGAGCGCGCGGCGCTCTCGCCGGGGGCCATCCGCACCCCCGGCGGCGGGGTGAACAGCTTCGTCCGGCCCGAAGAGAGAGTCGCCGCATGCCCCGCTTCAGCGCGAGCCAACAACCGGTGGTCGCCGTGCTCCTCGCGAGCAGCGACGCTGAGCTGCGCGGCGAGCTCGCGGCGCAGCTCAGCGCGCGCGTCCAGGTGAGCGAGGCCAGCGATCTCGCCGCCAGCTTCGCCGCCATGGTGAGCGAGCCCCACTTGGTCGTCGTGGACCTGCCCCTTGCGGACAGCGACGGCGCCGGCGCGCTCGCGGATCTCCGGGCGCGCTCGCCCCACTGCCCCGTCGTGGCGCTCGTTCGCAAACAGGACGCCGACCTCGCCCGCGCGCTTGAGGGCCGCGAGGGCGTCCGGGTGCTCGAACGCTCAGCGGCGCGCGGCGGGGCGCTTCGCCACACGGTCGCTGCGGTGTTGTCGAGCTCGGGCGCCAAAGAGCGCGCCGTTGAGGTTCGCGACGCGATCTTGGACGCCCTGAGCGAGGCGGTGCTCGTCCACTCCCCCACGGAACGGCTGGTGCGCTGCAACGAGGTCGCTGCCGAGCTGTTGGGGGTGCGCGAGGGCGACCGGTTCGCCGAGCACTTCGGTGGAACAAGGGCCGTGCTCATCGCCGAGGATGGCACGCGCTTGGGCCACGGCGACCTGGCGGTCCCGAGGGTCTTGGCGACGCACCGGCCGAGCGGGGCACAGGTCTTCCAGGCCACCTTGGGTGCCACGCGCCGCTGGCTGCACCTTGAGTCGCGCCCGCTGCTCAATGACCAAGGCGAGGTCTACGCGGTGGTGTCCTCGGTACGTGACGTGACCGAGCGCCTGGAGGCCTCGACCGCCCGGTACGCAGCCGCGCGCCGCCAGTGCCTGCTCTTCGAGCACGCCTGCCAGAGCTACCTCGTGCTTGACGCCGCCGGGCGGATCATCGAGGCGAGCCAGTCCGCCGAGCGCGCCCTTCGCCGCCCGATCGTGCTCGCCAGCGAGGCGGAACGCCTCGTGCACCTCCCCGACCGGGCGCGCTTTCACGCGCTTTTGACCATGGTGCGCGGCGAGGGTGCCGGCCACCTCGTCGGCGAGCTGCGCTTTGGTCGGGGCGAAGACGATCTGTGCTGGCTCGAGGTGACCTTCTCGAACCGCCTGGACGAGCCGACGGTCGCCGGGATCGTGGTCAACCTCCGCGACGTCACCGAGCGCAGGCGGGGGGAAGAATCGCTCGCCCGCCTCTCCGCGATCGTCGAGGACTCGGGCGACGCGATCGTCTCAGAGACCCTCGGGGGGGAGATCATCAGCTGGAACGCCGCCGCGGAGCGGCTCTTTGGCTACCGCGCCGAGCAGATGATCGGTGAGAGCTCGCTCGTCGTCGTGCCCGAGCCCGCGAGGGCCGAGGCCATCGCCATGCGTCACGGCATCCGCGCCAGGGGGCCCTCCGCGCCCACCATCGAGACCACACGGCGGCGCAAGGACGGGCGCATCGTCGACGTGGCCGTGACGGCCTCGCCGGTGCGCGACCGGTGCGGGCAGCTGATCGGCATCTCCTGGATCACCCGCGACATCACCGAACGCCGGCGTCTCGAGCAGGAGCGGCGCCAGGCCGTCGAGCGCTTCCGCCTCGGCTTCGAGCGCGCCGCCATCGGGATGGCGATGATCGACCACCACGAGGTGGTACGGCGCGCCAACCCGGCGCTGTGCACCCTGCTCGGCCGCTCGCCGGGTGAGCTCGTCGGCCGCCGAGCCGGGGAGTTCGTCCACTGCGCCGACCTCGCGGAGCACAGCGCCCAGTTCGCGCGGCTGCGAAGCGGCAAGCAACACCACGACCGCAGCGAGCGCCGCCTCGTACGGGCGGACGGCCAGGTGATCTGGGTGCTCATCGACGTCGTCGAGGTCGAGGGGGACGAGACCCGTCCGTATCTGTTCGCCCAGCTCCAGGACATCACCGAGCGCAAACGCATCGAGAACGAGCTCGCCTATCAGGCCCGCCACGACACCTTGACCGGCCTGCCCAACCGGATCCGGCTCACCGAAGCGCTCGAGCAGGCGCTGGCGCGCGCGGCGGCCGATGAGCGGGCGATGGCGCTCGTCTTCGTCGACCTCGACGGCTTCAAGGTCGTGAACGACCAATTCGGCCACAGCCGCGGCGACCGCCTCCTCGGCGAGATCGCGGAGCGCCTGGCGCAAGGGGCCCACCCCGACGACACCATCGCTCGCCTTGGCGGGGACGAGTTCGCCGTCGTCTGCGAGCACGTCGAGGACGGCGCCGGGGCAGCCGGCCTCGGCGAGGCGATCGCGGCCCGATTCGACGAGCCCTTCGGCGAGGAACAGCTGGTCGTGCGGGCCTCCTGCGGCGTCGTCGTGCTGGCGGGGATCCTGAGCGCCGACGAGGCGCTCGAGTGCGCCGACGCGGCGATGTATGAGGCCAAAGCGGACGGGGGCGGAAGGGCCCGCCGGTACGAGCGTCCACTCGGCGTTCCCCACACGCTGTCTGCTTCCGGGCCCGGCTCCTGAGCGCCCTTGTCGGCCGCCAGGGAGCTGCCCGGCCCGTTGCTCAGCGGCTCAGCTGCTCGAGGTCCGAATCGACCATCATCTCGACGAGCTCGGCGAAGCCGACCTTGGGCACCCAGCCGAGCGCCGTCTTGGCCTTTTCCGGGTTGCCGATCAGCAAGTCGACCTCGGCAGGGCGGAAGAAGCGCTTGTCGACGACGACGTGGTCCTCCCAGTTGAGGCCGACGCGGGCGAAGGCGATCTCGCAGAACTCGCGCACCGAATGGGTCGTTCCCGTCGCGACGACGAAGTCGTCGGCGACCTCTTGCTGGAGCATCCCCCACATCGCCTTCACGTAGTCCCCGGCATAGCCCCAGTCGCGCTTGGCATCGAGATTGCCGAGGGACAGCTTGTGGTCGAGGCCGAGCTTGATGCGCGCCACGCCGTGGCTGATCTTGCGGGTGACAAACTCGAGGCCGCGCCGGGGGCTCTCGTGGTTGAAGAGGATCCCCGAGGAGGCGTGCAGGCCGTAGCTCTCGCGATAGTTCACCGTGATCCAGTGCCCGTAGACCTTGGCGACGCCATAGGGGCTGCGGGGGTAGAACGGCGTGAGCTCGTTCTGGGGCGTCTCGCGGACCTTGCCGAACATCTCCGACGAGCTGGCCTGGTAGTAACGGATCTCGGGGTCGACGACCCGGATCGCGTCGAGCATCCGGGTCACGCCGAGCGCCGTCGCCTCACCGGTGAAGACGGCCTGGTCCCACGAGGTCGTCACGAAGGACTGCGCGGCGAGGTTGTAGACCTCGTTCGGGCGCCACTTGTTGAGCGCGGAGATGATCGAGGCCTCATCGAGCAGGTCACCCGAGGCGAGGTGGATCTGGTCCATAATCCCCACCAGGCGCGACACATTCAGGTTGCTGGTGCGGCGGACCATGCCCACCACCTCATAGCCCTGCTCGAGGAGCAGCTCGGCGAGGTAGGACCCGTCCTGGCCCGTGATCCCGGTGATGAGGGCGCGCTTTGGCATCGCACCGTTTTAGCCCATCGAGCTGGGCCGGGTACTCAAGGTCGGGCGCGGCCTGCCTCGCTCGGCGCGTCGAGGGGCCAGGGCGACGATCAAGCGCCCACGCGCTCGGCGCTGGCCATCGCCCGAGGGGACCTCGAGCGGCGTCTTTTCGCGCGCGCCGATGGTGCCGACGGCGACCTCGAAAGCTCAACGGGCACCGTGTTGGGCCGCCCGCACGCCCCGGCGCTGCGCTCGCCGGCGCCGACCCGGGTCGCGGCCCCGCACGTTGGCGTGCCAGAGGGATGCGTCTCCTGCGT
>JAJZKA010000143.1 GCA_021809805.1 Actinomycetes bacterium
GGTGGGCAGGCGGCCGCACCGAGCTGGGGGCGCCGTTCGATCCGAGCAGCCCAGGGTTGCGGCGATCGGCGCCTTGGCCCAGACGTCCGCCCCGCCGAGCTCGCAGGAATGGTGCTCGGCATGGGGCACCCCACCGAGGTCGCCGTCTCATCTCAGTCCTCAAGGGACAAGCGCCGCTAGCGATCCCCGCTGGGGTTCCCGTTGAGAAGGGAAGGTAGAGCCATCAGCGCCCCAGGCGACGCCACAGACGGCTCGGTAAGGGCCTCACGGCGCCCTGTGGCGCTGCCGGTCGGGGCGGACGCGTGGCCGAGCAGAGGGCGACGCAGAAACGGAGAGGCCGGCACCGGCGCAAGCGACGCCGCCGACGACGCCGACGACGGCATGGCACCTAGCGAGGCTGTCAGCTCGTCAACAGGCTCTGCGGAGCCCCCGTCGTGGCGCTGCAAGTACGTCGGCGATGACCCGGCGAAGACGAGCGAACGCGCTGTCGAGCTCGTTTCGAGCCGAGACGGCTTCGGCAAGGGGATCCACCGGCGGATCGTCGACTCGCCGGCCCGTCGCGGCGCTCGCGTAGATCATCCTCGCCCGGTCGAGCCGGCCGACAGCCTTCGCGACGTCTTCGTGAGCTGAGACGACCGCGAGGATTTTCGCCAGCGCCTCCCGCTGGCAATCGGACAACGCCGCCTCGTTCTCCTCGAGAAAATGGCTGAGTGCCGCGGATGCGGTTGGGAGGACGCCATAGTCGCCCACGTGCTCCCGCTCCGCGGCTGGCACCTGTTCCGGCCTCCCACCCAGTGACGTCACGCTGCCGCCCTATCGGGCCGCTTGGGGAAGGAGAGCCCAGGCATCGCGCACAGCACCTGGCGCCGCTCTCGCCGCGTCATGCCCAGCGCGAACGCATAGCGGTGGCAGCCAGGGTGGCGGAGACGGATGATGCGCAGGTCCTCGAGTGCGGTGGAGAGCCACGCCCTCGGCGTTTCCCCTGCTCGACGGGGTCGCGCGCCGAGCGCGCAGAGGCGCCGCTCGACCCCCTCGTGGCCGCGCTCCTGCCCGCGAATCTTCTGTAACGAGCGCTGATTGAGCACCGTGCCGTCCGGAAGGAGCGTGAGCACGCCCGATCGACCGCGGCCCGTGTAGATGGCTCCCCCCATCGCCTGGTAGATGGCGCCCGTGTGGCCCGGGAGGACGATGCCATTGGGGCCCCGCCGAGGCACTGGGTCGGAGAAGGCGACGACCCCGCGCAGCCCGGTTGCGGCAAGCTCGCTGAAGCACCTGGCGAGGAACCACGACTCGGCGTTCGCCGGCGCGCGGCTACCAGCGGCGCCGCCGACCTCGCCCTCCAACACGAACCGGGAGAGCTCGAGCGACTCGCTGTAGGGCTCAAGGAGCGGGAAGACCCCTTCCAGCACTCGACGATGGGGCGGGATCCCGAATACCGCAACGCCGACGAGTGGATCGCTGCTCGCGTCATCAATGAATAGCCCGAATCGCCGGCTCGCTGCTGGGTAGCTCGCCGAATAATGGTTGGTCTGGACGTAAGCCTTCGCCGTCTGCTCGTCGATCGGCTCGATCCAGTAGCGGCGCGCATCGAAGCCGCCATCTTCTGGGCGGACCCACGAAGCTTGCCGTGCTCGCCAGCGTTGAGAGAAGGCCTCGTTGAGTGAGCGAGGCACCTCGCCGAGATCGAGGTCGAAGAGGAGCTGCTGCGGGCTGCACGTCATCGCAGCGTTCGCCCAGTCGAGGCGATGTCGGTGGTCGCTCCGCGCCTTGCGCCGGCGGCAGAGGCCTCGTACTCCCGCCAGGACACGAAACCTTCGGACGCGTAGAAACCCCAGCCGTGGCGGTTAGGCCCATGGATCACCACGGTCCAGCAGGCCTTCGTGTGCAGGCGCGTTATCTGGTGGCACTCGCCGACGCCGAGCGAACGCATACTCAGCCATCTCCGAGAGACGGTGGCCCCTCGCTGACGCGACGCCGGCTGAAGCTCGGCCTGACGTGCGTGCGTCGGCGCTTCCGCGGTGCTGGATCGCTCCTCGTCGTAGCCGCCCCACAGAACGACGGAGGCAAACGTCCAAGGGTGGTCGTGGAGGTCAAGGCCCGGACCGGGCGCGTGCATCCGGTGCAGGAAGATGCCAAGCGAGCGAATCGGTTCTCTCGCCGACGGCGCGGGCCACTCGAACTCCCAATGGTCCAGGAATGTCGCCCCGGCACGGTCCCGAAGACGAAGTCGAGCGCTCATGAGAACTCCTCGGTACGACGGCCGGCGCACGGCATCTGCTCAGCTCGGCGAAGCGGGTCCATCGCTTCGAGTCAGCGGGCGGCGTCGGGGTCGTCCGGCCGCGGCGCCGGGGAGGCGCTCGGATCGGATGTGCGGCCGCCCGTCTCGGGCGGTACCTCATAAACCTCGACATCCGGAAGCTCGAAAGTCTCGTCGTGATTGACGCTCACGCGCGTAAGCGACGGGATCGCCACAAGGCGGAAGCCCTCGGCGGCGAACTGCTCGGGTGTCGCCTCCGTGAACACGTCGCCCCAGTTGGGCTCGATCGTCGCTTCGTGGGGATCGAGGCTTGCTGCGTACGCCGCCGCAACTCGACGTAGCGCCGCCTCAGGGTCGGTCACGGCGCTTGTGCCAAGCCGCGCAGCGACGAACCAGGCGCCGGCGCCCGACTCGCGCTCCCCGGGCACTCCGTACGCCCAGCCGACCTCGACGATCACCTCGTCGGGGGCGAGGCCTTCGATGCGGGCCGGGCGGGGAGGTTCACCCGACTCGTGAGCTCCGAGCACATGGACGTCGGCAATCTCCGCGACGTCGAGGGGTAGCCCCCCGCCCTCGAAGTCACTGGCGTTCTCCGCGGCCATCGTCCCCAGCGGCTGAATCTCGTAGTCGACGTATCGGACGATGCCGGCATGGTCCGTGGCTCGCCGGCGGACAAGCACAGCGAGAAGCGAGCTGCCGTCATGGAGGCTCATCCGCACCGTCTCGCCGACCATTTCTTCGAGAACGGAAGCAAACGTGTCGTCTTGTCCGGCTCCGAAGGTGATACTCCCGGCCACGGAGCGAACCGTTTCGGTGCCCTCTCCGGAGGTGCCCCGTGGTGGCAACGGCGCCTCGCGAACCGACTCCCACACCGTCTCGAAGTCCTCAAGTGCGATGTCGATGTCGGCGCGGGCGACTCGTGCGGGCTCCGGGTCGTCCACGGCGTAGATGCCGACGGGATGTACCGCAAAGGACTGCTCGTCGGCCCACCGCCAGAAGTCGGGAGCGATCGCTCCAGCGATCGCGATGTCTAGCGCTCTCCCGCGATCGAAGAAAAAGTCAGTCTGTGCGATCGCGGCATGCTGGCCGTACCACGAGACGCTGTAGCTGCGCTCGCTCACAGTGTCGTCGTTGCCGGTCATGCGTGCCCCCTGGACTCTCGTACTGGCGCTCGATGCAACAACGTGAAGGTAACAAGGCAATGCGACATTCCGGGAGCGGGTGCCCCGCTTGCTCTCTCGACGCGGCCGACTCCCGCTCGCCTCTGCTTCCCGCAGTTGCCCCAGGCGACGTCGAGATAAAGCGGCAGGGCGGTCGTCTCAGCTAAGTGATACTGCGGCGCCGGAATGTCTCATATCCCCCTTACGGTCCCTGGCCAGGAGCCAAGGGAGGGGAGACGTGATGTCCGAAGCGAGGGTCGTAGCCTTTTCGGATCTACACATCGACGGAGGTCGGCACGGAACGACGAACCCCGCCACGGGGCTGAACACAGCGTGGGAATCGACGGCGCGCATTGCCAAGTCCATCGCGGACTATGCGATCGAACAAGAGGTCGACGCGGTGGTCACGCCGGGAGATCTCTACCTCAACGGGTGGCCGCGCCCAGAGGCCGTCGAGCTACTCTTTGACTTCTTCCGGACTCTTTCGGCCGCCGGGATTGACGTCGTGGTGTCTCCCGGCAACCACGAACTGATCAACCTGCCTCGGGGGCACCGGAGTCCGATCGAACACTTCCGTGACCTCGCTCATGTCCACGTGATGACCGGACCGGGGGTCGTCACGCTCGAGTCGGGGCTTCAGATCGCCACCTTCCCGTGGCCGACGCGCACGTCCCTGCTTGCACCTGGGGATACGGACGGTAAGACGGCGCCCGAGATCGACGCACTGGTCGCGCAGCGGGCGGTCGACCAGATCGCACGTCTCGCTGAGCAGGTGGACGTTCGCCGCGGCCCGGCCATGCTCGCGGGCCACGCAACGGTTGGGGACTGTGTGATCGGATCCTCGAAACGCGGGTCGGAGATGGATCTGGCCGAGCTGTTCGCCGAGCCGGTGATCCCGCTCGAGGCGCTCGACGTCGACCCGTGGCAGCACGTGGCCATGGGGCACATCCACACCCGCCAGATCATCGGCGGAGAAGGTGCCTCCGGACGCGTGTGGTTCTGCGGGTCGCCCGACCGGGATACCTTCACCGACGAGCGTGAGGCAAAAGCCTTCTCGGATATTCGCCTCGCCGACAACGGGTCGATCGCGTCGGTCGCATCGATCGCGACGCCAGCTCGGCGGTTCGTGACCCTCCCACTCCCCGAGGGGCTCGACCCGGCGTACGCCGTCGATCTCTTACCCCTGGAGGCGGATGGAGCGATCGTTCGCGTGGTGCTCCCTCCCGGCTCTGATGACGCGTTGGGTGCGGAGGTTCGCCGCGTGATCGGGTTGACCGGGGCCCATGTCGTCCAGGTGGAGCGACCTCTGCCGCCCCGGAACGACTCGGAGCGCGTCGTCGCCGAGGAGGGCATTCGACCCCTCGAAGGGCTGGATCTGTGGATGCCTGCTCAAGGAATTGCCGACGACGATGCAGCGAGACTGCGTGAGAAGGCCGCGGTTCTGGTCGAGGAGACGGGAGTCGCGGCATGAGGCCGGTCGAGATCGTTCTTTCGGGCTTCGGGTCTTACGAGCAGGAGCAGCGTGTCGACTTCAGCGAGGTCGGCCTCGCGTGCATCACTGGGCATAACGGCGCTGGCAAGTGCCTCCCCGGGGGCACGCGGGTCTACGACGCGGGCACGGGCGAGGTGCTCCCGATCGAGCGCTTCGTGGCCGAACGGCGGAAGACGACATTCGGACTCACGGGCGGGCGCGTAGCGCCGGTGGAGGTCACCGACTGGCTCGACCTCGGGGAGAAGCCGGTCGTCAAGCTGCGCCTCTCGAGTGGCGCGACGCTCACGACCGCCACTACGCACCCGGTTCTGACCGATCAGGGTTGCATTCCGGCCGGCGAGCTTACGAGGCATCACTGGGTGGCCGAAGTCAAGAGCCTCCCGGCCGCCGGGAGCGCTCGACTTTCAGTCGACGAGGCAATGCTGCTGGGGCTGTTGCTCGGCGATGGGCATCTCGCTTATGCCGGTATCCAGCTGTCAAACATTGACCCAGATATCGTCGACCTGTTCCGAGGCTGTATCGAAAGGCTGTTTCCAGGCGCCCGGGTCACGAGTTCTGACCAGCGAAGCTGGCTCGTCGTCAATGGCGTCACCGGAGACGTGCGCCGTGACTACATCCGTCGCATGGTGCAGCGCCTTGAGGGCATAGGGGTGCCCCTGGAGCGGTATGCGGCCCGGAACCGCCGCGCGATAGCCGCCGTCGCGTACGGCCTCGGCTGGGACACGTTGTGCCGGATCGAGGAGGACTACGGCATTGACCTGTGCGAAGAGCGCTGTACCCTGCACGCCGCCCGAGCTGTCGTCGAGTGGGTTCGCGGGCTCGGCCTTCTTGGCACCAGATCCGCTACCAAGTTCATCCCCAGCGACTGCCTGTTGCTGCCGGACGAACAGGCGTGGGCCTTGCTCGCGGGGCTCTGGCTGACAG
The DNA here is from genome assembly GCA_021809805.1 of Actinomycetes bacterium. GTDB lineage: Bacteria > Actinomycetota > Acidimicrobiia > Acidimicrobiales > Bog-793 > JAKABX01. The sequence goes on from JAJZKA010000143.1 coordinate 5,834, forward strand.
ACGGCTGGTTCTTTTCTCGGGAGGGTTCCCGGGGGGGTTCGGAGGTCGCGTACGGCTCGATCTCGCGGCAGCTGGTGGAAGACGTCCGGGTTCTCCTGCTGCGCGTCGGCGTGGCGAGCACGCTCACGTCCTCGAAGCGGAGCCACCGAGTCCATGTGCGGTCCTCGGACATCGACAAGCTCGAGCAGATGCCCTTGGAGGGACGAAAGGCGGTGGCGCGCGACAACCTCCTCGCCGGTTACCAACCTGGCGCAGCGGATCCGATTCCTCCGAGCTTCAACTCCACGATTCCCGCGCTCGTCTCGATGTCGGGCAAGACGAGAACACGTGCGCAGCTCTCTGATCACGCGCTCAGCCGGGCTGCGTTCGTCGACTTTGGCGGCGACCCAGCGGTAGCAGCACAGGAGACAACCTGGTCCCGGGTGGTCTCCGTTGAGCTTGCCGCCGCTCCGGTTCCGTGCTTCGACCTGACGGTTGACACGCCTGAGCACCTCTTCATCGCCGAGACGGTGATCGTTCACAACAGCTCGCTCTTCCAGGCGATGGCGTTCGCCCTCTTCGGCTACACCGGCGAGGGCGACATCGATTCGATCGTCCACGACCGAGCGAAAACGGCGGAAGTTGGGTTCGTCTTCGATCACGGCGGCGAGCGCTACAAGGTGGTGCGCGGTAGGTCGCGAGGCCGCTCGACAATGGCGCGCCTCGAGCGATACGTCGACGGTGAGTTTGTGGCCCTCGTCGACTCCGGTCCCCGGGCGGTTGATCCCGCGATTCGTGACCTGATTCGCATCGAGGCAGAGACGTTCATCTCGACGACTCTTATGGCGCAGGACGACAGCGGTCGCTTCGCACGCGCCAAGGCGGCCGAGCGAAAGAAGATCCTTTCGGACATCCTTGAGCTCGACGACTACCAGTTGCTCGCCAAGGCGGCACGCGAAAGGGCAGGAGCGGCGCGAAAAAGCCACGAGCAGCTACAGAAGGACGTCGACAAGATCGACGCGCAACTCAGCGGTGCCGACACCGACACGACGGCGCTCGTGACCGCGCGCGGCCGCATGGGCATGCTCGAGGCAGCTGTGATGGAGTCGAAGGCCGCGCTCGAGAAGGCGGCAGCGGAGCTGACCGAGAGTGGCGCAGCTCGGGAGCGGCTCAGCGTCATCGAAGAAGTCCTGGCGGCCGGCGAAGCAGCGCGCGCGCGACGCCAAACGGAGATTGCTCAGGCGCGCACCAGGGCCGCCGCGGCTCTCCAGGCGGCGGATGCCGCCATCAGCCAAGCGGATCGCCGACTGCAACAGGCGCTCGCAGCGTCGAGCGAGCTCGCGGGGCTTCAAGACGGCGTGCTCCGCGGTGAAGTGGCCCTCTCTGAGCGGGAGAAGGAGGAGGAAGCCATCATCGCCGCCGGCGTCGAGTGCAGTGCGGCGATGGAGAGTGAGGTCGCGGACATCGCCCGGCTCAGCCGAGTGGCCGCTGAGGCGCGCGAGCGCCTCGAGGTGCTCGGTCGTGGTGAGGCCCAGTGCTACACATGCGGCCAGGAGCTAAGCGGGGAAACCCGCTCTGCCGTGATCGCCAAGGTCGAGGCGGAGATCGAGGCGCTGGATGCGGCGATCACGAACGCCGAGCGGCGGCACCTCGCTGCTGAGCAGAAGCGCGACGAGCTCCGTCTCGCGCTGAAGGCGTGCCGCGGTGAGAAGCAGCAGGCGAAGATCCACCTCGACGGCGCTCGCAGTCTGCTCGCGGACAGGAGCAACCTGGCTGCGACAAAGGAGGCGGCGCAGACCGAGCTCGCACGCCTCCAGCACGAGCGGGGCCTTGCCGGCGACGCCGTCGCAGCTGCGGACGCGATGGCGCCGGCAGAGGAGGACGAAGCCGCTCTCGTCACCCTCGCTGCGGAGGCGACCCAGCTGCGCGCGGCGATCGCCGCTGAGGATGGACGTGCAGCCGCCCGCCAAAGTGCCGAGGCTGCGCTCCGAGCACTCGAGGCAGAGCATGCAACCCTCCTCCAGAAGATTGGGACGCTCACCGAGCGCATGACGACCTACGAGGCGCTGCGCACCGAGCGAGAGCGGTCCATTGAGGAGGCACGCAGTGCGGCGCGAGATGCCGAGGACTGGGGAGCGCTCGCACGAGCGTATGGACCTGATGGCGTGCCGAACTTGATCTTCGCCGGGGCGACGCGAGAACTCGAGCGCGACGCCGCCGACGTCATGGGCCGGCTGTCGGGCGGTCGCTACCGGCTGGAGATGCGTACCGAGATGCAGAATAAGTCGGACGGGGAGACCAAAGGCACGCTCGAAGTCGTCGTGGTGGCTGACACCGGCGCCGAGCGGCCGTTCTCTCGGCTGTCTGGTGGCGAGCGCTTCCGGGTTGCGCTCGCCCTGCACACGGCGCTCACGCGCTTCCTCGTGCGCCGCAGCGGAGCCCCAATCGAGTTCCTTGCCGTCGACGAGGGATGGGGCTCGCTCGACCCCGAGGGGATCTTGGCGATGCTCGATGCGCTTCGGACGCTGCACGCGGAGTTCCCGCTGATCTTGACTGTCACGCACACGCCCGAGGTCGCGGCTGCGTTCGACTGCCAGTACGAAGTCCGCAAGGACGCCGCCGGTTCGTCGATGGTGGAGCTGCGCGTCGCATAGCCGGCTGAGCATGAGGGAATGTCCCAGGGCCTATCGAGACTGCGAACATGCCAACGCCGACGAGGGAGCGCGCCGACCTGCAGCGCGAGAGAAGATCGGCTGAAACAGCCCGGCTCGCAAGCATCTGCTGGGGGGACCTCGTTGTCCAGCGGCGCGACGATTGGCTGACGCCTCCGTACATCCTCGACGCACTTGGGCCTTTCGACCTCGATCCCTGCGCCTCACTCGCCAATGCCGTGGGCGACCGCCACCCGGCAGTACACCGTCGAGGAGGACGGTCTCCAGCAACAGTGGTCGGGGCGAGTCTGGTTGAATCCCCCGTACTCGAACGCCGCGGCGTGGGTCAAGCGCCTTAGCCGGCACGGCATCGGCACGGCACTCGTCTTCGCCCGCACGGAGACGTCGTGGTGGTTCGAGTCTGTCTGGGGGCGCCGACCCTGACGGTGGTCGAACCTTTCCAATGTCGGAAGGGTTCGGCTCCGTCAGGCCACCTCCATCGAGCGGGACCCGAAAGTAGGGGCGCACCGACGTACGGCTTTCGACTTCGATTCGGGCGACCAGTGCTTGGATGAGTCCCTTCTGGGCTT
>JAJZKA010000144.1 GCA_021809805.1 Actinomycetes bacterium
GGGGCGCTCCCCACTGGCGCGACCCTGTCGAGCACTGGGGTGCTCTCCGGTACGCCAACAGCATCAGGGTCGTTTCCCATCACGGTAAAGGCCACGAACAGCATCAGCCCGGACGCCTCTAAAGCCTTCACGCTGTCTGTTGTCGAGCCGTACAGCGGAGGTGGCGAAGGGGGAGACTCCGGAGGTTCTGCCGGTGGCGCCGGTTCGACAGGCGGCTCAGGTGGTGGCACGGGCGGGGCGCCCTCAACGGGTGCCGGCGGCGGGAGCGGATCCAGCTCCACCTCAACGGGTGGTTCCACAAACACCCAACCGACCCGGAATCCAGACCCGGCGCCCGTTGCGCCGCGCTATGTCGTCTCCTCCGTCGTGTCGGGCGCGGCCAACGGCTCGCTGTCCTGCACGAGCAAGCCGGGGGCGGTCACGCCACACTTGGTCAAGGGCCGCCTCGTGGAGGTGGGAGTCAACCTCTCGTGCACGGACTCCGGCCAGCGCGTCTCAATCGTCGGAGCTCTGGTTCGGACGGTGACGACGACGAAGTCGGCTGCGAAGGGACCGACCCCTTCGGAACCGAAGAGTGTCGTCAGGTGGCGAGGCGGCCTTCACCTCGAGTCAGCGAGTGAGCACCTCAATCTCACCGGCCTTGTACCCACAGCGGTCTCCATTTCGAAGGCCGGGGTGGTCACGATTCGAGCCGCCGAGAAGACGGCCGTCTCCCAGCAGACCGGAAAGCACGTGACCAAGGTCACCAAGACCTACGACGTCCGATTGACGTTGCGGCCCATCACGGTGCCTCTGAGCGCCCCGAAGCAGCGCTATGTCGTCTCTTCAATCCTCTCCGGAGCCGCGAAGGCATCCCTCACCTGCACGACCAAACCGGGCGGAGTATCGCCACACGTGATCAAGGGCCGGCTCGTGGAGGTGGGAGTCAACCTCTCATGCACCGTGGGAACCAAGACGGTTTCGATCGTCGGAACAACGGTACGGACCGGCGCCGAGGCGACACCCTGGCGAGGGGATTTGCGCCTGAAGGGCGAGGTCGATGCCCTCTCGCTCGAAGCCCTCGTGCCGAGCTCCATCACGCTGTCGAGCGCCGGAGCGCTCAGCATCCGGGCGACGGAGCATCTCACCATTACTCAAGGGGCCGCCCCGGATGTCCGTAAATTGTCAAGGACGTACCACCTCCTCCTGACCCTCCGACCAGGCGTTGCATAGCCGACGCGGCCGCGAATGACGCAGGCACTAAGTACGGTAAAGACCATGCGATTCCAACGCGCGCGGTTCGTTCTGGCCCTGGCTGCCACGGCTCTCGCTTGCCTCGTCAGCGCTACCGCTCCGGTCATGTCGCCGTCGGCGGCCGCTTCCAGCGCCGCCGTGCGCACCGTGGACCTGCCCGCCGGGGGCGGCAACGTCAACTGGAGCACGGTGGTCAATCTGCCCGGCGTGACGAGGTGCCGCTTCGAGTCGTCACCCCGGATCCCCGACTTCGACGGCTCTATGTCGTGCTCGAGCTTCGCTGGCGCCATATTCGGCATATGGGTCCCGGGGAACCCGGACTCGCATGCGCGGACGGTCACGCTGACGATGATCGCCGAGGCGCCAACGCGCACCAAGACTGTCACGGTCATCGTCCACCAGCCACAAGCGAGCAAGATCGCGCCGGGACTCGTGCCCTATTCCGCCTCGAGCGTGGCGGTCGCCGGCCAGCCGTACGAGTTCGCGGTCTACTCGGACCAGGCCGACTCTGCCATCTGCGACATGACGATCACCCCCTCGGGCACGCTCCCGCCCGGCGTCACCTGGCAACGCCACTGCGGCTGGGCGTTGCTCCATGGCACTCCATCGGCGACAGCGGCAGGCCGGTACCCGGTGTCGATCGAGATCACGCAGCCGGGCTACCTCCCGCGGCGATCGATGCTCACGCTCACGGTGTCACCCACAGCGTCGGCCGCTCTCCCCCTGTCGGCAACCCCCACTCTCCAGCTTCCGAGCGGCCTCGCCGTGCCCTCGACGGTGCTCTACGGCGCGCGCGTCAACTGGACGCTCCTCGGCAATGGAATCCTCGGGGACTGTGTCGCGGCCGCCACCGAGCACATGGCTGAGCTGTTCGCGACAGAAGCGGGTTCCTCCTACAAGCCGACGCTCCTGTCGACGCTCATGGTCTACGCATCGGCAAGCGGTGGTGAGTCCGGACCTACCGTCGGCGCCTCCCCCATTGCAGCCGTCGATTACTGGACGAGCCATTCGCTCGGCGGCCAAACGGCGACGGGCGCAGCGCAACTCGCTGACCCGGCAGACGAGCAGCAGCTTGCCGAGGCGCTGTGGCTCACCGGCGGGCTGCTGGCCGAGGTGGATTGGCCGGGCCTCGGTCCGCACGAGGTCCTCGTCAACGGGGTATCTCCACGCGGCGTTTCGGTCGTGACCTGGGGTAGCACGGATCTCGTTCCCTGGTCACAGTGGATCGCCCCCGGTTACCTACAGCAGGTCCTCGCCGTTGACACCTCTGCCTGGGCTACAACCGGCACTGGACCGTCGGGGATGCCGAGCTCGCAGCTGGCGTCGTTGTTCTCATAGGCTGGCGCGCTATGCCGCCGAGGAAGGCCGCGAGGATGGCAACCATGCGTCACTCCTCGACCAAGCAACGGCGGCCCGAGCCCTCGCCCGCGCGCGGGCACCAAGATCCGACGACCCGCGAGCACATCGTCTACACGTCCGCCCTGCAGTTCGCAGAGCGCGGCTACCGAGGCGCCAGCCTGACCGATGTCGTCGCCGACCTCGGCCTCACGAAAGGCGCCTTCTACTACTACTTTGCCGACAAGGACGCGCTCGCGACCGAGATCGTCGATCGCTACACCGGGTTGTTCGAAAAGGCGCTCGCCGGCGCGGACGGCGAGGCCGAGCTCGACACGCTGGTCCGGCAGACACATGAGCTCGCCTACCTCTACCGGTCCGAGGTGGTCGCGCGTGCCGGCGCGCGACTCCTTGCCGAGCAGGCAAGCGCCGACTTCCCGACCCCGTTGAAGTCCTGGATCGATCACGCGTCCCGGCTCCTGCGCACAGCGAAGCGCCACGGGCGGGTCTCCGCCGAAGTGGACCCCCTCCGGCTTGCTCAGATGATCGTGTCGAGTTTCGAGGGCATCCGGCTGATGTGGGAGAGCGCTCCTGGTGCCTTTGACCTCAGGGCCCAGATCGACGTCCTCTGGCAGCTACTTCTGCCACAGCTCCGCGGCGACGCATAACGGCCGCACCTCCTAGGTCGCGCCAATTGCTTTCTGATCGTCGACGGGATCGATGAGATCGCCGACCAGAGCGAACGCGCCGAGCTCCTCGGGTCTCTCGAGCGCGTGCGTCGCATGACGAGCGACGCCCACATCGTATGTTCCTGTCGATCAGGCGACGCCCCTCACCTCGACGGTTACGCCACCGCCGAGCTCCTACCGCTGTCGGACAACCAGATCAGTTCCATCGTCGAGGGCCGGACGCAGTCAACCGACGCATTCCTCCTGAGCGTCGCGAAGGCTGGTATTAGCAATGACCTTCTCGACCGCCCGCTCTTCTTGAACCAGTTGCTCACGGTGTTCGAGACGAATGGCTCGGTTGCCGAGCGCCCCGTGGAGCTGTACCGGCAGCTCGTGCAGCTGCTTATCCATGACTGGGACCGGCAACATCACGTCCAGCGCCGATCGGACTACGCGGGCTTTGACGGAGAGACGAAGCGGGAGTTCCTCTCTGAGTTCGCGTTCCGCCTCACGATTGAAGGCCGAGCGACGTTCGCCGAGGAGGTGCTACTCGGCATCTACGCCGAGATCCACAAGCAGTTCCGCCGCCCGGGGAACCAGGCGCGGCGTGTCGTACGAGAGATCGAGTCACACGTCGGGATCGTCATGGAGGTCCCCAGTGGCTTTCCGCTCAGCCATTTCACGATGCAGGAGTACCTCTGTGCAGACAACATTTCGCGCCGACCGCTCGACAAGGAGGTCGCGGCATATGTCCCCCGATTTCCTGCGGTCATCGCCATCGCCATCGCCATCGCGCTCAGCCCGAGGCCAACGACCTGGCTTGTCGAGTGTCTGCGACTCAGCCGCTCGTTCAAGCCACCGCGTCTCGCGTCAGCATTCGTCTCTCGACTTGGACTGGAACGCCCCCGGTTCTCGCCGGACATCGAGCTCGGTTGAAGCACTCCTCAGTCTGATGGCGCAGGCCGCTAAGGAAGAAGCCTCCTCGTGGGAACGCCTCGGCTCGATTGACGCCGTCCGAGAGTCTGTCGACCTCCTCAGTGAGCGATACGAGTTTGAGCTGCGCGGCGCCCGCGTAGCAGCCCTGCGGCGTCGTGGCGATGGGAAGCCGGGGCAGGGTCGGCCGGCTTTCTCGACAGTGCCGCGAGAAGTGTTCGAGTTGCTCGGCGAGGTCCCCGCTGTTTCAGATGCTCACGGCTGACGTCCGGTTCCTCCGCGGACCAAGGTGCGGGACCGTCGACCTAGGGCGCCGGCGCCCCGACGGTCACGTGCCCTCGTCGCCGGCTGCACCCGCGGAGCCGCGCCGACCCTGTCGCGGCCTTGCTGTTTCGCCCCCTGCTCGCCGCTCGAGCTCGACGGAGAGCCGCTCAAGCTGACGCAGGCGATCGCCGGCGAGGTCGCTTGCTGCTGCGGCCCGAGCCTCTGCCTCTGCCAATCTCGTGCGGAGCTCCCCTGCCACCTCTGCGAGCTCCGCTCGGTGCTCGGCCGCTGATGCGGCAAGATCGGACGCTGCACGCTCGCGCTCCTGGGCAATGACGCGCTCCGCCTGCTGACGAAGAGCGTCCTCAAGACGCTCCTCAGCTGCCGCTCGCAGCGCACCGAGCTCACTGGCGTGTCGCTCACCGGCGGCGGCGAGCCGTGTTCGGAGATCCTCGGCCACCGCCTCGGCTCGCTCGAGACGCTGCTCAGTTTCGGCCCGCAGCTCGCCGAGCTCCCTGGCGCGCTGCTCGCCGGAAGCGACAAGTTGCGCCCGCAGCTGCTCGGCCGCACCCTCGGAACGCTCGGCGCGCGCTCGCTCGACGTCGATGGCCTGCTCCGCCTCCTCTCGGACCGCCCGCACCTCGTCCTCGTGGCGCTGGGTCTCGGCGACCGCCCGCTCATGGGCCAGGCGCGCTGCCGTCCGCGCTTCCTCCACCTCGGCCTCGACCTGTGCGACGCGCTCCCAGGCCTCGGCTGCGGCGCCGGCCGCTTCCTCTCGCTCAGCCTCAGACCGTTGGCGTGCCGCCTCAGCCCCTTGGCGCTCTCGGTTCGCGACAGCCACCTGCTCCTGCGCTGCCGACACCTGCTGCGTCGCCTCGGCGCGGATGTTGGCGAGCTCGGCAGCGACAACGTCCGGATCGGCGAGCGAGGCGATCGCCGATTCGACGCGTTGGACGAGCCCGGCGATGGCGTCTTCGTGGCCGCGCGCGGTGCTTACCAGCTGATCGAGAGCCACGCCGAGCGCTGACTCGGCGAACAGCGGTGACGGCGGCAGGTCGGCCGTCTGCTGACGCTGCTGGCGCTGGCGGTCGCGCCACGCCCGGGACCGATCGGCGCTCGTCTCGTACACCCTTGGCCGGCCGCCGCCGGGTGGAATCTCGCCAACCGGAGTCTCACCAGGGCCTTCGCTCATCTCTCCAGCGTAGCGCCGGCGGCGCCGTTCGTCACGTGACACGAACGTTCGTTGGGCACGACACGAACGCTCGTGACAATCGCATGCGCGTGAAGACGCATTAAGCGCGGGTGTAGCATTGGACCTCGTGAGCTCTCCCCCGTCCCCGCGGTCGACGCGGGTCGACCTCCGGCTGCCGGGTTGGTTGTGGGGATCCGACGTAAAGACCTTCGCCAGCGAGGCCCACCTCCACCTCCACCCGGTGGACGCTTCGAAGCTGCAGTGGCAGGTCGAAACCGATGAGAACTACCGCCGCGGGACGCCGCAGCTCTATCGCCTCGACCGGGTCGCCGACGCAGGTCGCGCCAACTGGGGCGCCCTGGCGACCCTGACCGATGCCGGCCTCTCCCATGGCGTCACCCCCGCGATGGTCCAGGCCGAGGCGGGGCGGTTGGCGAAGACGCGACCCGGCGACATCGCCGCAATCGGCTACGTGCTCCGTCTTGCGCTAAGCACCGCGCCTGACGCCCACCTTCAGGACGCGGCCCGGGAGGCTTTCGAGGCGATCGGCGGGATCCCCCTCGAGGACACTGGGCCTGCGTTCCCCGATCTCTCGGTCTTTGCGGTGGCGTGCGATCGCGCACCGAGTATGCGCGCACTTCTCGCCCGAACCCTGCTTCGGATCGAAGACGAGCCCGGGCTCCTCACCTCTCGCCCCGGCGCAAGGCCCGGCGAACTCCAGTTCGCATCGCAGTGGCACCTCCAGTCCGATCTTGCGCTCACCCGCGACGCCTACTTCGGGCCCCTCCTGCTCTGCCTGTCCCCGGCCGTCTGGGCGCTCAGCGCGAGCCGCGTTGGCGGCCTCGCCATCTACAGCCTCGGTCGGGCTATGACAGGTCGTCTCTCCGAGGCGAGTGAGCTGCTCCAGCTCTTCTTGCACTCCGGGGCGCCGACGGGCGGTGCGATCCCTCAGCTCACCGCCGCTCAGCTGGAAGCGGCGTTGACCTGGTGGACCGAGCGCATGAACCTCTTTCTCTCGGAGGTCACCGACCTCGCCAACTACGTCGACAGGGCAGGGAGTTACCAACCCCGCCGCCAGTTCGAGGTCCTGCTCAGCGTCGAGCAGCTCGGCCGGCGTATCCAGAGCATCCTCGGCAACCAACGAGATCGCGGCACGCGCCTCGACACCGCCTTCACCGCGCTTGACATGCTCGATGCGCTCTCGTTCATCCGCTTCGAGCAGGCTTGCACTCACGCCAGAGCGAAGGGCACACTCAACCGGCTGGAGCAGGACCTCCCGGGTGACGTCGCTGACGTCCTCCTCGTGAATGCTCGACGAGCCGTCGACGGACTGCGCCAATGTCAGGATGGGTTCTTCAGCCCTGCGCGGGTGGGCGCGGGCACGGTGCGGGTGCCTGACAAGCGCGGCAGGGAGCAAACCCTCAGTATCGAGAACGCCACAGCCCAGTACCTGCGGGTTGTACGCAACGCTCACCACGGCTTCACCGGTAAGGCGGACGCGGGACGCCCACGAGACAACGCTCTTCTCCTCGCCCACGACGGCGATGTACCGGACGGCGTCTCGTTGTTGCCATACCTTTACTGGCTCGATCTCGTCGCCCACCCGGAAGCTCTCCGACGACTACTGCCGCCACGCCAATGATCGACTCCGCGCTCGTACCAACTCGTTCAGGGCCGCCCGGCATGGCGGGGGAATCGCGCGACCTGGCTGAGCCTGCGCGCCTGTACCTCGCGTCTCTCGCCCCCTCCGGCCGCAGATCGCAGGCAGCCGCTCTCGAGCGGATCGCTCGCTTCGTGAGCAACGACCAGCTCGGGTGGCGTGAGCTCCCCTGGGGGCGTCTCGGCTACCGCGAGGCCGCCGCGGTCGTCGACTGGCTGAAGGCCACATACGCCTCGCCCGCCACGGCGAACACCTACCGGGCGGCGCTGCGCGGCGTAGCGCGGGAGTGCTGGCGTCTCGGCCTGATCGACGCCGAGCAACACGCCCGGATCCGCGACCTCCCGCCGATCACCGGCAGCCGAGAGCCGCGGGGCCGCGCGCTCACGAGCGAGGAGCGCCGGCGACTGATCGACCAACTCGAGCGAGAGGGCACGCTCGCCGCCGTGCGAGACATCGCGCTCATCGGAGTGCTCTACTCGAGCGGCGGCGTGCGAGTGAGCGAGGCGGTCGCGCTGCGTCTCGAGGACTGGAACCCGCGCGAACGCTCGCTGACACTCGTCGGGAAGGGCAACAAGGAGCGCTCCGTGTGGCTGCCAGATGATGCGGCAGCGGACCTCGAACGCTGGTTGCGAGCTCGTGGCAGCGCCCCCGGCTTCCTCATGCCGCCGATCGCCTCCGATCGCGTCACCGTGCTGCACCACCGCCCGCTCTCCGCGTCGACGGTCAGAGCGCTCTGCGGTCGCCTCGCGCGGCGGGTCGGCATCGAGCACTTCACCCCGCACGACTTTCGGCGGAGCTCCATCTCCGACCTCATCGACGACTCCGGCGACCTCGCGCTCGTCGCCCGTATCGCCGGGCATGCCCAGACGCCCACAACGGCCAAGTACGACCGGCGCCCCGAGGCAGCCATGCGCCGCGCAGCTCGCCGGCTCTCCGTCAGATGAGCCGCGTGAGCTACCGCCACACGCGCATGCTCGCGAGTCGAGCTCGACCCCTCCGCTTCAACGCACGACCTACCCTGTCGCCGTGACGCGTCTGCTCGATCGAATCGGTGGATCCGGGCTAAGCCCAATAGCAATAACTTAAGGCGGCGCAAGGACGGCGATCGCCTCTCGGACCGGCATCGTCGGCTGGGGCCAGTTCCGATGAGCAGCTCGCTTCACGTTGAAGTTGCTCATCTTGCGGCGGACGACGCGAGCGTTTGACCGCAGCCGTCGCTCGGGAAGCAGACCGCGGAGGAGCTCCTCGGTGGCCCGCTCGAGCGCCCAGGCGAGCGTCATGGTGGCATCGAGCGTCGCCTGACGCTGCGCCGGGTGGCGTGGAGCGCGGTCGTGAAGCTGAGCCGGTCGGGGTCGTGGCTCCCGGTGTCCGCGGCGCGAGTGGATATTTCGGCGGCTGGGGGCCACCGTTCCGCTTGGTGGTGAGCCATTGTTCCGGTGGTGGTGAGCCGTGGCGCCGGGGGGCGGGCCGCCGTGGTGGCCCGCCCCCAGTGCTGGCGCCTGGTTATTCGAGTTGGCTGAAGTGCTTGCGCATGGAGTCGTCGCAGGTCAAGACGGTGGCGTGAGCGTTCGTCGTGATCCTGTCGACGATGGCGTCAGCCAGGATTTTCTCCTCGATCCGGTCGTGCCACTGGCCCGGTGGCAGCTGGGTGCAGTAGATCGTGGACGCCGCCTTGTGGCGCCGGTCGACCAGGGTGTGCAGCTGCTGGACTTGGGGCCGGGTAGGGGTGGTGAGGAACCAGTCGTCGA
>JAJZKA010000145.1 GCA_021809805.1 Actinomycetes bacterium
GTCGCCGTTGCCGCCCTCGAGGCGATCACGAGCCGCGGCCTTGCCATCGGTGCCGTGGCAGTCCGGCTTGCGATCGCCGTCGGCAGCGTGCGCTTCGCCTTCGTCGCCCCCGCGCTCGTCGCGGTGGTGCTCGTCGCTTTGACCTGGCGCCGCACGCATCTCCTCGACGAGGCGGCCACGGTCCCCCAGGTCGAGATCCGCACTTTAACGGGCATCCCGGTCTTCGCCGCGCACCGCCACGGTCACTGCCGAGACGCCCGCCCCGCTCTACCGCCTCGCCAAAGCGCCGTTCATCGCCGTGCTCACCGGTCAGACCACCTCGCGCACGGCCGCCCACGCGATCCTCGCCACCGATGGCGACGAGCTGGCGCGCTTGGAGGGCGGCGCCGGCGTGGCCGAGACCTAAGCGTCGGCGACGCCGAGGTGGCTCGGCCCGCCGCGGAACATCGGCCAGATCCCCGCGAGGTCGCGCGGCTGGACCGGTAGGCGATAGCTCGCGATCTCGCCGGGCTCGTGCATCGAGGCGGGACCGCCGCAGGCCTCGATCACATGCCAGCCGTCCAAGGCCGAGGTCCCCGGCACATCGGCGAGCGCCGGGGAGTTGGCGATCGAGCACTGGTTGAAGATCGGCAGCACCTTGGAGAGCCCGAACAAGTAAGGGTCGCCGCCGTTCTTGCTCGCCAGCGGGGAGATCGCATAGAGCCCAGCCGCAGCGCCGACGACGATGTCGTCGCTCGGGCCTCCAAGGAGGGGGACGAGGATCGGCGAGCCGAGCGCGGTCGCCCCCGACAGCGAGGTCTTCGACAGCAGGGCACCCGAACCGGTCCAAGCCTCGACAAGCGAGCTGTTGGAGTAAAAGCAGCTCTTCTCATTCGTCCCGTCGCAGCTCCACGACGTTGCGGCGACCATCGGCTTGCCACCTGGACCGATCCCGATCGCCGGCGAGCCGGGCGTCGGCCCGGCCGTGTGCACCGGCCAGCCGGGCACCGTCGCCCCATTGCCGGCGTAGTAGGCGTAGATGTCCGCGGTGCCCGGCAGGTAGGTCGTGTCGCCAAAGCCGGTCCCGACGACGACGGCCTTGCGACCGCTCGCGTTCAGCACCCCGATCGCCGGGCTCGACCAGATCGTCTGCGGCTCGCAGTGCTGCCACACCACCCGCGGCGCGCCCTTTGCGTAGGTGAAGTCGCTGATAAAGCCACCAAAGCAGCGGTTCGAGCCCGACGCGTCGCTGCCGATGAAGATGTCGTCCTGGCCGGCAGCGCCGCGCACGTGAGCGAGCGCGGGCGAGGACCACACGGTGTCTTTGTTGTTGTAGGGAAAGCCGGGAACGAGCTTGCCCGAGGCGGTGAGCGCATAGAGGTTGTGGTCCCAGGAGCCAAAGACAATGTCGCTCTGGCCATTGCCGGTGATGTCGCCCACCGCCGGGCTCGAGATCACGCCGCTCGCCGTGTTCGGCTGGCTGCCCACGTGGAAGACGAAGCGCACCGTTCCCGACAGGCGGAACGCCTCGACCTCGCCCACGCTGTGGCCGTGATCGACGGCCGTCGATCCGGTGCCGACGATGATGCTCGGCGGCGCGCCCGGGCCGTCCAGATACGCGATGGTCGGGCTTGACTCGACGGCGGCGGGCTGGCCAGGCGCATGCGCCACCTCCCGGGGCCAGCCAGGCAGCTCGGCGCCGGTCGCGGCGTTCAAGAGCTCGACCTCACCGGTCTCCGTGCCCACCGCGATGACCTCGGTGCCATTGACCCGCGCGGTAGTCGGCGAGCTCTCATAGATGTTGCCGTCGCTTTGGATCTGCCAGGAAGCGGTCGGCCACAACCGCCCCGAAACGCTCGCCGCGCCCGGAGGAGAGGCCGCGGCCATCCCGGCGGGTGCGCCGAGCGCGAGCAGGGACAGGGCAGCACCGAGCACCAACCGGCCGCGGCGCGTCACAAAGGGCGACGGCATGGCGCCACTTTAGAAAGCCTCGACTTTGCCCACAACGACACCACCCCAAACCCAGGAGTACGGGCCGATTCTCCGATCGGGCGCCGCGGCGTTGGTTTGGCACCAGCCAAGCCAGCGAACCGCAAAGATGTGACCGTGAACGACGCTGTGCCACCGCCTCCCGCGGCGGAATCACCCACGCCGGCGGGCAACGGCCCGGAGCCAGACGAGCTGGTCCGAGCCCTGCATTTCGCGTGGCACCACCTCGAATCGCTGGTCGAGCGGTTCGAAGCCAACACGACGGCGCCCGCAGCAAGGCACCGCCCGCCGTGGATGCATCCTTCGATCGGCGAGGAGCGCTGGCCCGCCGCCGTGGCGATCGTCGCCGCTATCGCGCTGCAGTTCCTCCTGCCCGACCGCTTGAGCCTCGGCCAGCGCTGGCTCGTCCCCTCCCTCGAGAGCCTGTTGGCGGTGGGGCTCGTCATCGCCAACCCACGCCGGATCAACCGCCGCTCACGAGCGCTGCGCAGCACCAGCGTCGCGTTGATCGCGCTCACCTCGCTGGCGAACGGCTGGTCCTCCTATGAGCTCGTGCGCGAGATCGTCACCGGCAAAGCGAGCGGCGGCGCGACGGCCTTGCTCGCCACGGGCGCGGCGATCTATGTGACCAACATCATCGTCTTCGCCCTGTGGTACTGGGAGTGGGACCGCGGCGGCCCGGTCGCCCGGGCACTCGGCGAGCGCCCCTATCCCGACCTGCTCTTCCCCCAGATGGCCGCGCGCGAGCTCACCCCGGAGGCCTGGCGGCCGACCTTTGTCGACTACCTCTATGTCTCTTACACCAACGCGACGGCCTTCAGCCCGACCGACACGATGCCGCTCTCGCGCTGGACCAAGCTGTTGTTCTTGGCCCAAAGTGCCGTCGCGCTGTCCATGGCGACCCTTGTGATCGCCCGCGCGGTCAACATCTTGCGCTGATGCGGCCCCGGGCGGCCACCGCGGCGCTCAGCGGCGCACCGGCAACAGCGAGGCGAAGGGGCTGCGGTAGCGGACGTCGTGGAAGAGCTTGGCCGTGTAGGTCTCGAGCGGCACCAGCGCGTACAGCCCAACGGCCGCCACCGCACCGCTGAGCGGGCCGAGCACGTAGATCCAGTAGTCACGAAAGTCCCCGGTCACCACGGCCGGGCCGAGGCTTCGGGCCGGGTTCAGGCTCGTGTCGGTGTAGGGCGCGCCCTGCCAGACGAGCAGTGCCACCACGATCGCGGCGGCAAGCGGCGTGAAGCGGGCGGTACGCGCCGAGGAGACGAAAGCGAGGATCGTGAACACCATCGTGGCGGTCATCGCTGCCTCGATCCCCGCCGCAGAAAGGGAGGCGAGGTGCGCCCTTGGCTGGGTGAGCCCGTCGGCGACGCTCGTGGCGCGGCTCCCCCACCACCACCGCACGGCCGCGTCGCCCACGATCGCGCCGACACACTGGCCGGCGACATAGCCGAACAGGTCGTGGTGGTGCAGGTGGCGGCGGAGATAGAACGCGAGCGTCACCGCAGGGTTGAGGTGCGCGCCCGAGCGCCGACCGATCGGCGAGATGGTGACGAGCGCCCCCGAGCTCGCGAACAAGATCCCGGTGATGAGGAGGCGGGCCGAGCGCGAGGGAATGGCCGCGGCGACCGGCGAGTGCGCGCCGAAGTCCAGACAGACCGCCGACAGACCGCCGATCAGCAACAGCGCCGTCCCGAGCGCCTCACAAGCCCACTCGGCGAGGTGGAGCCCGCGTTCGGGCTGCGAGGCGGGGGCCGGCGTGCTCAGCGGCTCGCGGCGAGTTCGGTCTTCTTGCGCCGTGTCGCACGCCGTGGCGCGCCGGCCGGCGCCGGGTTGACCAGCGGGGCGAGGAAGCGCCCGGTGTGGCTCGCGGGGATCGTGGCGACATGCTCGGGCGGGCCTTCGGCCACGAGCGTGCCGCCGCCGCTGCCGCCCTCGGGTCCGAGATCGATCAGCCAGTCAGCCGACTTGATCACGTCGAGGTTGTGCTCGATCACGACCACCGTGTTTCCCTGCTCGACGAGGCGCTGGAGCACGCCGAGCAACTTGCGCACGTCCTCAAAGTGCAGCCCGGTCGTCGGCTCGTCGAGGATGTAGAAGGTGCGCCCTGTCGAGCGCTTGGAGAGCTCGGAGGCGAGCTTGACCCGCTGGGCCTCACCGCCCGACAGTGTCGGCGCGCTCTGACCGAGGCGGATGTAGCCGAGCCCGACGTCGACGAGCGTCTGCAGATGCCTTGCGATCACCGGTTGGGCGCTGAACAGCTCGAGCGCCTCCTCACAGGAGCAGTCAAGCACCTCCGCGATGCTGCGGCCGCGCCAGAGCACCTCGAGGGTGTCGCGGTTGTAGCGGGCACCCTTGCACACCTCGCAGGGGACATAGACGTCAGGAAGGAAGTGCATCTCGATCTTCAAGGTGCCGTCTCCCGAGCAGGCCTCGCAGCGGCCGCCGGAGACGTTGAAGGAGAAGCGGCCCGGCGCATACCCGCGCATCTTCGCCTCAGTGGTCTGGCTGAACAGCCGGCGGATGTGGTCAAAGACCCCGCTGTAGGTCGCCGGGTTCGAGCGCGGCGTGCGGCCGATCGGAGACTGGTCGATGTCGATCACCTTGTCGAGCAGCTCGATCCCCTCGACGGCCTTGTGCCGCCCCGGGACGGTGCGCGACTTGTAGATCTTCTGGGCAAGGGCGCGATGCAAGATGTCGTTGACCAACGTGGACTTTCCCGAGCCCGAAACTCCGGTGACGGCCACGAAGCAGCCAAGGGGGAAGGCGACGTCGACGTCTTTCAAGTTGTGCTCGCGCGCGCCGCGGACGACGACCGAACCGTTGTCGGGGCCACGGCGCTTGTCCGGCACCTCGATCTTCAAGCGGCCAGAGAGGTAGCCGCCCGTCAGCGAGCCGGGCTCCGCGAGCAGCCCGGCGACGTCGCCCGAATACACGATCGCACCGCCGTGCTCGCCAGCTCCCGGGCCGACGTCGACGACGTGGTCGGCGACTTTGATCGTCTCCTCGTCGTGCTCGACGACGATCACGGTGTTGCCAAGCTCGCGCAGGCGCACCAGCGTCTCGATCAGCTTGTGGTTGTCCCGCTGGTGCAGCCCGATCGACGGCTCGTCGAGGACGTAGAGCACGCCCACGAGGCCGCTGCCGATCTGGCTTGCGAGCCGGATCCGCTGGGCCTCGCCGCCCGCCAGGGTCGCGGAGGGCCGGTCCAAGGAGAGGTAGTCGAGACCGACGTCCAACAAGAACCTCAGGCGCGCCCGGATCTCTTTCAGCACGCGCGCGGCGATCAGCCGGTCGCGCTCGGACAGCTCGAGCTTGGCGAGCACGTCTTGGGCCTCGCCGATCGCCATCGCGCAGATCTCTGCGATGTTGCGGTCATCGATCGTCACCGCCAGCGAGGCGGGCCGCAGGCGCGTCCCGTCGCACGCATTGCAGGGGACCTCGCGCATGTAGCCCTCGATCTGCTCGCGCTGGAAGTCCGACTCGGCCTCGCTGTGGCGCCGCTGCAGCCAGGGCACGACACCTTCGAAGCTCGCCGTATACGAGCGCTGGGTGCCATAGCGGTTGCGGTAAGAGACGTGCACCTTCTTGTTGCCCGCGCCGTACAGGACGATCTTCTTGTTCGCCTTGGAGAGCTTGGCCCACGGCGTCGTCATCGAGAAATTGAACGTCTCTGCCACGGCCTTCAGCACCCGGGCGAAGTACTCGGTGCGCGCCCCCGCCCAGGGCGCGACCGCACCGTGGTCGAGGGACAGGTCACTGTTCGGCACGACGAGCTCGGGATCCACCTCAAAGCGCGTCCCAAGGCCCGCGCACACCGGGCATGCGCCATAAGGGGAGTTGAACGAGAAGTTGCGCGGCGCCAGCTCGTCGAAGGAAATCCCGCACTCGGTGCAGGCGAGGTGCTGGGAGAAGGTGAGCTCCTCCTCGGTGCCGACGAGCTGGATCCCGACGACCCCCTCGGCGAGGCCAAGCGCGGTCTCGATCGAGTCCGTGAGGCGGCGCTCGATTCCCTCGCGGCGGATGAGGCGGTCGATGACCACCTCGATCGTGTGTTGCTCGTAGCGGGCGAGCGATCCCGCCTCGCGCTCGGAGAGCTCGTGGACCTCCCCGTCGATGCGGACCCGCGCATAGCCTTGGCGGGCGAGATCCGCGAGCAGCGAGTCGTACTCGCCCTTGCGCCCGCGCACCATCGGCGCGAGGACGTGAAAGCGCGTCCCCTCCTCAAGCGTCATGACCTGGTCCACGATCTGCTGCGGGCTCTGGCGGGCGACGAGGCGACCGCAATTCGGACAGTGCGGCTGGCCGACTCGGGCAAAGAGCAGCCGCAAGTAGTCATAGACCTCGGTCACCGTGCCCACCGTCGAGCGTGGGTTGCGCGAGGCGGACTTCTGGTCGATCGAGATCGCCGGGGAGAGGCCCTCGATGAAATCCACGTCGGGCTTGTCCATCTGGCCGAGGAACTGGCGGGCGTAGGCCGAGAGCGACTCGACATAGCGGCGCTGGCCCTCGGCGTAGATGGTGTCGAAGGCGAGCGAGGACTTGCCCGAGCCAGACAGGCCGGTGAAGACGATCAGGCGGTCCCTTGGCAGCTCCAAGGAGACGTCTTTGAGGTTGTGCTCGCGCGCGCCGCGAACAACGAGGGTGTCATGCATTGCCTGATCCAGCCTATCTCTGGGTGCGTCTCGCCGGTCTCAGCCGACCTCTTTGAGCTCGCGGCGAAGCGTCCGGATCTCGTCGCGAAGGCGTGCCGCGTACTCAAAGCGCAGCTCGGTTGCGGCCTGGCGCATCTCGGCCTCGAGCGTGTCGACCAGGCGGTTGAGCTCCTCGCCCGCCAGCTCCTCGCTCCGCGCGCCGAGTTCGCCGCCGGCGCGGGCGACCGCCCGCCTGCCGGCGCGCCGGGAGCGATCCGAGCGGGCACGATGCCCGCTCGGCAGCGGAGCGCCCTCCTCGCCGTACAGCTCGCCCGTGCCCGCCGCGGCGCGGAACTGGGCCACCAAGTCGGTGACCGCCTTGCGGATCGTCTCGGGCTCGATGCCGTGCTCGGCGTTGTAGGCCTGCTGGAGCTCGCGACGCCGCTGGGTCTCGGCGATCGCCTCGCGCATTGAGGCGGTGATCACGTCCGCGTACAAGATCACCCTTCCCGCGGCGTTCCGGGCGGCGCGCCCCATCGTCTGGATCAGCGAGGTCGTCGAGCGCAAGAAGCCCTCTTTGTCGGCATCGAGGATCGCCACGAGGGACACCTCGGGGATGTCGAGGCCCTCGCGCAACAAGTTGATCCCAACGAGCACGTCGAACTCGCCGAGGCGCAGATCGCGGATGATCTCGATGCGCTCGATCGTGTCGATGTTGGAGTGCAGGTAGCGCACCTTCAGGCCGGACTCGAGCAGGTAGTCCGAGAGGTCCTCGGCCATCTTCTTGGTCAGCGTCGTGACGAGCACCCGCTCGCCACGCGCGATCGTCGTCTCGATCTCGGCGATCAGGTCGTCGATCTGGCGCTTGGTCGGCTTGACCACGACCTCGGGATCCACGAGACCCGTTGGCCGGACGATCTGCTCCACCACCCGGCTCGATACCGACAGTTCGTAAGGCGACGGGGTCGCGGACATGAAAATGCATTGATTGATCCGCTCCGTGAGCTCCTCATAGCGAAGCGGCCGGTTGTCCATCGCTGAGGGCAGGCGGAAGCCGTGCTCGACGAGCACCTCTTTTCGCGAGCGGTCGCCGGCGAACTGGCCGTGCAGCTGCGGCACGGTGACGTGGCTCTCGTCGATGATGAGCAGCCAGTCCTTCGGAAAATAGTCCAACAGGGTGTAGGGAGGATCGCCGGCGCTGCGCCCGTCCAGGTGGCGGCTGTAGTTCTCGATGCCCGAGCACGTGCCGACCTCGGCCAGCATCTCGAGGTCGTGCTCGGTGCGCATCCGCAGTCGCTGCGCCTCGAGCAGCTTGTTCTGTGACTCGAGCTCGCGCAGGCGCTCTGAGAGCTCGGCTTCGATCGACTCGATGGCGCGCCGGGTGCGCTCGTCGCCGGCCACATAGTGAGAGGCCGGGAAGACGACGAGCTCGTCGAGGTCGCCGAGCAGCTCGCCGGTGAGCGCATCAAAGCGCGTCAGGCGCTCGACCTCATCCCCAAAGAGCTCCACGCGCACCGCGGTCTCCTCATAGGCCGGGTGCAGCTCGATCGTGTCGCCCCGGACCCGGAAGCGCCCGCGCACGAGGTTTTGGTCGTTGCGCTCGTAGTGCATTTCGACCAGCCGGCGGAGCATGGCCCGCTGGTCGATCTCCTCGCCCGGGTGCACCACGACGATCCGGTTCTCGTACTCCTCGGGCGACCCGAGCCCATAGATGCATGACACCGAGGCCACGACGATGACGTCGCGGCGCGTCAACAGGCTCGCCGTGGTCGAGTGGCGCAATCGGTCGATCTCGTCGTTGATCGAAGAGTCCTTCTCGATGTAGGTGTCCGTCGAGGGGACGTAGGCCTCGGGCTGGTAGTAGTCGTAGTAGGAGACGAAGTACTCAACCCGGTTCCCCGGGAAGAACTCGCGGAACTCACCGGCCAGTTGCGCGGCGAGGGACTTGTTCGGGGCGAGCACCAAGGTGGGGCGCTGGGCCTGCTCGATGGTCCAGGCGATGGTCGCGCTCTTGCCCGATCCGGTGATGCCGAGCAGGGTCTGGAAAGGCTCGCCCTGGGCGAGCCCCTCGCTCAGCCCGACGATCGCAGCGGGCTGGTCGCCGGCCGGTTGGAACTCGGACTCGACCCGGAAGGCTGGCACCTGTTCATGCTACCGAGGGGGTGCGCGCTGGCCCCCGGCCAGCTCGAGGTGACCGGGCGACGGCCAGCCCGAGGAGTTCGGGCCAGCGGTAGGATCAAGCGACGAAGGAGGGAGCGATGACTTCGGTTCCGCTCTCGAGCCCGGTCGCCAACTTCGCCGTCGGCCCGCTTGTGCTCGGCCTCGTCATCGCGCTGGGCGCGATCTTCGTCATCGTCGTCGTGGCGAATCGTGCCCCGCCCGACGCCAGC
>JAJZKA010000146.1 GCA_021809805.1 Actinomycetes bacterium
CGCATCAGGTTCTTCGAGCGTCGATGCGCTCAGCAGACACCAAGAGGCGGTGTCACACGGCCGTGGCACGATGACGTCGGCCCAAACGTGAACTGGGTCCCCACGTAAAACGTGAAGACCTCTTGGTGGCGGGGGTCATCGACCAACGGGCGACCATCGGGTTCACGACCCGATGAAGTCGCTGGTCACGGCGTCGTGCGTATGCACTGCATAGGCAGCCTGCCTACTCAACGGGGCCGGCGAGGCCGGCCATGCCCCGAGAAACTCGACCTTCACGGCGACCTTCGGGTTCGATCCCGAAGGTCGGGCTTCGTCCGCCTACTCAGGTCCAGACACGCTGGCCCGTCGCCACTGGTAGGGCTCAACGACTGCCCGCCGGCCCAATCAGAAGTGAAGCCACCTCCGGACGCGGTCGAGCCGGCGCCGAGCGGGTTTGCTCACCGTTGCAACCGGGCCGACGCCCGCTTCCGCCCGCCGAGCGAAATAGACCTCGCGGTCGCGATCGTCACGCCTCCGGCCGGCGGCGACCTCGTCGTCGGTCCATGCGCCAGACCACCGGATCACATCCGACTTGATCCAGTAGTGGGACCTGCAGGGGAAACCCCAGTTTCCGATGGAAGGGGTAAGCGAGACGGAGTCGCCGTCGAAGAGCAGCTGCCAGTCGGCGGGCGTGATCGGGGTGACGACCTTGTTGCCGCAGCCGCAGGCGCATCTGTGTACTGCGATGGAGTAGGGGATGGAGACGTAGAGGACGCCTTCGGCAAGCTCCGACGGCACGTACTCGACGAACTCGTGCTTGATCAAGGTGCGCCTCAACAAGCCCTGTCCTCGTTCAGAAGGTGGTTCCCGTCGATCGTGTAAGCTATGTACAGCTCGTGCTCAAGGTCGGCGTAGAAGCCGTACAGCTTCTTCCACTTGAGCACTGCGAGCACGGCGTTGAGCGCGTTCAGGTCGGCGATCTGGATGTTGCTGTCGTAGTCGTCGGCTCCCCCGTCGAAGAACGACAGCCGCTGGCCTTCCCAGACGTGGCGCCGATGGGACGGGACGCTGGCGGTGACCCGGACGATGCCAGCGAGCGCATCGCCAGTCCGGTAGACGCCCATACCGGCGTCTATGAACGGGACGTCGTACTCTTCAAGTTTCTTGACAATGAGCTCCTTGGCGGGGCCGGAGTCCACGGTCAGGAAAACGAAGGTCATCTCCTTCAGGTCGGCGACGTTGGTCTCGTCGACGTGCACCGGGTGGGTCACGATCCCTCGACGCATGACGTCATAGTTGCGCTGGTAGTACTCGACCTTGGATGGAGCTGCTTGCAGCTCTTCGAGGGAGGCAGCGCCAGGAGCCCGGAAGGCGTTGTGGGTGTAAAGCATGTCGCCGTCGTAGAGGTGGATCTCCTGGATTGGAGTCTTGGCAATCAAGTCCAGGATAAACGAGCCAGTGCCGCCGAGGCCGACAATTGCCACCTTGGCCAGAGCCAGCTTGCTCGTGATAAGGCTTATCCCGGCCCGGCTCGACGCCGTGTCCAGGTACCGGAACACCGATTCTTCTTCGCCGGTCGGGACGGCCGGGAAGGTCTTCGCCGTCGCGGCAGGATCAATCGCCTGCGCCCAGCCGGACAGCATGTTCACGTAGGCGGTGATCTTTGCGTGGTAGTCGAGGTAGCCCTCAGGAGGCTTGCTCGAAAACGTGCAGTCTGCCGTCAGACCCTCCGTGATCGGGTTCGGGCCTTTGCTGTTAATGATGTTCGTGAGCTCGGCTCCGCGGTTGTCGCAGGGGATGCCTCCGGCGAACGACACCACGTGGGTGCTCGGCCTGACCGTCGTGGTGCCGCTCGTCGACAGCTCGGAGATCATCGTCCCGTAGGCAACCTGTCTGGCCGAATTCACATAGGGGACATGCTTGACAAGGAGATAGTTGGAGCGGATCTCGACGTCGTAGCCTTCGTCCTGAAGGCGCTGGAGGTCGGGGCTACGACTTACCAGTGGGGGTGACATTGAAGGTGGTGCCTTCCTTCTTGACGATGACGAACTCGCCCTCGACCAAGATCCCTTCGTGCTTGGGGGCCTCGGCGTTGCGATAGGTAACGGTGTAGGTCGTCCTCGGGTCGGGCCGGGTCGGATAGGCGATGGCAACGACTTCGGTGTACGAGACTTCCCGGTGCGGCACGACTGCCAGCTCGCCGTTGATGACGATGGCGTACTCCGTGTGGTGGACTTCCTCCTCGGGTGCCGAAGTGATAGCTTCGCTCATAGCGATCTCCTTCCTGTAGGTGCCAGTGCGGCCGTGGAACCGACTGCGTCTTTCGCTGTCTCCATACGTCGCACCTGGTGTCCGCGTCCGCTCCCTGTCGTTTCCTGGGCGGAAGGTGGCCTGGAGCGAGAGCGTGCGGGTTCTTCGAGACCGTTTAGCTCACGTGCTCGGTCCGGAGATATTCGACCCGTACACGCCCTGGCTGGAACTCGGCGAGACGACGAGCAAGCGGTTCCTCGTACGTCGTGACGAAGATCTGCTCCAGTCCGGCGGCGCCGCTGAGGTGCGCCAGCATCGAGCCCACAAGGTGCCGGCTGCGAGGATCGAGATGTTCCAGTGGTTCATCGACCCAACAGAACGGCACTCTCGTCGTCAAGAGCAGGGTCGTCAGCCGCAGCATGAGCTTGGCCACCACCTTTTCCCCGGCACTGAACGCGCCGAAGGAGAGCTCGCCGCCGCCGACGTCACGGGACATGGTGCCGTCGGGCATTAACTTCAGGTTCGGCCGATCGGGAAAGACTGACTGCCAGCGGCGGTTGGTCTCCGATACCAACGGTTCGAGCTGTTCGCCGAGAACGGAGCCGATCGTGATGTTCAGCGCCTTCTCGGCCGCCTCCAAGAGCGCCACCTCCCGGTAGCGTCTCTTCAGCAGCTCCGCTTCCGCAATTTCGCCCAAGATACGCTCGATCTTCTCGTCCGCTGCTTGGACAGAGATCTCCAGCTCGCGTAGCGCAGCTGCCGCACGCTCCAGGCGCGCCAAAGCAGCCGCACTCTCGCCGCTAAGCACGTCAAAGTCTCCCGCATCTTCCGAGTTGGGTCTTTCCCCTAACGCCGTCGCGCGCCGTTCCAATGTCTCGATGCGGTTCAGGCGCTCCAAGAACGGACCCGGGTCTATCCCCTGCAACCGTTCACGAATCTCAACGAGGCCCTGCGAATGGAGATGCTCTGCCGTCCCACGGCTCTGGTCATCGAGCTCGCGCAAGCAAACGGGACACTGCCCCCCGGCTTCCTGCAACCTAGCGAGAGCCTCTTCGATCGACTCCAGCCGTGCGGTAAGCCGTGCCTGCTCCGCCCTAGCGGACTCCACCTCGCTCCGCACGGACAGCTTCGCCTGGCTGAGCACCCCTGTGAGTGGGGCGTCTCCCGTTGGTGACCCGGCCAGTTCCTCGATCTCCCGGCGAAGCGCCGCGCTCTGATCGGCCCAGACGGCGGCAGCGGCTCGGAGCTCGTTCGCGGCGGAAGCGCGCTCCGCTGCCCGCTGGGCGTCCGCATGCCGTTCGCGAGCCTCGATCACTTCGGATCGCGCCGTTTCGAGCAGGTCGTCAAGGCGCGCCCGGTCCTCGCGCGCGGCGTTGAGCTCCGCCGCGGTCGCCGTCAGTTCTGCCCGGGCCGCCCTTACACCGCGGCTCGCTCGACCGAGAGCTGGCACGATCTCCTGCAGGGCGCGCTGCAGCTCGTCGAGCGAGTAGACCCTGCAGAGATGTGATCTGAGGTCCGGCTCGTCTTGCTCAATTCGCAGGTCCTCGGTGAGGAACGCGGTCCTTGATATGAAGCGTAAGTCCGCCGACCACGCGTCAGCGAGGAAACGGCGGAACTCCGCTTCGGGCAACTTGCGACCATTAAGCGTTGCCTCGAACGACGAGACAGCTCGGGAGCCGCGCAGGGTCAGTACTCGCCGGACGTCTAGCTCGCCGCTCTCGCTGGCTACCGTCACCCCGGCGGCGGCATCTGTATGACCATGCCGTATCACGGTCGGATCGTCGACCAAGTCTCCAGGTGAGAGCGCCCATCGGACGGCCTCGAGCAGCGAACTCTTTCCCACTCCGTTCGGGGCGACGAGGAAGGTCACACCGGGTTCGACAGCCAAGTCCAGGTGCCGGTAGGCGCGCCAGTTGTCCAGGCGGACCCGGCGGATCACCGCGCGTCTCCATCTGCGAGATTGGACAGACGTTCTGCCACCGACTCTCCTGCGAGGGCCCCCCGGAGGACCTCGCTCAGATCGTGGACGAGTCCCTCCACCGATTCGTAGCCGGCTACCTTCGGAGCGATCCTGGCTCGCCGTCCTTGTCGGACGACCTCTTCCACGGCCGAGGCTGCTGACCGCGAGAGAGTGCCGAGGACATCTGAAGGGGACGTGGAGCCTCGCGTCGACCACGCACCTTCGGGCCACGCGGAGTTCTGGTCAAGGAATTTCGCGATGGCATCGACCGGCGCCAGCCCGGAGAGCATCGGGGTGGGCGGGTTCGTCTCGCCCGATGGCACCCCGATCCCGTAGCTCAGCGATGCGGCCTCAAAGACATCGGCGGTGCGGCTCAGCCCAGTCGCCAGCACCACGACCGCCGAAGCGTTGAATCGAGTCAAGACCGACATCGCAGCATTGAAATCGGCGTCGTCGGCAAGCCCTGACGGCGTATCGAACACGACGAGGATCGTGCCGAATTCATCCACCGTCCCGATGGGCGACCATCGCTTCGAGTAGGCGAGGGTGAGCCCCTCCCATGAACCGAGCCGGTGGACCTTGCAGGCCTCGCCTCGCCGGGCCCGCAGTTCCGCCACCAGTGCCGACGCGACACGTTCGGGTCGAGGGGGTGGCGCGTCGGCGCCCATGTCGGGATCAGGTCCGACCTCTTCCAGCGCTCCGAGAGTGTCCACCAACACCTGGCGGAACTCGAGCCGTGGGTCGGTTGGCCCGCTGATCGGCTCACCTCGCGCCGTGCCGGGCAGGGAGCCGGCGAGCAGCCGGTCGATGTTGGCCGCCGCCACCAGTTCGCCGAATTGAGCGCCAAGAAGCGACGCAGGCAGCTCCGCCGCGAGCATCGGGTAGACGGCGAGGGACATGTCGAACGGCGATAGCTCGGCACCGACGACGACCGTCTCGTCGTCGGCAGAGAGGGCGTCGAACGTCACGGGCGCGACGAGGACCCGGTCATCTATTCGCCTGATTACGAGCAGGAGGACTCGCTCTTCGTCTCCTGCGGCCCAGATCTCGCCGGGCTCCGCTCGTTCGACGGCCGTGTTTGCGGATGTCATGCGGGGGACTACAAAACGTGGCCTGAGTCCAGCTTCGCCGACATCAGGACCGCTCCGAGCTGGCGCCCGTGCTGCTGATTCCTCCCCGAGTGTGTCGCGCAGCCGGCCTAGTTTGATCCGACAGAGGAGGCATTCGCTGAGATGCTGCTCCAGCTCCTCCCTCTGCGCCGGCTCGACTAGGTCGCTGGCAAGGTCGGCGAGATCCAGGTCCAGAGGGTGTCTCAGTCCGTACCTCATCGCGGTCTCATTACGCCGGAACTCCGCGGTTTGTCCACTGGTCGGCCCAGCATCGAGCAAGTTCGAGGACTTCTGCCACTACGGCTTCCCCATCGGCGTCGTCGACAAGTTCGGCTCTTACGATCTCTACCGCCCTTCTCCGGATGATGTGCGCCTGGGACGGTCCGACCCCGAGGAACGGCGCAACCTCGCGGACGGTGTACTCCGGCCACGCGAGGGCCAGACGCTCTCGGTCGTTGAGGAGGGCCAGGATCTCCTTGGCTCGTGTCGCTCGGAGGGCCTCGTCTGCCGTGGCGTCCGCCGTGGACGAAGTGGCTGGCCATCCGCCATCCAGCGAAGCCGCATCTAGGGACATCGGAGCTTGGCCAATGCCGAGACGCACGCCGATTGCAGCCGCCATCGTCCGCGGGGTAAGGGAACCGCCGGCTGCGCCGAGCAGCGTCTTGCAAAGCGACGCGATCGTCTCCCCATCAGCCACGGGTGCCGAGCGACGGGCATCATGACCCCATCTGGGCGTCGCGATTTCATGGGGACGGATCGCCTCTGAGAGGCGATCGAGATCGGGCTGCCCGGGCATGGTCGGACCGGTCGCGAGTGACCACCGACCCCCAGCACGAACGAACTGGTCGTGTCCTCCCAGGACTTCATTCACGCGAACGACGAGCTTGCCGATGGGCGTCCGACGGCCGAGGTCAGCGAGGAAGTTCCGTGCCGTGCGCTCGAGCCTGGCCTTGAGGGCTCGGTCGCTGCCGCAGACCGTGGAGAGATCGACCAGACGCCGCGGCGTCTGGGGGTCCGCCATGAACTCAGACACGATCCGACCGACTGCCTCGTCCCCCCAGTTCGTAAGATCGTCCGGCGGGGGAAAGTTGCGGGCAATGGCGACGGCCCTGATCGTCCGGCGTAGCAACGACACGAACTCATCGCCGGGAGCGCCCTCTCTGAGCTCTTGAAGTGCACTCATAAGAACCTCGCGCACACGGCCGCGAACGTGTCGTCGTCAAGCGTTCCGGTCGACCTGACGTTGCCGAGCGTCCAGAGCTCGCAGAGGACGTTCGCCCGGCGCGAGAACCAGCCGTCCTTGCTCAGGCCCAGCTCCTCCGCACGCGGGTGCGGAATCCCCCAGCGTTCCGTGCTCGAACGGGTGGCCACTCGCACGGTTCCAGCGGTCGTCGCCGGCACGGCCATCACTACAACGGGCCGCTGCTCTTCAGGGTCGCCTAAGGGCAGGATCGCGGTGTCCACCCAGTACACGGCCTGGGTGTCGGGGATGAATGGGACTTCCTCGTAGAGCGGGATGGTGATCCTGGTCAAGGGTAGGCCTTGCCCTTGGTCGGCATCCGGACGGAGGTCACCGAGCTGGGGTGCCGGGTACGAGACCACCCGCTTGCCAACAGAGCTTCCATCCTCTTGTCCCTACGTCGGATCTGGCGAGTGCGTCCGGTGCAACCTCAACGCCGGCGTCTCGGCCGTCCGTGGCCGAACAAGGTGGCTCAGCTGGGAAGCTGACCACCAGTGCCCGCCTCGGCTGGCTGCTGATGAAGTTGTGCGGCACGAATTCTGCCGGAGGCGAGCCGGAGCCTGTGGCACCCTCAACTTTGCGCCCCGACCCGAACCGCGATGCCGGCCATCGCCACCTCAGACCCCGACGTCGGAGGTGGCGACGTACGACTGTGGGCCAAGCGAGTCACGGGTACGTACTCCACAGGCCGACAGCGCCGACGGCGCAGGTGGCGATCCAGAGCAGTCGCTGAAGCCCGATCCTGAACGCTCCGACAACGAGACCAAGGAGCCCCAGTGCGGCTGCTGACCAGGTTGCAGCCTTACCGAAGCCGCTCTTGTCGTGGTTTGCCATCTTCATCACCTCCTTTCTGGTTCGATCCGCCTGCCACCAACGGGGCGGACGGCGCATGCCCAGCGTACGAGTCGGTTCTGCTCTCCCACCACCATCTCAACCGGGGGATGTAACCTTGGCACATGCCGCGCCCCGCTACGCCCTCCCGTGCCACGAAGGCCCTGGTAGCGGAGTTGCGCGCCCAGGGGGTTGCATGCTCGCCTCGCCGCTTGGAGGACTGGCGGCGGGTGGGGCTCGTGCCGAGGGGCCACCGGCGCTTCCTCGGGCGGGGCCGCGGCACCGAGGTCGTCTATCCCGACGACATGGCCGAGCGCTGCTGTCAGGTGGCGAAGCGCATGCGGCGGGGCCAGCCGTGGCAGATGGTCGCCTTCTCGCTGTTCGCCGGCGGAGCCGACCTGCCCGAGGAGACGATCCGCGCCGCCTACCGGTGGGCGCTCGCCGTCGAGGTGCCCTCGGACAGCGACGAGCTGGATGTGGCCGAGCGCAGCGTTGACCAGCTGCTCTCGACGGTGGCCGGCCGCCGGCTCGAAGGGTTGGTCGCCGCCCAGGTGAAACGCTCCGGGGTCGCCCAGGGAGAGCCACCGGCCGCGGTTGCCCGCGGCGTCCTCACGAACCTGTTCCTCGTCCAGCTCGGCGGCGAGGTCGCCGACTACCAGGCGATGATCGAGCTGCTGGCCGGCATCGGCCTGCCCATCGCCGAGCTGCCGCCTGACGAACGGGTTCAGGCGGCTTGCTTCATGGATACCGTATTCAGTGCCTTCTCCTTCGACGAGCTGGCCGGTGTCGCCGAGAACACGCCGGTCGACGAGCTGCGGGCCGCGATCCCGGTCGTGGCGAACCTGTTGGAGCTGCTGCCCCCGGCGCTTCGCGCGCTCGTCCCCGGGACGGTCGCCGAGCTGCTCCCGCCCCTGCTCGCACCGCTGGTCGTCCAGCTCGGTCGCATCGCGGCGAGCCTCGACGCCGATCGGCACGGCGTCGGTCAGTCAGAAGGCCCATTGCCATCGCCGCGACCTGCGACGATGGACCCGATGCCACTGCCGTCCGC
The DNA here is from genome assembly GCA_021809805.1 of Actinomycetes bacterium. Classification (GTDB taxonomy): domain Bacteria; phylum Actinomycetota; class Acidimicrobiia; order Acidimicrobiales; family Bog-793; genus JAKABX01. Next base: position 8,418 of record JAJZKA010000146.1, read on the forward strand.
GTCTCACCGGAAAAGCGAAGCGAGGAACGCGTGAGCGCCCAACTGGAGGACCTGGTCCCCGGCTCGGTGGTGGGCGGGGTCGTCCCCGCCAAGGACGTCACGTCCGTAGCGCTCTCCTGGCACGGCGGAGCGGCGGTCACCCTCACCTACCGCGACCCAGACGGCCGGGTCGGCGAGCGCCTCCTCTACCGCTCCGACGAGGAAGCTCTCTCGATCCGAGGGTCCGGGGTCCGGTGGAGCTTCGACGCGGACGGCGAGCTGTTCAGCCTTGTCTCCGAGGCGCGTCGGATCCGCCTGGCGCACCTGTTCGACCCGCTCCTCGCCGTGCACCTCTCCTTGGTCGAGCCGCTGCCGCATCAGATCCGCGCCGTCTACGGCGAGCTGCTCCCCCGACAGCCGCTGCGCTTCGTCCTCGCGGATGACCCGGGGGCCGGCAAG
>JAJZKA010000147.1 GCA_021809805.1 Actinomycetes bacterium
AACGCCGCGGACCACTACCTCCTCGCCCTCGTCGAGGTCCGCACCGACGGAACCTGCCAGGTCCGCTACCTGCGCGACCCGTTCGCCGGCAAGTCCCGCCAGCTGCACTTCGCCGAGCGCAGCACCACCTTCGACTGGGACAAGCTCTGGGAGACCGCGGAGACGCCACGATGACCGGCGAGGCTCCTGGAATTAGTGCCGGTGCTCACCTTAAAGTGGGCCGCGGGAAAGGACTCTATGACCACCATGGCATCTACATCTCCGCCGACCGGGTCATCGACTTCAGCGGGGAAGGTTCGGGAGACAAGTCGCAGGCACGCATCCGGGCGCGGTCTTACGCCGACTTCTGCGGCGCTGATTTCCCAAGCGAGATGCAGTATCCACAGCCACACCTTGCCGGCCTGGCGATGCCTCCCGTTCCAGCATTACCTCCGGAGGAAGTGATCGACCGCGCTGAGTGGCTGGTCCGGCAACCGACTGCCGGCCGCTACAACCTCCTTGGGTCGAACTGCGAGCACCTTGCCGTATGGTGCAAGACGGGCGTATTCGAAAGTTCCCAGGTGCGCAAATGGTTCCTGCTGCCCGGGCTAGGCGCGATCGCTGCGCTCATCTACAACTTCTTACCGCTTGGCACGTGGAAGAAGTTGCTCGACCAGTATCCCGGCTGCGGGAACTGGCAAGCGAACTCGATCGAAGAGGGGGGTAATGGAGCAAGCTGAACAGCCGGACCAGGCGCCCCGGCGCAAGCTCATCGAGGTGGCACTCCCCCTCGAGGCGATCAACCGCGAGGCTGCCCGGGAGAAGTCGATCCGCCACGGGCACCCCTCGACGCTCCACCTGTGGTGGGCGCGCCGACCCCTCGCGGCGTGCCGGGCTGTGCTCTTCGCCCAACTCGTCGACGACCCCTCGGCCCATCCCGATCGCTTCCCGACCGAAGAAGCCCAAGAGCACGAGCGCCAGCGGCTCTTCCGCCTGATCGAACGGCTCGTCCCCTGGGAAGCCACCCAAGACGAGGCGGTGCTGGCTGAGGCGCGCGAGGAGATCCGCCGGTCCTGCGGAGACAATCCGCCCGAGGTACTCGACCCCTTCTGCGGGGGCAGATCGATCCCCCTGGAGGCCCAGCGCCTCGGACTCGTCGCTCATGGGAGTGACCTGAACCCGGTCGCCGTGCTCATCACCAAGGCCCTCATTGAGCTACCGGCCAAGTTCGCCGGCCAACCGCCTGTTCACCCGCGCGACGGTGACGACCGACTCGCGGTCGAGAACTGGCGAGGCGCCCAGGGACTCGCCGAGGATGTCCGCTACTACGGAGCCTGGATGCGCGACGAGGCGGAGCGTCGTATCGGGCATCTCTACCCACAGGCCACCCTCTCCGACGGCCGCACGGCAACGGTCATCGCGTGGATCTGGGCGCGTACCGTCACCTGCCCGAACCCCGCGTGCCAAGCCACAATGCCGCTGACTCGCTCGTTCTGGCTTGGCAAGAAGAAGGGCAAGGAGGCCTGGGTTCGCCCGGTGGTAGAGGGCAGCAGGGTGCGCTTTGAGATCGGCCACGGGTCATCTGGCCCTCCCATTGAGGGCACTGTCGGACGCACTGGCGCGACCTGCATCGTGTGCAACACCCCGGTGCCGCTCGCCCATGTTCGATCAGAAGGCAAGTCCGGGCGTATGGGAGCCCAACTCATGGCGATCGTCGCCCAAGGAAACCGCCAGCGCATCTACCTCCCACCGGAGCCGGATCACGAAAAGGCCGCCGATGTGCCTCGGCCCGACGGCGCGCCGGAGACCGAGCTTCCGCAGCAGGCACTCGGGTTCCGAGTTCAGGGCTACGGCATGACGCATCACGCCGACCTCTTCACCAACCGTCAGCTGAGTGCGCTCTGCACCTTCTCGAATCTCGTCACGGAAGCGCGCCAGCGGTTGATCGACGATGGCGGCGAGCCGGAGTACGCAGACGCGGTAGCGACGTACCTTGCGTTTGGGGTGAGCCGGCTCGCTGACTTGGCAAACGGCTTGTCTGCATGGGAGCCAGTCGCCGAATGCCCCAGGCATCTCTTCGCTCGTCAGGCAATTCCCATGGCATGGGACCACGCCGAGGGAAACCCACTGAGCGACAGCTCCGGTGGATGGGCCGTCCTCATGGAAGGAGCTCAGCGGGCATTCGACTCTCCTGCGTTTGCCGCAGCTGACGCCCGACTTGGGCAGGTCAATCAAAGCGACATCCTTCAACTTCCACCCAGCCAGGTGCGTGTGGTCGTCGCCACTGACCCTCCCTACTACGACAACGTCGGCTATGCCGACCTCTCCGACTTCTTTTACGTGTGGATCCGGAGGTCTCTTGTAGCGATCTACCCGGAGCTCTGTGCGACGATGCTGACGCCCAAGACGGCTGAACTAGTTGCGGAACCGTTTCGTAGCGACGGTGACAAGGAAGAAGCCGAGCGGCGCTTCGAGGAGGGCTTCAAGCAGGCATTCGCAAACTTGCGGAAGGCGGCTCACCCGGCTTTCCCCTTGACGGTCTTCTACGCGTTCAAGCAGTCCGAGCACGACGAGGGTGGCGTCGCCTCCACTGGATGGGAGACGATGCTGACTGGCCTGCTTCATTCAGGTCTCGCCGTGACTGCCACGTGGCCCATGCGAACTGAAGCATCGAACCGCATGCGCAACCAGGCAAGCAACGCACTCGCCTCCTCGATCGTCCTGGCGTGCCGCCCTCGCAGCGAAACCGCTGGCATCACCGACCGGCGGGGGTTTCTCGCCGCGCTACACGCCGAGCTGCCTAAGGCGCTGCGTGAGCTCCAGCAGGGCAACATTGCCCCGGTGGACCTCGCCCAGGCCGCGATCGGCCCGGGGATGGCGGTGTTCTCCCGCTACGCGAAGGTCGTCGAGCCGGCCGGCGAGACGATGCCGGTGCGCAGCGCGCTCGCGCTCATCAACCAGGTCCTCGACGAGGTGCTCGCCGAGCAAGAAGGCGAGTTCGACGGGGACACCCGTTTCGCCATCAAGTGGTTCGAGCAGTACGGCTTCGACGAGGCCGGCTACGACCCCGCAGAAGGCCTAGCCCGAGCGACCAACGTGTCGGTAAAGGGCCTGGAGGAGGCCGGCATCCTCGTCGCTCGGGCCGGGCGGGTCCGGCTGCTGCGGCGTGCCGAGCTTGCCGCGGACTGGGGTCCGACCACCGACGAGCGTATGCCGGTGTGGGAGGTGACCCAGCAGCTGGTGAAGGCACTGTGGGATGACGGCAGCGAGTCGGGAGCCGCTGACCTGGTGCGCCGTCTCGGTGGGCTCGGTGAGTCGGCACGCGATCTCGCCTATCGCCTCTACGCGATCTGCGAACGTCGGGGATGGGCCGAGGACGCCCTCGGGTTCAACGCGCTGGTCACCTCGTGGCCCGAGATCCTCCGTCGGGCCGGCTCACCGGGCTCGGTCCAGCCGGAGCTCGCGTCATGAGCCCGGTCACCTACGAGGTGCGTGACGGCAAGGCCCGCTACGACGGTCGGACCTTGTCCCAGTGGGTGCCCGAGATCGTCCAGCGACTGGCCGAGCAGTTCGCCCCCTCTCGAATCGTGCTGTTCGGCTCGGTCGCACGTGGTGACGACGAGCGCGATTCCGACGTCGACCTGCTCGTCGTGCTTCCCGAGCTGCGACTACGCCATCACGACGCGGCGGTGTCCATGCTCCGGTCGCTTCGCGACCTGCCGGTGCCGGTCGACCTCGTCGTCACCGACGTCGCCGAGCTCGAGGAGCGTGCGGCTGCGCCCGGCGTCGTCCGGGTAGCGCTGCGCGAAGGAGCTGTCGTCCATGGATGAACCGGCATCTGTCGCCCACGAACAGGCTCGCAGGTGGCTGCGGTGGGCAGCCGAGGATCTCGTCGCCGCTCGGCACAGCGCCGACGACACAGAGGTCGCTCCCAGGGTGGCATGCAGCCTCGCCCAGCAGGCAGCCGAAAAGGCCATCAAGGCATTGGTGGTTTCGTCCGACCTCGATCCTCCGAAGACCCACAACCTGCTCCGGCTTGCCCGCATGCTCGCCGAAGAGACCGCCGATCGGCTGCTCGACGTGGATCTCGAGGATCTCACCCGCTGGGCGATCGAAGGCCGGTACCCGGGGGACCTCGACGAGGCCACTTCCCGTGACGCTGGCAGGGCGGTCGAGTTGGCCGATCAGGTCCTGGCTATCGCGCACGCAGCACTGGAGGCAGCAGATGGCAGTCAGTGACCGCAAACGGGTCGGCAGGGCCGAGAACGCCCTCGGGTTCAACGCGCTGGTCACCTCGTGGCTTGAGATCTTCCGCCTGACCGGCTCACCGGCGTCGGCCCAGCCGGAGCTTGAGTCATGAGCCCGGTCACCTTCGAGGTGCGTGACGGCAAGGCTCGCTACGACGATCGGACCTTGGCCGAGTGGGTGCCCAACTTGGTGGACCTCGTCGTAGAGGCCTGCAGTCCCGAGGAGGTGCTCCTCTTCGGTTCCGTCGCCCGAGGCGACGACGGTCCGGACTCCGATCTCGACTTGATGGTGGTGTGCTCCTCCATCGACTACGCGAAGCGCCACGAGCTGGAGGCGAAGCTCTACGGCGCCCTCGGCGGGGCGGTGCCGGTGCAGGTCTTTGTCACCGACCGCCGCGAGTGCGAGCGCCGCCGCGACGTGGTCGGCTCGATGCACTACTGGCCGCTTCGAGAAGGACGGGTCGTCTATGCCCGAGCTGCGGTTGACGGGCGCTGGGCGGATGACCTCACCGAGGCGGACGCTGAGTTTGCGAACCGTCTGGCAGGGCCTGCCGAGCATGTGGTGGCCGAGGTACGACGAGAGCTGGGAGCAGAACGTGGCCGTCAGTAACCGGGAGCGGGTCGGTAGGGCCTTCGAGGTGCTGGCTACGGGGCTCGCACCGTTCGTCGACCGCCAGATGGCTTCGGTGCACGGTGAGGGTTGGCTGGAGGGCTTCGTCGACTCCGGCCCACGCAACGCCGCGCCCGCGTCGCTTCATGATCCTGCGTTCTTGTTGAAGGTGATGACCGAAGCGTGGGACTCCGCGTTTCGCAGCCGGCTCACCCGGACCGACCGCAACCTCGTGTTCGAGCTGCGCGACGTCCGCAACCGCTGGGCGCACAACGACGCGTTCAACGCGGACGACACCTACCGGGCCCTCGACTCGATCGAGCGGGTGCTCGTCGCTGTCGACGCCGGAGAGGCCGCAGAGGTCGGCCGGTCCAAGACCGAGCTGATGCGGCTTCGCTACGAGGCTGACACCCGCAAGGCTGGAGCGGCCGCCCAAGCGACCACCGGAGCGGTGGCGGGGCTTCGGCCGTGGCGTGAGGTGATCGTCCCACACGACGACGTCGCCCAGGGCCGCTACGGCTTGGCCGAGTTCGCCGCCGACCTGCACCAGGTCGCTGCCGGCTCGGGCGGCCCCGAGTACGCCGATCCGGTCGAGTTCTTTCGCCGCACCTATCTGACCGAGGGTCTGCGCCAGCTGCTCTTAGAGGCGACCCGGCGCCTCGCCGGCACCGACGGCGTGCCGGTGGTCGACCTGCAGACCACCTTCGGTGGCGGCAAGACCCACACCCTCATCGCTCTTTGGCACCTGTGCTCAGGAACCGCACTCGCCGAGCTGCCCGAGGAGGTCCAAGACCTCGTCCGGGCCGCCGGGGTCGACCAGCTGCCCCAGGTGGCCAGGGCGGCACTTGTCGGCACCCGGATCGCACCCGGCCAGGTGTCCGTCAAGCCCGACGGCACCGAGGTGGCGACCTTGTGGGGGGAGCTCGCTTGGCAGCTCGCCGGCAAGGACGGCTACGCACTTGTCGCCGATGCGGACCGCACCGGCACGAGCCCAGGAGACGCGCTGGCCGAGCTGTTCAAGGCATGCTCGCCGTGTCTTGTGCTCGTCGACGAGTGGGTCGCCTATGCCCGCCAGCTGTATGCCACCGACGAGCGTCTGGTCGGTGGCAGCTTCGAGGCGCACGTCTCCTTCGCCCAGGCGCTCACCGAAGCGGCCCGCTCGACCGACCAGGCCCTGTTGGTCGTGAGCCTCCCCGCCTCGGTGGCCACCGAGCCCGCCACCGTCGGTTCGGGTGGCGGCTCGGGTGGTGGATCGAGTGTCGAGCTCGGTGGTCCGGGGGGTGCCGAGGCACTGCGACGTCTGCGCAGCGTGATCGGCCGGGTCGAGTCGTCGTGGAGGCCGGCGTCGGCCGAGGAAGGGTTCGAGATCGTCCGGCGCCGGCTGTTCCGACCCCTCGACGCCTCGGGGCTCGCCGATCGGGACGCGACCGCCCGGGCCTTTGCCGAGTCGTATCGCGCCCAGGCCGCCGAGTTCCCCGCCGAGTGCCGGGAAGCCGCCTACGAGCGCCGGCTACGTGCCGCCTATCCGATCCACCCCGAGTTGTTCGACCGGCTGTACGAGGACTGGTCGACCTTGGAGCGCTTCCAGCGCACCCGGGGAGTGCTGCGCCTCATGGCCCAGGTCGTTGGGGCGCTGTGGCGTGGGGGTGACCAGTCGCCGCTCATCTTGCCCGGCGCGATCCCCCTCGACGACGCGCCGGTCGCTTCCGAGCTCGCCCGCAACCTGGAGGACTCTTGGAAGCCGGTGATGGACGCCGACGTGGACGGCACGGGATCGCTCCCTGCGCAGCTCGATGCCACTTATCCGAACCTCGGCCGCTACGGCGCGGCGCGAAAGGTCGCCCGGGCGGTGTTCCTGGGCTCGGCGCCGACCGTGCACTCCCCGCACCGAGGGGTGGAGGCCGCCCGGGTGCGCCTCGGGTGCGCCGCGCCCGGCGAGGCGGTCGCCACCTACGCCGACGCGCTCGCCAGGCTGTCGGATCGGGCCACCTACCTCTACGTCGACCGGGACCGCTACTGGTATGGGCTATCGCCCTCGGTGGCGCGCATGGCCCGAGACCGCGCCGAGCGCTGGCTCGCCACCGGCACGGCGGAGCTCGATGCTGCGCTGTGCGAGCGAATCCGGCGTCAACGCGACCGGGGCGAGCTCACCGGCGTGCACGTCGCCCCCTCGAGCTCAGCCGACGTCGACGACGACGACCGGGTCCGACTGGTCGTGCTCCCACCACTGGCGGCCCATGTCGTGAAGACCGACGACTCGCCCGCGCTTGGCGCCGCGCGCGAGATCCTCGAGCACCGCGGCACCGCGCCGCGCATCTATCGCAACATGGTGGCGTTCCTCGCTGCCGACAACCGGCGCGTCGACGACCTGCGCCAGGGGATGGCCGAGGCACTCGCCTGGACGTCGATCTCGACCGAAGCAGAGGAGCTTGGCCTCGGCGCCCAGCAGGCCGCGCAGGCGGCCACCAAGGCCCAAGAGGCCGAAGGAACTGTCGAACGTCGCCTGGCTGAGACCTATGGCTGGGCGCTCGTGCCGACCCAGCCGGAGCCCACTGGACCGATCGTGCTCGATGCGGTGCGCATCGACGGCCAAGGCGACCTCGCGGCACGGACCGCCCGGCGCCTCGTCGACAAGGGCCACCTCAACTTGGTCTACGCCCCCTCGCTCCTGCGAACCCTCGTTCTCGGTGGCCCGCTCGCCTCGCTGTGGGAGAAGGGCCACGTTTCGGTCGAAGAGCTCTGGGAGGCCCTCGCCCGCTACCCGTATCTGCCCCGGCTGCGAGACCGTCTCGTGCTGCACCGCTGCGTGCAGGACGGGCCGGCCGGGTTCGCCTGGTCCGAGGAAGGCTTTGCCGTTGCCGAGGGCTATGACGCCACGACCAAGCGCTACCTCGGCCTCGTCGTCGGTCCCGGTGGCGGCGCTGCGGTGTCGGTCTCCACGCTGCTCGTGCGACCCGACGTCGCTGCCGCACAGCTTCGCGTCGATGACCAAGCCAACAGCAGCCAGACCGCTGCTGCCTCCATCGCAACGGCTACCTCGGCCGGACGCGTCACCGATTCGGCGGCACCGACACCGTTGGCTGCCGGCGCGCTGATATCGCCCGCGAAGCCTCGACGGTTCCACGGGAGTGTCGCGCTGCGCTCCGAGCGGCTCAGCCTCGAGTTCGGTCGGGTCGTCCAAGAGGTCATCGCCCATCTCGCCGACGCCGCCGCTGACGTCGAGGTCACCATCGAGATCTCCGCCAGTGCTCCCGAGGGCTTCGACGAGCCGGTCATCCGTACTGTCACCGAGAACGCCCGCACTCTTCATTTCACCGACCAGGGTTTCGAGCAGGAATAGAGGTCGGCGATGGCCGGCGGGTCTATTGTCCGGCAGTGCGGCAGTCACGGTCCGAGCCCGGACCGCCTTTCGTACCGCCGCCTTCTCCTCCCTTTCCCAGGGAGCGGAGCGAGCTGATCGCGGTCGTGACGAGGTCGGAGTAGAGGTCGGCATGCAGTCGGCCGATGAGGGACTGCGTGGCGTTCTTGAGTGACGTCTGCACGCCTCCGATGGAGATCCCGAGCACGCCGACCACGGCGGCGAACGTCTTCCATCCAGGGAGGCCTTGCACTTGGGTCGTCAGGATCGCCAGGATGACCAACCCGCCCAGCCCTACGGCAGCAAGGACGAGCTCTGCAGCGAACGTTCGGAGGACCTTGGGGGTGATCTTCGTGAACCGAAGGACGGCGTAGGGCTTGGTCGTCTCGGGGTCCACATCAACGACCAGCAGCTCGTGCCAGTAGGTGAGCTGCTGGCGAAGCGCTCGTTCTACGGCGGCAGTGTCCTTTGTGAATGGCCATGAAAAAGTCCCCGGTTTTGGCCGTGGGAAGTCCCAGCTGGTGGCCATGAGAAGTCCCTGATTTTGGCCATGAGAAGTCCCGGTCCTCGCTGCAGCATCCACCTGAGGGTCCC
>JAJZKA010000148.1 GCA_021809805.1 Actinomycetes bacterium
TCGAAGATCGACCCGCTCCCGCACCAGATCACCGCCGTCTACGGCGAGATGCTCCCGCGCCAGCCGCTGCGCTTCCTCCTGGCCGACGACCCAGGGGCGGGCAAGACGATCATGGCCGGGCTCTACATGAAGGAGCTGGCGCTGCGGGGCGACCTGCAACGGTGCCTGATCGTCGCCCCCGGGGGCCTGGTGGCCCAGTGGCAGGACGAGCTGGACGACAAGTTCGGGTTGAAGTTCGACATCTTGACCAGGGACCTGATCGAGGCCTCCCGCACGGGCGACCCGTTCGGGGAGCGGCCCATGCTCCTGGCCCGCATGGACCACCTGTCGCGCAACGAAGACCTGACCGGCCGGCTGGCTGCGTCGGACTGGGACCTGGTGGTGGTAGACGAGGCGCACCGGATGGCCGCCCACTACTTCGGCAACGACATCACCGAGACCAAGCGCTACCGGCTGGGCAAGACCCTCGGCTCGGTGGCCCGCCACTTCCTGCTCATGACGGCGACGCCGCACGCGGGCAAGGAGGAGGACTTCCAGCTGTTCATGGCCCTGCTGGACTCCGACCGCTTCGAGGGCAAACCCCGAGACGGCGTGCACGTGGCCGACACCTCGGACCTGATGCGACGCATGGTCAAGGAGAAGCTGCTGCGCTTCGACGGCAAGCCGTTGTTCCCCGAGCGGCGGGCCTACACCCTCCCCTACGAGCTGACCGATGCAGAGATGGCGCTCTATCGCGAGGTGACCGACTACGTAGCCGAGGAGATGGGCCGAGCCGACCAGCTGCTCAAGCAGGGCGAGGGCCGCCGAGGCAACCGGGTCGGGTTTGCCGTCACCGTGCTGCAGAGGCGCCTGGCATCCAGCCCGGAGGCCATCTTCCAGTCCCTGGCCCGGCGGCGCAAGCGGTTGGAGGACCGGGCACGGGAGCTCAAAGCCCAGGCCCGAGGGGGGCGGGTACTGGCGGGCGAGGGTGGGCCGGCGGCGCGGCTGTTGAGCGCTCTGGACATCGACGCCGACACCGGCGAGTCCGACCTCGACGACCTCGACGGGGAGGAACTGGAAGCGCTGGAGGAGCAACTGGTCGATGACGCCACCAACGCGCGCACCCTGGCCGAGCTAGAGGTGGAGATCGCCACCTTGAAACGTCTGGAGGCAAGAGCCGACCAGGTGCGACAGTCAGGCGAGGACCGCAAGTGGAACGAGCTGCTCGGGCTGGTAGGTGACGAGCCGGAGATGTTCGAGGCAGACGGGGCCCGGCGCAAGTTGATCATCTTCACCGAGCACCGGGACACGCTCAACTACCTGGTGCGCAAGTTGACCGCCTATCTGGGCAGGGCCGAGGCGGTGGTCTCCATTCACGGCGGCGTGGCCCGCGAGGAGCGCCGAGTGGTCCAGGAGCGCTTCACCACCGATGCCGCCTGCCAGATCCTGGTAGCGACCGACGCCGCCGGGGAAGGGCTCAACCTGCAGCGTGCCCATCTGCTTGTCAACTACGACCTGCCGTGGAACCCGAACCGCATCGAGCAGAGGTTCGGCCGGATCCATCGCATCGGCCAGACCGAGGTCTGCCATCTGTGGAACCTCGTGGCCGAGGAGACGCGCGAGGGCATGGTGTACACCAAGCTCCTGGCGAAGTTGGAGGAGATGCGCCAGAGCTTGGGCGTCGACCAGGTCTTCGACGTGCTGGGTGATGCCCTCCCCGGCCAGGAGCTAAGACAACTTCTCATCGAGGCGATCCGCTACGGCAACGAGCCCGGCACACGAGCGAAGCTCGACCGCGTCATCGACGAACGTGTCGGCGACGGCCTGGCCGAGCTGGTCCGCGAGCATGCCCTCAGCTCGGAGGTGATCTCGGTAGCCGACCTGGAGCGCATCCGGGCGGACATGCTCGAAGCGCAGGCCCGCCGGCTGCAGCCGGGGTACGTCCAGGCCTGGTTCGTCGAGGCGTTCGCCCACCTTGGCGGGCGCATGTCCGAGCGGGAAGCAGGCCGGTTCGAGATCACGTTCGTGCCAGCTGACATCCGCCAACGAGACCGCCTGATAGGGGGCGGCGTACCGGTCATGGCCCGCTACCAGAGGGTCACGTTCGAAAAGGACCTCACTCGCGTCGAAGGCAAGCCGCCGGCCGAGCTGATAGCCCCGGGCCACCCCCTGCTCGAGGCAGTGATCGACCTGGTAGCCGAACGCCACGCTGCTCTGATCAAAGAAGGTGCGGTGCTGGTCGACGACGCCGACAGTGGCACCGAAGCCCGTGTGCTGGTGTTCCTCGAGCACTCGGTCAGCGACGCCCGCACCGAAGCGTCGGGGAAGCGGCGCGTCGTGTCCCGGCGCTTCGAGTTCGTCGAGGTGCCCGAGCACGGTGAGCCACGACCGGCCGGCTACGCCCCCTACCTCGATGCCCGCCCGCCGACGCCCGACGAGGCGCCGCTCTTGCCGGGCCTGGTGCAGGAGATGACATGGCTGGCCGGCGACCTGGCCGAGCGGGCCGGCGACTATGGCATCGAGGTACTGGCCGCCGAGCACCTGGCCGAGGTGCAGGCCCAGACCCTCGAGCGGGTGGCCAAGGTCCGCGCTGCCGTGCACGCCCGGCTGACCAAGGAGATCGGCTACTGGGACCACCGGGCAGCCGAGCTCGACCTGCAGGCCCAAGCAGGCAAGACGCCGCGCATGAACCCGGACCGTGCCGAAGCCAGGGCCGAGGACCTGCGCCGACGCCTTCACGCCCGGATGGCCGACCTCGACCGCGAGGCCCAGCTGTCCCCCCAGCCCCCATTGGTGGTCGGCGGAGCGTTGATCCTACCTGCCGGCCTGCTCCGTCGTGCCGCCGGTCTCGATCCGGCGTCACCGGCCATCCATGCGATGGACACGACTGCCGTCGAGCGGCGCGCCGTGGACGCAGTACTGGCCGCTGAGACCGCTCTCGGCCACAGCCCGGTGGAGATGCCACACAACCATCCCGGCTATGACATCCGCTCCACCGACTCTCTCGGCCAGGTCCGTTTCATTGAGGTCAAAGGACGGGTCTCGGGCGCCGACAACTTCGTCGTGACGCAGAACGAGCTGCGCTTCGCCGCCAACATCCCTGACGGTTACCTCCTCGCCCTGGTCGAGGTGTCGCCGAGTGGTGCCCACGCCGACCAGGTCCGCTACCTCATCCGCCCGTACGGGGGCGAGGTCCGCTTGCCGTTCGACACGACGTCCACCACCCTGGACTGGGGCGCCTACTGGCAACGGGGCGGGCCGCCTGGGTCTATCAGGCTTTATCAGGCCGTATAAGAAGACCCGTTATGCGACTTGATAAGGTCTGATCGTGGACCCGGTCGCCAACCCGTACCGCCCGGGAGCAGGCCGGAGACCTCCCATCCTCGCTGGGCGCGAGCCGCTCCTGGCCGGGTTCGAAGTGGTCCAGCGCCGTGCCGAGGAACGAGGAGAGGGTGAGCGCGGCTGGGTGCTCAACGGGCTGCGCGGTGTGGGTAAGACCGTCCTGCTCACCGAGATGCTCGACCGGGCATCGAGGGCTGGGTGGATCGCCGCCAAGGCCGAGGCCGGCACCGAGCCGCTGCCCCTGACGCTCAGTCGCTCGTTGGTCAGAGCGATGCGTACAGCCACAGGTCGCCATCCCGAGCGACGGCTGAAACGGTTGCTCGGTGTCTTCAAGGCGTTCAGCCTCAAAGTCGAGCCCTCGGGCGCTGTCTCACTCGGTGTGGACGTCGACCCGATTGCCGGGATCGCCGACACCGGCCGCTTCGCCGACGACCTTGCCTCCTTGTTCGAGGTCCTCGGTGAGACCGCACGCGCCCTGGGGACCGGCGTACTGGTCCTCGTCGACGAGCTGCAGGAAGCCGCCGCCTCGGAGCTGGCGGCCATCAACGTCGCCGTCCACAACCTCGGCCAGGCCGACCCGCCCCTCCCCCTCGCCTTCGTGGGTGCCGGGCTCCCCTCCCTACCGGCCCAGCTCGCAGAGGCGACCAGCTATGCGGAGAGGCTGTACGACTACCGTCCGGTCGGCCTGCTGGACGAAGCAGCATCTCGGGACGCGTTGGTGCTCCCGTCGCGCCAGCTCGACGTCGACTGGGACGACGAGGCGCTGTCCCTGGCCCTGGAGACGGCGCGGGGCTACCCGTACTTCCTCCAGGCCGTGGGAAAGCACGTGTGGGACAACGCCCGGCGCAGCCCCATCGACCCCGACGACGTCCGCCTCGGGCTCATCGAGGCACAGCGCGAGGTCGACGACGGCCTCTACCGCTCCAGGTGGGAGCGGGCCACACCAGCCCAGCGCGACCTGATGCGGGCGCTGGCCGACCTCGCGGGAGACACCACGGCTTCCATCTCGGAGATCGCCGCTGCGCTCGGCAAGACCAAGACCTCCCACATCTCCGTCGCCCGGAACGAGCTCATCAAAAAGGGGCTCGTCTACGCGCCCGACCGCGGCCTGCTCGCCTTCACCGTTCCCGGGATGCACGACTTCATCGCCCGCCAACCATGACCGAGGATCCCACGTAGATGCCCACCAAACTGATCGAAGTCGCACTGCCATTGGATGTCATCAACCGCGAAGCGGCCCGGGAGAAGTCCATCCGTCACGGGCACCCGTCGACACTGCACCTGTGGTGGGCCAGACGGCCGCTGGCCGCTTGCCGGGCGGTGCTGTTCGCCCAGTTGGTCGACGACCCTTCCGCCCATCCCGAGCGGTTCCCTACCGAGGAGGACCAGGACACCGAGCGTCAGCGGCTGTTCCGCATCATCGAGCGGCTGGTCCCCTGGGAGGCGTCAAACGACGAGAAGGTCCTGGAAGAAGCCCGCGCCGAGATCCGCAAGTGCTACCCGGACGGGCTGCCGACGATCGTCGACCCGTTCTGCGGCGGTGGCTCCATCCCCCTCGAAGCCCAACGCCTGGGCCTCCCGGTCGAGGCCAGTGACCTCAACCCTGTCCCGGTCCTCATCACCAAAGCCCTCATCGAGCTGCCCCCCAAGTTCGCCGACCGGCCGCCGGTGCACCCCCGAGAGCACGGCAAGCTGGCAGGGACACAGACCTGGAAAGGCGCGGCCGGCCTTGCCGAGGACGTCCGCTGGTATGGCAACTGGATGCGAGACCATGCCGAGAAACGCATAGGCCACCTGTACCCAAAGGCCACCCTCCCCGACGGTAGCCAGGCAACCGTCATCGCCTGGCTGTGGGCCCGGACAGTGACCTGCCCCAACCCGGCATGCGGGGCCACTATGCCGCTGGTCCGTTCCTTCTGGCTGGGGAATAAGAAGGGCAAGGAAGCGTGGGTCAACCCGCTTCCTGACCCAGCGAACAAGCGAGTCAGGTTCGAGATCGGCCATGGCAAGCAAGGGCCGCCAGTTGAAGGAACGGTCGGCCGAACGGGGGCCACCTGCCTGGTCTGCGACAGCCCGGTCCCGAGACAACATCTCTGGGCCGAGGGTAGGGCCGGCCGTATGGGCGCACAGCTCATGGCTGTCGTCGCAGCGGGTTCGCGGCAGCGTATATACCTGCCGCCCGACCCGGTCCACGCTGCAGCGGCCGACGTGCCTCGCCCGGAGGATGTCCCCGACACGGAGATGCCGGCGAACCCGCGGTGGTTCTCACCGCCGATGTACGGGATGACCCACCACGCCGACCTGTTCACTAACCGCCAGCTCACCGCCCTCACCACTTTCAGCGACCTGGTCAGCGAAGCCAGGGCGCAGATCCTTGCCGACTCCGGCGGCGACACTCCCTACGCGGATGCCGTGGCCACGTACCTAGCATTTGCTGTCGATAGGGAGGCGAACGAGCTCTCTACCATCTGCACTTGGGCGAGTGATGCTGGCAAGGAACACGTCAGATCTACATTCGCCCGTCAAGCGATACCCATGACATGGGACTTCGCCGAGCCGTGGCCGTTCATTGACTCTACGGGAGGATTTGGGCCGTCAATTGAGCGCATAGCTGAGGTGGTCCTGCGCTTGTACGGTACGTGTGGTCGTAGCGTGCAGGTTGATGCAGCTTCTCACTCCTACGAAGGGTTAGTTATCGCGACCGATCCGCCCTACTACGACAACATCGGTTATGCTGATTTGGCTGACTTCTTTTATGTGTGGCTTCGCCGGTCGTTGAAGTCTGTCTATCCGGATCTCCTTAGCACCATGCTAACGCCTAAAGAGGCCGAATTGGTAGCAACTCCATACCGCTTCGGTGAAAAGGCCGACGAACACTTTGAGAAAGGGTTCTCGGCCATCTTTTCGCGTGCGGCCTTGGAGGCTGCCGCTCACGAACCAATGTCTATTTTCTACGCCTTCAAACAGAGCGAGAGCGACGCAGGCGTCGAATCGGGCGCTTCGGTCGCTTCGACAGGTTGGGAAAAGATGCTCGCCGGTCTAGTCCAATCAGGATTGACAGTGACAGGCACTTGGCCAATGCGAACGGAGCGTTCGGGTCGTAGTATCGGTATTGGCACTAACGCCCTAGCTTCGTCAATCGTCCTCGTGTGTCGACGTCGCAGCGATACTGCCGGTATTACAGACCGGCGGGGGTTCCAGCAGGCGCTGAAGGGCCGCCTGGGATACGATTTACGGGTGTTGCAGTCGGGGGGTATCGCTCCGGTCGACCTGGCTCAGGCGGCGATAGGACCGGGTATGGCGGTGTTCTCGTCCTTTGCCAAAGTCATCGAACCTGACGGCTCGGCCATGACGGTACGCAAGGCACTGCAGCTGATCAACCAGGTCCTCGACGAGGTGACGGCCGAGCAGGAGGGCGAGTTCGACGAGGACACCCGCTGGGCCATCGCCTGGTACGCGGAGTTCGGCATGGACGAGGGCGCCTACGGGCGAGCAGACGACCTGTCGCGCGCAAAGAACGTATCGGTCGAAGGGCTGGCGCGGGCTGGGATCGTAAAGGCAGGAGCCGGCAATGTAAGACTGCTGGACCGCTCGGAGCTGGACCGGAATTGGGACCCGGCGTCGGACGACCGCTTGACGGTGTGGGAGGTGGCCCAGCACCTGATTCGCCGGCTGCTGGATGACGGCGAGGCGTCGGCCGGTGAGCTGCTGAGCCGGGTCGGCGGGCTGGGCGACGCGGCCCGGGACCTGGCCTACCGCCTCTTCCAGGTGGCCGAATCGAAACGTTGGGCCAAGGAGGCTGGCCCCTACAACGCTCTGGCGGCGTCGTGGCCGGAGCTCTCCAAGATCGCTGCCGCCGGCTCGGCCGGCCAGCAGAGCCTGCTCTAGCCGGGGAGGGGATATGGCTGTCAGCAATCGGGACCGGGTGGGCAAGGCGTTGGAGCTGGCCGGCCACGCGCTTGGTGTCTATGTGGACCGGCGCATGAGCCGCCGCGCCCCCCAAGGTGGCAACTGGAAGCACACTTACGACGACAACGTCGACAGCGACATCTCGGCGCTGGTCGGGGTGGTCCTGGACCACTGGGGCGACGTGTTCAAGGACGACCTCAAGGCCACCGGCCGCAACCTGGTTGGCGAGACCCGGGACTGGCGCAACAAGTGGGCGCACAACCTGCCTATCTCGAGCAAGGACGCCTACCGCGCCCTCGATACGTTGGAACGACTACTCGAGCTGATCGACGCCCCTGAAGCGGGGGATGTCGGCAAGTCCAAGGCCGAGCTGCAGCGGGCAACCTACGAAGCCGAGGCTCGGGCGGCCACGCCGAAGGCGGAGGCGCTGTTCGCCGAACCGGCGGCGGGGCTGAAACCGTGGCGCGAGGTGATCGAGCCGCACGACGATGTCAGCCGGGGCAAGTACGAGCTGGCTGAGTTCGCGGCCAACCTCTACCAGGTGGCCAAGGGGGAGGGCCTGGCCGAGTACACCCAGCCGGTCGAGTTCTTCCGGCGCACCTATCTCACCAACGGGCTCACGGCCCTGCTCACCCAGGCGGCCCAGCGCATCAACGGCGCCGGTGGGGCCCCGGTGGTCAACCTGCAGACCAACTTCGGCGGTGGCAAGACCCACTCCATGATCGCCCTCTACCACCTGTTCTCCGGGCTGACCCCCACGGATTTCCCCCAAGAGGTCCAAGAAGTGCTCGACAGAGCAGGGGTCATAGGACTGCCTCAGGTGTCGCGAGCGGTCGTCGTGGGGACTCAAATCTCTCCGGGTCAGGCAGGTACCAAAGCCGATGGCACCGAGATCCGTACCTTGTGGGGCGAGCTGGCCTGGCAACTGGGCGGCAGGGCGGCGTACGACCTGGTCGCCGAGGCCGACCGGACAGCGACCAACCCGGGAGCGGCGTTCGAGGAAGTGGTGCGCCGAGCCGCCCCGTGCCTGGTCCTGATCGACGAGTGGGTGGCCTATGCCCGCCAGATGTTCAACGCCCCCGAGGCGCTGCCCGGTGGGTCCTTCGAGACACAGTTCACCTTCGCTCAGGCTCTGGCCGACGCCGCTATCGCGGTGCCGGGCGCGCTGCTCGTGGTGTCGTTGCCCGTGTCGGACGACCCGGCCCGGCCTACCGCCGTACCTATCGGGTCGGAGGCCGAGGTCGGCGGGGCAGCCGGGCAGGAGACGGCCCGACGGCTGGGCAACGTCATCGGCCGGACCGAGACGTCGTGGCGGCCGGCGTCAGCAGAGGAGAGCTTCGAGATCGTCCGACGCCGCCTGTTCCAGCCCATACCCGCCGAGCGGGTCAAGCACCGGGACGCCACGGCTCGTGCCTTCGGTGAGTTCTACCGTTCGCAGGGAGCCGAGTTCCCGGTCGAATCGCGCGAACCGGCCTACGTCGAGCGGGTCAAGCGGGCGTACCCGATCCATCCC
>JAJZKA010000149.1 GCA_021809805.1 Actinomycetes bacterium
GACCTCGAGGAGGTCTTCCACCTCGACTGATCAAACACGCGTCACCGATCCGACCGGCTCCGCCCCGCCGCAGCGGGACGCTCAGCCTCCAAGGAGCCCTCGGCTTGCGAGCTCGTCATAGAGGCCATCGGGGACCGAGGACGAAAAGTGGGCAACGTCCTCTGCGACCTCGCCCGCAGTGCGCGCCCCGACCACGAGCGCCTGAACCGCAGCGTGGCGCAGCGGGAAGTGGAGCGCTGCCGCGGCGAGCGGTACGCCGAAGCTCGCGCACACCTCAGCGATAGAGCGAGCCCTTGCGATCACCTCGTCGCTCGCCGGCCGATAGTCAAAGTGCGCTCCCGGCCGCGGGTTGGCGAGCACCTCGCCGTTGAAGATTCCGGCCGCGAGCACGCTCACGCCCCGCTCGGCGCAGGTGGGCAAGAGCGAGCGCCCGGCCGACTGGTCCAACAAGCTGTAGCGTCCGGCGACGAGGATGCAATCGACATCGGCCTCGCGCACGATCCGCTCGAGGTGCTCACAGAAGTTCATGCCCGCGCCGATCGCTCCCACGACCCCCTCGGCACGGAGCTCGGCCAGAGCGGGGAACGCTCCGTCGAGCGCCTCGTCCAGGTGCTCTTCGGCGTCGTGAACGAGCGCTATGTCGACTCGATCAAGGCCGAGGCGCTCGAGGCTCTCTTCGAGCGAACGGCGCACGCCTGCGGCGCTGTAGTCGCGCACTCGCGTGACGGGCGCCTCGCCGGCGAACTCCGGCGCCGGCGAATCGCCCTCGCCCTGGTCGACGAGCAAGCGGCCGACCTTGGTCGAAAGGACGAAAGAACCGGCTCGTTGGCGCTGCAAGAAGCGCCCGACGCGCCGTTCTGCGAGCCCGCCGCCGTAGTGGGGCGCGACGTCAAAGGCCCGCACGCCGTCCAGCCAGGCTTGCTCGAGTGTGGACTCCGCCTCCTCGTCGGAGACGGCCTGGTAGAGGCCGCCGAGCGGGGCGCAGCCAAGGATAAAGCGGGTGACCTCAACCGAGCTGCGGCCGAGTCGGACGCGCTCGAGCGTCCCCGATGGAGCGTTTTCTTCAGCCATAATTCCGCCTCTCGCCATAAAGTCCGCCGACTGCTTGGCACGAACGCTCTTGGCTCGGAAAGACACAGCGATGCGCCTCCCCCAGTTGCCAGTGCGCCCTGCCGGCCATCGCGCACCTGCACGTCGTGGTCATCGCGTTCCCTCGTTTTTGTTCCCCGGGGTCCCGCCTTGGGCGGACCTCAAAGCTCACCGCGCGTGCGGCATCTTCATGTATCGGCCCTGGTGGCACCCGCCGGCCTCACGAGCGCGTGGTTTCCACCTCGGCACCACCTCGGTCAGCGTCACGACTCCTCGCCGGCGCCGCGTGCATGGACGCTTGAGTCCCTGGCGAGATTGACGCGGTAGATCGAGCGCAGCCGCTCTTGGGAGCGCCGCAGGTGCTCTCGCATCGCGCGCGCCGCCTTTTCGGGGTTGTGCTCGCCCAACGCCTGCACGATCGACGCGTGCTCGTCCGCCGTGTCGGCGCCCTCAGGCGCGTACCCCGCCTTGAAGTACAGACGGTAGATCGTGACATGGGCATGTAGCCCCGAGACCGCCCTGCGCAGCAGCTTGTTGCCGGACGCTTCGGAGACAAAGTCGTGGAAGTACGCGTCCGCCGAGACGAGGCTGCGATGGCGGCGGTAGTGGCCGGTGTCGTTGTCATCACCG
This sequence comes from Actinomycetes bacterium, assembly GCA_021809805.1. Classification (GTDB taxonomy): domain Bacteria; phylum Actinomycetota; class Acidimicrobiia; order Acidimicrobiales; family Bog-793; genus JAKABX01. Next base: position 1,720 of record JAJZKA010000149.1, read on the forward strand.
GCGAGCTCGACCATCCGCTCAACGCTCGAAGCCAACAGCGCCAGATCTTCCGGGCTGACGTTCTTGCTGGCGGCACGTGCCGCACCGGGCTCGAGCATCAGGCGTAGCTCGAAGAGCTCGTCCAGGTCGCGCAGGTCCGGCACGGCAGCGACGGTGAAGCCCTGGAGGCTGCGGCGCGTCACGAGTCCTTCGAGCTCAAGGCGCGTCAGTGCCTCGCGTAATGGGGTGTTCGACACGCCGAGGTCGCGGGCCAGCTGATCGATGACCAGTCGCTTGGACGGGGTCAGCTTCAGATCCATGATTTGCTGCTTCACGACGTCATAAACGCTGTCAGCGAGCACCTGGCGCCCGGGCAGCGCGTCTGCGCCCAGTTCGTCGGCCGGCGCACTCAGGCGACGCGCCGCAGAGCGTCCAGACTCACCCCGCGCCGCGCTCGAAGCCTCGCTCGCCATGACCACCCCCTCGCCTTGCGCGTCTTCAAACGGTAGCGGTCGTGTTGACGCCCCGCGACTGGTCCCGTACAGTACATCATGCACGATGTTGGGGCGGGCTCCAACGGATGGTGCAGAGTGATCTCGGGGGGAGAGACCATTGAAGATTGCAGGTGCGCGCGCCTGGGTTTGCGACATCCCCGTCCTTCAGCCGCGCAGTGATGCCGTGCAGTCGTTCCTGTCCCAAGAGACGATCTTCGTCGAGGTCACGACGACCGATGGGACGGTCGGACGCGGCTATTCCTACACGATCGGCATCGGCGGCACGGCGGTTCTCGCGCTCGTCGAGGACTACTTGATCGACAAGCTGAGCGGCCTCGATGCCGCCTGCCCCGAGGAGATCTGGCGCCACCTGTACAACCAGTGCCGCTCGGTGATGGTCGGCCCCATCACCGCACTCGCGCTCGCCGCCATCGACACCGCCGTCTGGGACGCTCGCGCGAAGGCGCTCGGGCTTCCCGTCTTTCAGCTCGCCGGCGGCGCGCAGCACTCGGTGCCCGTCTATGACACCGAAGGCGGCTGGCTCCACTTCAGCATCGACGAGCTCGCTGCCAATGCCGCTCAGGCGATCAAGGACGGCCGGCACGGCGTGAAGGTCAAGGTCGGCAAGCCTGACCCGAGCACGGACGTCGAGCGCCTCCGGGCAGTCCGCGAAGCGATCGGCCCGGCGGCAGCCTTGATGGTCGACGCCAACCAGGGCTTCACCCGCGACGAGGCCGTCCGCCGGGCCCACCTGTACGAGCCCTTCGACCTCACCTGGTTCGAGGAGCCCCTCGCCGCCGATGACGTCGAGGGCCACGCGATCCTTGCTCGGTCCACCTCGATCCCGATCGCCGTGGGCGAGACGATCTATTCCTTGGCGCATTTTCGCGAGTACCTGTCCGCTGGCGCGGCAAGCGTCGTGCAGCCCGATGTCGCCCGGATCGGGGGAATCACGCCGTGGCTGAAGGTCGCGCACCTCGCCGAAGCATTCGGCGTCCCGGCGGCGCCTCATTTCTTGATGGAGCTCCACGTGAGCTTGTCGGCCGCCGTGCCGAACGGGCGCTGGGTGGAGTGGATCCCCCAGCTCGCGCCGGTGACGTCGAGCTCGATCGCCGTGACCGACGGCCGGGCCCATCCGCCGAGAGCCGCCGGGCTCGGCATCAGCTGGGACGACGAGGCGATCGAGCGCCTCTCGGCTTCCCGCTGAGTGGTCCGTTTCGCCTCGACCGCCAAGAGACTCGACCGCCAAGAGAAAGGAAGGACGAATCGGGGGGAGCAAGCCCACCATTACAACACAGCGAATCTCACACCACATCGGCGCGAACCGCGCCACAAAGGGGGTTGCGTAGTGATGCAGGAACGAGTCAAGCGGCAGACTAGGTGGACCACGACGGCGCTGGTTCTCGGTGCGAGCCTTAGTGTCGCGGCGCTGTGTGTCGGCACCGCCGCCAGCGCGAGCACTTCGGCTAAGGCGCCAACGAGGGCCCGGACACATGCCAAGGTCCCGAAGTCCAAGATCAAGATCGCGCTCATCCCGGGGGGGCCGAACGTCTACTTCGCTCCCTGGGCGGCGGCCGCCAAGGCCGAGTCCAAGGCGCTCGGCGTCACGGTCAGCTACGTCGTGCCACCGACGCCGACATTCGATCCCTCGGTCGAGATCAGCACGGTCGACTCCCTCGTCGCCAAGGGCTACAACGCCTTTGCGATCTTCCCTGACGGTGAGGCGTCGATCATCCCGCTGTACACGCGCTTGAAGGCGAGGGGCATCCCGGTGATCGACCTCGCCGGTTGCACGAGCGACCCAACCCCGGCGCTGTTGTGCTTTGCCACCAACGTCGAGGCCTCGGCCAAGTACGAGACCCAGGTGCTCACCAAGGCCATGGGCGGCAAGGGCAAGATCGCCTTCCTCACCGGCCTGCTCACCGACGCCAACACGGCGCTTCGGGAGGCCGGCGTGACGCAGGGTGTCGCGGCAAGCCACGGCAAGGTCAAGCTCGTCCAGGTCGTGTCGAACATCGACAGCCCGAGCGCCGCGCCGCCTGCCGTCGAGAGCTTGCTCGCCTCCAAGGGCAGTCAGCTCACGGGCATGTTGTCGACCGACTATTACCCCTCGGTCGCTGCGGCGAGCGTTCTGGCCAAGAACGCGCAATTCCGCCACATCTTGTTCATCGGCCAGGACAATGATCCGACGGTCATGAAGGCCCTCGAGAAGGGCTACATCTATGGCACGATGTGGCAGAACTCCTACGGCCAGGGCGTGGTCGCGGCTCAGTGGCTCTACAAGATGCTGGCGAACGGCTGCAGCGTGAAGTCCAACGCACCGTTCACCAAGGTCGGAAAGACGAGCCACTTCATCAATTCCGGCTATTTCTTCGTCGGAAAGAAGGACGCCGCGAAGTACGCGAAGGGCATGGAGAACATCCCGGCCACGACCAAGCAGGTGCTCGGCGAGACCAGCAAGTTCCTCGCCTGCCCCTAGCAAGACTGGCGGCACCTTCCCAGCTCGAATTGAGCGAGGGGCACCGCGGTGAGCTCACCCGGTGCCCCTCGCCACCATCATCGATGGCGTGACACCTCCCAGCACATCGGCCTGCCAAGGGCCGCGAGGACTTCGAGGACAGCTTCTTTGCTAAAGACCAAAGTGGCCGCCGGAGCGGCAATTGAGGGGCAGATCGACGCGGCAGCACCGATCCCCCGCCTGCTGACCAATGCGGTCGAACGAGTGCGTGAGGGGCTCGGCACCCAGACGAGCGCGATCGGCCTCATCTTCTTGATCACCATCACGTGGACCGCCTTCGGGATCGCCGGCAGTGGCTTCCTCGGCAGCTACAACCTGTACAGCATCGGCCAGCTGGCTGCCAGGGACGCCGTGTTGGGCATGGCCCAGGCGATGCTCATCGTCGTCGCTCGGATGAACCTCGCCGTCGGCAGCATCGGCGCGGTCTGCACCTCGATGCTCGGCTACCTCCTCGTGTCTGCCGGCGTCCCGTTGTGGCTCGCCTTCTTGCTCGTCGCTGCCGTGGGCGTGCTCGCGGCGTTGTTGATGGGCGCCGTCGAGTTGATGACGGGGTTGTCGAGCTTCATCGTGACGCTCGCCTTCTTGTCGGCGTATGCCGGCGGTGCCCTGTTGTTCACCGGCGGACAGCAGTACCAGATCAACTCCTCCCTCATCACCCGGCTCGGGAACGGCACGTTGTTCTCCTCCGCGATCTGCCCGCTCGTCGCCGTCGCCGTCGTCTGCGGTGTGGTCTGCTGGCTCCTCTACAACCGCAACAGCCTCGGTTGGAAGATGCTGGCGGTCGGCGCAAACGAGCGGGCGGCACGGGCCTCTGGCGTCAACGTCTCCCGCGTCGTGCTCGCTGCCTATGCGCTGTCGGGGCTTTTGTGCGCGGTGGCGACGGTGATGAACGCCTCCTATGAGCTCAACGTGAACGCGGGCTTCGGATCGGACTGGCTGCTCCCCTCCTTCATCGCCGCCGTCCTCGGCGGGGTGGCGCTGACCGGTGGCGAGATCTCGGTAACTGGCATCCTGCTCGCCGCCTTGTTCTTCGACAGCCTCCAGTCGGGCCTCACGATCATCAACGTCCCGAGCTATTGGATCGAGCTGCCTGAGGGCCTCGTGCTTCTCGTCGCCGTCTTGTTGGACCGGGCGAGGAGGGCGCGACGCCGGACGATGCGCCCACGAAGCCTCGCGGGCACACCCGCGCCCGAGCCGGACCCGGTGGCCGCCCAATGAATCGCGTCTTGCGCACCCAGTGGGCGCCGTTGCTCGCCGCAACCATCATCGCCGGCGTCGTCCTCAGCTTTTCGACCAAGCAGTTCGGCTCGTCGTTCAACGTCTACACGATCTTGCAGACCGCTTCTGTCTACGCCGTGATCGGGCTCTCCCAGATGATGGTGCTCGCCGTCGCCGACATGAGCCTTGCGGTCGGCGGGATCGCCTCCCTCGTCACGATCGCGACGGGAAACCTCTACCAGGTCCAGCACTGGCCCATCGGCGCGGCGATCGCCGGGAGCCTGGCACTCGGGCTCGTGTGCGGACTCCTCAACGGAGTGATCATCGCCATGACCAAGCTCTCGGGCTTCATCGTCACTTTGGCGACCGGGACCGCCTTCACGGGCATCGCGTATGGCATCACGAGCTCGATCCCCTACTCCAACATCGCCTCGGTGCTCACCACGCTCGGCCAAGGACGCGCGGCGTTCTTCTCCTACCTGGTCCTGCCGGCGATCGCCATGACGCTCGCCGTCGGTGCTGGGTTCCGCTGGCTGCCGATCGGCCGCTCGCTCTTGGCGGTGGGCGGAAACCGGGACGCGGCAGTCTTGTCAGGCTTGTCGCAAAAGCGCGCCATTGTGACCGCGCACGCAGTTTCGGGTCTGCTCGCAGCGATTGCCGCGGTGCTGTACATCGGCGTGCTCCAAAGCGCCACGCCGGCGACGGGGAGCGACTGGCTGATCATCTCCTTTGCCGTCCCGATCATCGGCGGCACGGCGCTCGTCGGTGGCGAGGCGCCGGCGTCGGGGTGCTTCGTGGCAGCCATCGTGCTCTCGGCGATCAACGACGCGCTCATCGTGCTCAATGTGAACACCGAGGCGGTGCAGATGGCTGAAGGCCTGTTGATCTTTGCTGCCGTCATCGCCGGAAAGCTCGGCCAAAACGTCCGCACCGGCACTCGCCGCTCCCGGCGTCCGAGCACCGGTCCGGGACGGCTGGGCCAGATCGCCCAGGACTCCGCAACGCCAGGATTGGGGATGCCGTGAGCGAGCAGATGCACCAAGAACCGAGCGCCGAAGCGCGTGTAGAGACCCTGGCGCTGCAGAACATCTCGAAGGCCTTCGGCGGGGTCGCCGCGCTCATCGATACGTCCCTGGAGCTCGTGCGCGGTGAGATCCACGCCCTCATCGGCGAGAACGGCGCCGGCAAGAGCACGCTGATCAACATCGCCACGGGCGTGTACCGGCCCGATCGCGGCGTCATCCGCGTCGGTGGGCAGGTCGTGCACTTTTCCTCTCCGGGCGCCGCCGCCGAACACGGGGTCGCAGTGGTCCATCAAGAGCGCAACTTGGTACGCAAGTTCTCCCTCGCCGAGAACCTCCTCCTCGGCCGCCAGCCCGTCAACAAGGGCCTCGTCAGCTACCGCCAGATGGTGGCAGACGCCAAGCCGTGGCTGGAGCGCGTCGGGCTGCACTTCGACCCTCGCACCGAGGCGAGTCGCCTCAGCCCTGGCCAGGCCCAGCTACTCGAGATCGCCAAAGCGCTGACGCGCCGCTGCCAGGTCCTTTTGCTCGACGAGCCCACCTCCTCGATCACCGACGCGGAGTTCGAGCACCTCATGGGGATCCTTCGCGAGCTGCGCGACGCGGGGACGAGCATCGTCTTTGTCAGCCACAAGCTCGAGGAGGTCTACGCGCTGTGCAGTCGGGTAACGGTCCTGCGCGACGGCCGGAACGTACTGAACGGCGTGCCCCTGGCTGAGGTGAGCCAGGGCGATATCGTCCGCGCGATGGTCGGGCGCCACATCGAGCTCTTCGCCTCCACCGGCGCGACCAGACGCGAGACCGGCCCCGCGCATCTTGAGCTGCGCGGCGTGAGCACCGAGCTCGGCCACCACCGCATCGACCTCACCTTGCACCGCGGCGAGATCGTCGGCCTGTACGGGCTCGTCGGAGCGGGCCGCACCGAGCTCGCCCGCTCCATCGTCGGCCTCGCCAAGATCACCGGTGGCGAGCTGCGTGTCGCGGGCAAACCCGCGAAGATCCGCAACCCCTACGACGCCCTGCGCCACCACCGCATCGGTTATGTCAGCGAGGACCGCAAGGACGAGGGCCTCATTCTCACCCATTCGATCAGCCGCAACGTCGGCATGACCGTCTGGAGGCGCCTCGAGGCCAAGATGGGCTGGATCTCCGAGAGCCGGGTGCGCCCGCACGTCACGCCCCCCTTGCGACGTCTCGATGTGCGCATGCACCGCGTCTCCCAGCCGGTTGGCAGCTTGAGCGGCGGCAACCAGCAAAAGGTCTCTGCCGCGAAGTGGATCGCCGCGGACGCGGAGCTGTTGATCTTCGACGAGCCGACCGTCGGGATCGACGTCGCCGCCAAGGACGCGATGCACCGCCTCATCGCGGAGCTCGCCGACGACGGCACGGCCATCTTGTTGATCTCGAGCGACCTGCGCGAGGTCGTGCAGTTGGCCGATCGGATCGTCGTGATGGGCGAGTTCCGCATCCTCGATGAGCTCGCCGGCGGCGGCGAGTACGGGCCGATCAGCGAGCGGGTCATGCAGGCGATCACCGCGGCGACGCTCGCCGCGAGTCCCGTCGCCCGCGACGCCGTCGCCGGATCACCGACCCATTGAGGAGGAGATCACCGTGGCGATCCTCGATACCCACTTCCACGTCTGGGACCCTGCCAGGCGCGACCACGCCTGGCTGACCGGCCTGCCATCGCTCAACCGACGTTTTGGCATCGAAGACTTCGAGGCGGTCGCCCGGGACAACGACGTCACCCAAGCCGTGCTCGTCCAGGTGCTGCAT
>JAJZKA010000150.1 GCA_021809805.1 Actinomycetes bacterium
CTCCGCCATAACGCCGCCGACCGGCTCGCCCAACAGATCAGCGACCTTCTCGGCTGAGCCCATACCCAGCACCAGCAATGCCCAAGACCGCGCTTGACATCTATAGGAGCTTCGACTTCGAGGGCGTCAAGATGATCGATGGCTGGGCGCACTGCCCGATGACCCCGCGCCACCTCGAGATCATCCCTCGACCCGCCCAGCTGCCGGTGCCGAAGCTCAAGAAGAACGCCACGCCCTCCGAGCGCGCCGAGCACGCGGAGAAAGTGCACGAGCTCGAGGAGTTCCGCGCGGCCATCGCCGAGCGCAAGACCTGGGCGTTCCGCCGCACCCGAGGCGTCGACGCGAACGACACCGAGCGCTTCGAGTGCCCCGCCCAGGCGGGTGAGCGCATCTGTGCCAACTGCCTCGTGTCCCAGTTCCTCCCGCCCGGCACCCCGAGAGTCGACAGCCCGCCCGAGCGCGACACGGCGCCGAAGGCGTGCAAGCAGCGCACGATCGGCATCCCAGGCGACGTGATGCCGAAGATCCGCCAGCGCCACTCCTGGGGAAGCGATGCCTGGATCGCGGCCTACATCCGCCGCAGCCGGGTCGAGGGCGCCTTCGGGACGCTCAAGAGCTCCAAGACCGAGAACGTCCGCCGAGGCTGGACCCACGTCGTCGGCCTCGTGAAGACCGGCCTCATGGTGCTCATCGCCCAGGCAGCCGCCAACCTACGCTGCCTGCGGGCCTGGGCGTCGCGCATCGGGGACCGCACCGACCCCCTCACGCACCTCGACCCCGAGGACTACGGCTTCGAGGAGATCGACCCGGCAGCCGCCCCTCCGGCGAGCACCGGGCCGCCAGCAGCCGCCTGAGCGCTCTCGACCGCATTGCACCTGCCCGTTCGCCGGCGGGCTCCTTGTGTTGGTGCCGTGTGTGCGGATCGGCACGTAGACCCGGCGCCATCCTCGGCTGCGCACGCCGCGGCCCTCGGACGAACCGCTACAGCGCGCCGTCACCGTCACGATCTCCGGCCGGAAGGCCCGCGGGTGCCTCCGGCCGGGAGAATCGTCACTTCGAGGTCCCCGGTTTCGTAAGGACCCCAGGGCGGAGGGAGTGGGATTCGAACCCACGGTACGCAGTACGCACAACGGTTTTCGAGACCGCCCGATTCGGCCGCTCTCGCATCCCTCCGGACGCGAAGCTAGCCGATGTCGCCGCCCCCATCGTCTGCCGGCTTCAGCAGCGTGTGGGCGAGGAACGTGGCGAGGCGCGCCTCGTAGGCGAGCGGGTCGACGTTGAAGCTGCCGACGTGGCCGGCCCGAGGATCGACGACGAGCTCGACGCTCGAGGGGAGCGCGGCACCGAGGCGCTTGCTCAGTTCGCAGGGCACGAGCTCGTCCAGCTCGCCGTGGAAGCAGAGCACCGGGACGTCGATCACCGACGGGCGCGAGAGCCAGTCCAGGTCCGGCAGCGCAGCGCCGATCTTGCGTTCGATCAGATTGAGCACGAGGGCGATAAGCGGCCGCGGGGCGCGGGTGGAACGCCCGACATGGGTGATGACTGCTCGCCAGTCGAGCACGGGCGAATCGAGCACGAGTGAGGTGACGAGGTCGCGACGCTTGGCCCGTTCAAGTGCTCCCAGCACGATCGCTCCGCCCATCGACCAACCGAACAGGCAGGCGGCGACCGCTCCCTGTTCGGCGGCGAAGGTGAGGGCCGCGTCGACCTCTTGCCATTCGCTCGCGCCGAGGTGGGAGCGGCGGTCCGGGCTGGCGGGCGCACCAGGATCATTGCGATATCCGACGACGAGACAGGTGCAGCCGATGCGGTGGAGAAGCGGGAGAAACGACAGCGCGCTGACGAGCGAACCGCCATAGCCGTGTGCCAATACCACCCAGGCGTCACGTCGCCTTCCCGGCACCACCCATGCCGGCATTGGGCCGAGTGGCGAGTCGATCGCCACCTCCTCGAAGTCGAGACCGAACGCACTCAGCGGATCGCCGACGTCGATGTGGTCGAGAGCCACCTTGCCGGGGAGCAGCGTGCCGTACTGCACGCACTCAAGGCGTCTGGTGACGGTACCGGCATCGCGTGCCACGACGTCACCGGTCACCGCGTGGCCGTCAGGCCATGCAACGCCGTAGGCGCCGGGGAGCTCGGTGGCGCGATCTTTGGCAAAGACGAGCTGGTCGCCGTCCACCTTGAGGAGCCGATGGCGGTAGGGGGGATGGCGCCGCACCCTCACGGTGCGCTCGGCGAGCACGTTGGCGCCGAGCGCCACCGCGCCGACTCCTGCCAGCACCGTGCCCGCCAGCGCGCCAAGGACGGTTCCGCGGCGACTCATGCCGGTTCCAAGCCGGCCGAGTTCGTCCGGCGCTGCGCGAAGAACGCGACGAGGCGGTCGGTGGCCTCGGCCTGCATGATGCCGCGGTGGATCGGAACCTCGTGGTTCATGCGAGGGTCGGCACACAGGTTGTAGAGCGAACCGCACGCGCCTGCTTTGGGATCGGGGGCTCCGAAGACGAGGCGCGCGACGCGACTCGCGAGGAGCGCGCCGGCGCACATCGGGCAGGGCTCGAGCGTGACGACCAGAGTGCAGTGATCGAGGCGCCAGGTGCCCAGCGCCTGCGCCGCGTCGCGCAGCGCGAGCACCTCGGCGTGCGCAGTGGGGTCCTGGAGCTGCTCGCGCTCGTTGTGGCGCCGTGCCACGACCTTCCCCTCGCACAGCACCACGGCACCGACGGGCACGTCACCGTGCGCAAGGGCGAGATCCGCTTCGGTGAGCGCGAGCACCATCGCCGCTTGGTCACCGACGCCAGCGGGGTGCTCTCGAGAACTGCTCGTCATGGCTCGCCATTGTTGTCGCGCCCGACAGCGAGCGGGAACCCGCACGGCGATCACCACCGCGCGATCACGTTGGTGCGCATTGCTGTGCGCGGGTACTGCGAAGCGCCGGCACGGCCCGCGCCCTCAAAAGGCGGAGCGCTCCGCGACCCGAGCGATGACGTTCGCGGCGACCGTCTCGATTGCCATTGGCGGGAACGGCCAGACCGCCGAGACATTGATCTCACACAACACAAAGCTGTCAGCGCCGGAGGGGTCCTTCGGGCCGTAGAGGAAGTCGGCGTCCCAGATCACGGGAAGCTCATGCTGGTCAAGATCGAGCCGTTCGGCCATCTCGGGCACCCAAGAATCCTCCACAAGCCGGCGCAGCGTCTGGTAGCGGGGCACGTCCGGCGCCTCCATGAGCGACGGAGGGGGATCGGGTGGAGGAGATGCCGGGTCGAAGTCCAGCAGGCCCCGCGGCCATTGGTGGCAGAAGCCGACGACCTTGCCATGAGAGAAATAGCAGCGGAGCATCCCATCGGCCAGGCGCTCCTGGAATGGTTGATCGATGAGGACGCCGGACCATTCAAAGCAGCTTGAGCAGTGGTCCATGAAGTCACCGAGGGTGCCTGGGGAAGCGGTGCCGTCGCGGCGCTGCGCGTCCTGGACCCGCACCGCCGTCTCGAGAGTCACGCGTTCGCCCGCCTCAGTGAGCTGCACCTTCCAGACACCTTCCCCACCGTTCCCGCGACCCTGCTTGACGACGAGACGACCGCAGCGCTGAAGACGGCGCGGGAAGCGTGCCGCGAAGTCCGCAGGTGAGCGGTAGAGCTCGGTGTCGCTGCCCCAGCCGAGGTTCCGCGTGGAGTAAAGGACTTCTTTCGTCCCGATCTTGGCAATCACGGCCGGGTCGGCGGAGACGAAGATGCGACGGGCGGAGGCCTCTCGGATCAGCTCGTCGACGCGTCCCCGATTCGCCCCGTCTTGGATCGGGTTCACCCAGACGAGCAGTCCATCGAGGCGCGAGATCTGGGCACGGACCTCGTCAACCCGATGGTCTTCGAATGCTACGGGCTCGACCTCGGCGCCCTGTTCGCTCAGTGCGTCGAAGAGCGGGTCGAGTTTTCGGGAAGCGGCTGGTCGGGGCGTTCCGCTCGGACCACGCCAGAGGATGCCGATGCGCGGACGCTTGGTCGCGGAGCCGAACACCGCCAAACCCTATCGCTGGGTCGTGGCCAGCAGGCCGACGCTGCGGTCGTGCGCCGGTTCCCCGTCGTCGCGGCGGACCTTGGGGTGATCGAGACAAGCTCGCTGGCGGACGCCTCACCGCGGCGTTCGACCTGGCGCAGGATCACTCGAGCCGCCCAAGCGCAAAAAGAACGCCTCGTCGGCAGAGCGCGCCGAGCACGCGGAGGATGTGCGCGAGCTCGAGGAGCTCTGCGCCGCCATCGCCGAGCGGCGCACCTCGGCGACGCGCACCTGGGGATCGCAGCGACCCGCTCCCACAGCTCGACCCCAAGGACTGCGGCTCTCGAGGAGATCGACCCGGCGGCCGCCCCGCCCGCGAACACCGGGCCACAAGCAGCCGCGTGAGCTCTCGCCGCACCGCACCGCATCGACCAGCCCACCCGCCGGCGGGCTCCTCGTGTTGGTGCCCTGCGTGCGGATCCACACCCGGAGTCGCCGAGATCCCCGGCTGCGCACCCGTGAGCGGCTGGACGAGCCGCCGCGCGCCATCGCGGTCACGGTCCCCGGCTGGAAGCCCCGCAGGCGCCTCCGGCCGGGAGAATCGTCACTTCGAGGTTCCTCGTTTTCCCGGGCAGGCCGTGGTGCGTCAGGGAGTAGGCCAGGCTCCTGCACACGATTTCGGCATTCGCTTGCACACGCAGGCGGGCTGAGCGGACAGCCCGGCCGTGATTCAGGGCCGTGAGCTCCTCACGAGAAGGCCACGCTGCCCGTTGGGCCGCTCCAGCCTTACGTCGGCAGCTCCTCCAGTCTTGCGGTTCCGACTGCTCCAGAACCCATGCCAGCCTCAACCCGCCTGCGCGCTCGCCGGCGGGCGACGTGTGAGGCAGGCCGGCACTTGAGCGAGCAGCGACCGCTTGCGGCGCTCGAACTACGGCGCCGAGGCGGTGAACGCCCCGACGCCGCCGAAGCCGCACAGACGAAGTCGGCGGTGGATGGTGAGTGTGCCCCCACCAGGGAAACCAACCCGCACGGCGGTCGAGACAGGACACTCGCCTGCTTTGCCGTTGGCCGTCTGGCGGAAGTCCCCCGCGGCGAGCTGGAACTGTGCCCGTGCGCCCGGAACGACGGTCATGGGACGCGGAAGTGCCGGGTTCGGTAGCGCCATGACGACTTTGCCAGGCACCAGTCGCAGCTCGGTCTTGCCCGAGGGTCCCGAGAGGATCACGCTCGGGTACCCGTCGAGGACGCAGGTTGCGTTCCGACTCACCAGCGTTGCGGTGAGCGCCGCCGTGCCCGCCGCGCCGCGCGCGGCGCCGAGCGCGACGACAAAGCCTCTGGCGGCGCACGCAGGCAGCTCGCTTGCGTAGGTCATCACGGCGACCCCGGGGACGATTGAGGACACCTCCACCGTGATCGCCCCCCCGGGGAGACCACAGATCTCGAACGGTGCCGGGTCAAAGGTGAGCGGCGTCGAAAGAGAGCCGGCGACGCGAGGAAGGAGGACGTGGAGCCTGGCCACCGACCGGCAGAGGAGGTCGGAAGCATTGTGAGCGAGGTCGGTGAACACGAAGCCCGCACGAGCGCCGGGTGCGAGCGTCACAGGCGCCGGCGCGGCAAAGGCAGCCCCGGATCCCCGGTGCCCGATCGACGTCTGGACGACCTTGCCAGCGCCATCGTCGAACGACAACCTCGGCCGTCCCTCGACGAAGCAGGTGGCCTTCGAGACGTTTGCCACCAGTAACGTCGCGACGTTGGTCCCGCCGGTATTGTCGAGGCCGAGGCCGCCGAGGGCGAGTTGAGCCTCGCTGCAGCGCAAGAGCCGCGCCGGACGCGAAGCGGCGAGCCCCACTCGTGACACCACCTTGGGGGTAGCTGCCGCCAGCGCTGCGCTCGGCGCCGACATCAGCACAGCCTGGACGGCGACAGCGAGCGCTGCGATTGCGAACGTGCGCGTCCGGAGCATGAGCCGGAACCTAGAGGTTCGTCGGCTGCTCCGAAGCGCGGCCAGCTCGGCGGTCCTTGGTCCCGACTGGCGCCAAGGCCACCAACCCAGGCCCCTGACTGCCCAACAGGTGAGTGGCCACGGTGTTGCCGGCCACGCTGTCTGCACACGCGTCGACAACGCTCGATGAGGACGAGCCGGCGGGGCTCGCTGCACATGGCGGTCCCCGCTCGGGTAGTGCTCTGCATGCTCAGTCCCGCGTGAGCTCGGCGACGGCCGTCGTCGACGAGATCCTTGTTCTCCGCAGCGGCGGCGATCAGCGCGGCGGTTGCCGCGTTGTTGAGGGCGCGCGGCAAGCCGTTGGCGACGCGGTGGAGGCGTGCGACGGCGTCATCGACGAACAGCGGGTCCTCCCGCCCGCAGAGCGCGAGATGGTGGCGCAGGTAGGCGGAGAAGAAGACGCTCGCGCTCAGCCTGCTGCATGAGCTGTTGACGCGTCTGTGCCAACTGCCCGGTCTCGCAGTTCCTGCCGCCCGGCACGCCGAAGGTCGAGAACCTGCCCGAGCGCGACACCGCACCAAAGGCGTGCCGCCAGCGCACGATCGGCATCCCAGGCGACGTGATGCCGAAGATCCGCCAGCGCCACTCCTGGGGAAGCGACGCCTGGATCGCGGCCTACATCCGACGCAGCCGCGTCGAGGGCGCCTTCGGGACGCTCAAGAGCTCCAAGACCGAGAACGTCCGCCGCGGCTGGACCCACGTCGTCGGCCTCGTGAAGACCGGGCTCATGGTGGTCATCGCCCAGGCGGCCGCGAACCTGCGCTGCCTGCAGGCCTGGGCGGCGCGCACCGGGGACCGCACCGACTCCCTCACGCACCTCGACCCCGAGGACGACGGCTTCGAGGAGATCGACCCGGCAGCCGCCCCTCCGGCGAGCACCGGGCCGCCAGCAGCCGCCTGAGCGCTCGCACCAGCGCATCGCACCAGCCCGCCTGCCGGCGGGTTACTCGCATTGGCGCTCTACGCGTGGATCGGCCCCGGAACCGTCGCGATCTCCGGCTGCGCACCCCTCGACGGCCGGTCGAGCCGCCACCCCGCGCCGTCGCTGTCACGATCTCGGGCCGGAGGGCCCGTGGGCCGCCCCGGCCGGGAGAATCGTCACCTCGAGGTCCTCGGTTTCGTAAGGACCCAGGAGCGGGGTGGTTACGAAACTGCTGCGTGCCTGGTCAGACCCTGGGCTGGGGCCAGCCACGCGAGACGCTGCACGCAAAAGTGCCCTCGCGGTGCGCACTGCATCACATGTCATCCTCTTCTCGGGCCCTGGGCTGTCACGGTGGGTGGCAGGCGGGGCGGGGACGCAGCGCTCCAGATAACCGTCGTTCGGGCGTACCCGGAGCAAGGCCATCGTGGCGGGCTTCGGCACCCAGATGGGGTGTTCGGGCGCTGGGGTGGGCGGGTGGGTGTGCCTTGTGGAGTTCTCACTCGGCGCTGCGGCAGCGCCAGAATCGTTAGGTGGCCTTGTCCGTGCTTCTTCGGCCTGCCCGTGGTGACGACGTGGGGGCCTTGGCGGACATCTACCGGTCGTCGGCTGCTCATCATGTCGCGATCGATCCGAAGCGGTACCGGGTCCCTGACCGGGAATCTGTCGCAGGGCACTTTCGTGAGGCCCTGGTCGAGGACGGCGGGGACGCGATCATTGTGGCGGAGGAGGATGGCGTCGTGGTGGGGTTCTTGCATCTGCGGGCTATGTCCGATCCACCCGCGTACAGCATGGTGAGACCGCAGGAGAGGGCCTCCCTGGATCTGGCTGTGCTCGACGGTTTCCGGGGCAGAGGCGTGGGGACAGCGTTGTTGGCGGCGGCGGTGGAGTGGGCCAAGAGCCGGTCCCTCGGGGCTCTGGTGCTCGATGCGTTGCTCGCGAACGTCGGCGCTGTCGCCCTCTATGAGCGGCACGGCTATCAGCCGTTCGGGACGCTGATGGAGAACCCACTGCGCTGACCGGCGACGCTCGCGGGGGCATCCCATCCGGTCGTTGGCGAGCTCGATGGTTCAAGACACGACGGGGACCGGGGCGGCGTTGGGGTTGACCAGCACTCGACCGTCGATGGGGCTGCCCAGGCGGACCTCGACCGTGCGGGGGTGGCCAACCGCGGGGACCGGTCCTGTCAGGGTCTGGCCCGGGAGCAGGTGGCCGAGCGGCACGACGGTGAGGGTCGCGGCCGTCTCGATGACCTCGGCTCGGTAGCCGACGTACTTTGGGCTCGACCCGGTGAAGAACACGGTGAGCGTGGTGCCGTCCGCGTCGACGGTGGCGTGGTCGAGGCTGTGCGAGCCGCGCTCGGCGGCCACCGGGGGCGGCGGGTTCCAGCACCGTTGTCGAGCCTGGTCGGTCAGGACCCAGATCGGCCCGAGGGTGTCGACCGCCTCGACCTTCCAGGCGGGCAGCACCAGCGGGCCCCGGTCGGTAGCGAAGGCTGTCTGGTCGACGAAAGCACAGGTGACTCGTAGCCGTGAGCGGGCGGGCGCGCCGGTGAGTTGGGGCTCGCGCCGCAGGGCGCGGACCGGCTCGGCGGGTACCGTCTCGTCTGCCTCGATCGCCCCTTGCAAGAAGGCGTACTTGGCCTCGCCGGTGGCGAAGCCACGCTCCACCTGCACCGCTTCGCCGGTCAGCACGACCGGTCTGGGCACCGCGTCGAAGGGGAAGTCAGCCCACGCACCAACAGCGTCGGCCGCCGCA
>JAJZKA010000013.1 GCA_021809805.1 Actinomycetes bacterium
GGCGGAAAACGCCGAGGCGTTGGTCGCCCGCTCGGGCCGCGAGGAAGCGTGTCGGAATGTTCCGGATGCGACTCAGGCCTCAAGGAGCAGTGACTGGACCGGGCTCGGGACGTGCTGCGTCGGCTCGGACCCGTGGCATCGAAGCGGCGTGGTGGAGCATCCGCAGCGGGATCACCATCAAGCTCACGACGATGACGAGGCCCGTCGCGGTGAGCAGTGCGCCGGCGATGGCGACGAGCGCTGGCGCTTCGGCAGCGAGCCCTGCGCATAAGCAGGCCACGGCCGCGGTCACCGAACCATACGCCGCGCCCGCGGAGGTGTGGTCGTAGAGATCAGAGAACATGAGGGGCTTGCCGGTCGGTCCGGAGGCGATCGAGCGGGAGCGCAGTGCCGACCACACGACGAATGGGACCACCTTGTAGGAGTGGCCGACCAATGCTTCGAGCAGCCAGCCGCCGAAGGCCGCCAGGGCCGCGGCGGCGAGCGACGTCCCGAGCCGTGCGTCCCCGGTCATCTCGATGGCGGCGGCGAGAGAGAGCGCCGCACCGAGGACCAGCCAGCCGGCCGAGGTGATGACGAAGACGAGGTGCAGGTCGGCCTTCCGGCGGCGATGACGGACGTGGGCGGTGAGGGACACGAGATGCGCACCAAGACCGGTGGTCATGAGGACCGCTCCGATGCCGGCGAGGGGGGCGATGTTCCACGCCAGACCGGGGGTTATCAGCAAGACACCGCCACCAACACCCACGACGGCCACACGTGGGGCCCGCCTCGGTCCGGGGACGTGGGCGAGCATGAACATCGGCCAGAGCTTCTCGGCGACGCCGATGTAGGTCATGCCGAGCCAGCCGAACATTCCGAGCACGCCCATCGCGAGATCGACGTGGCCGGCGAGCACAAACCAGTTCGCTTGACGGTCGCCGATGAAAGTGACGCCCAGGAATCCCGTGAGCAGGGCACCGGCCAGCGCGACGCGAAGGGCGAGGACAGGTACGCCCTTGCCGCGAGCGCGGAGCGGTCCGGAGAGGTTGACCGCGAGGAGCACGAGGGCGACGCCGGTGAGCGCACCGCTGATCGCCGTCACCGCGACCTGTTCGGTCGCGACGCCAAGCGGCAGCATCCATGAAGCGGCGAGAAAGCTCACCAAGGTGGCGCGGGCGAGCCGAACAGAACGCAGCGGCCTTCCCGTGATGACGGGGGCGAACTGATGGGTCGCCCCGAGGATGCCGGTGGCGAGGGTCGCCAGCACGCCGAGGTGGACCGCGGCGACGACCGGGTTCGATGTCGGATCGGTGGCGGCGGCGCTGCGCGCGAAGACCCAGGCGACACCGCATCCGATGAGTCCGACCGCGGCGGCGAGGAGAAAGCTCAAAGGGACCGATGGAGGCGGGACGGAACCGGGCACCCCGGAGGGACGCTGCGCCCAGGAGCCAGCCACGGTGCGCGCTTCAGGCGGCATCGCCGGTGCTCTGGGACGGTGCCCCAGTCACGCTGTGGGCGGGCGCGGCTCGCCGCAGTTCGCATGCGCTGCGGTGGATTCGTGACGTTGCACTTGTCTCGTCTCGCAACTCTCGGGCGAAGTCGACCACGCGTCCGAACGCGCGAGCGCTGACCCTGCAGGGCTGGTGGGGTCCGATGGATGCCGCGACGCCCTGCGCCTGGCCCGCTGCGCGAAGCCCTTCGAGCACTCCCGCACGCTCGCGCACGTGCGTGGCCCGTGCGATCCGGTCGGTTCTCCTTGGCAACCTGTTCCTCCTCCTTGCCCCGTGGTATAACTCTACTGGAAACTAGACAAAAAGCTGAGGAGAAGCGAGAGGAGCGGCGAAATGGCCGTTGTTGATGCCCGCCCGATCATCGCCGCGGGCGACGAGCCTTTCGAGACGATCATGGCTGCCGTCGCAGGGCTCGGGGAACTCGAGGAGCTGGTAGTGCTCGCTCCCTTTGAGCCCGTTCCGCTCGAGGGGGTCCTGTCCTCCCAGGGTTTCACCTACGAGGCGGTTCACCTCGAAGGCGAGGACTGGCAGGTGACCTTCAGGCGCGAGGCATGAGCATTCCCGAGGGCGCTCCTGTGCCGCGCAGCGCGAAGCTCTCCATCGGCCCGACACGGGAGCGCGGCGAGCCGTCTTCGACCGTCGAGGCGGTGTGGCGCGCGCTCGGGTGTGTCTATGACCCAGAGCTTTGCCTGGACGTCGTCGCCCTGGGCCTCATCTACGGGGTGCAGGAGGACGAGAGCGGCGTGCACGTGGAGATGACGCTCACGACTCCGGGCTGCCCGGCTGCCGAGGCGATGCCGGAGATGGCGAGGAGTGCGGTGCAAGACGCCGTTGGTCAACAGGTGCAGGTTGAGGTGCGGCTCGTCTGGGAGCCACCGTGGAGCCCGGCGATGATGCAGGAGAGTGCCGCCGTCGCGCTCGGCTTGCGGCGCTAGCCCAGCCGCAGGACGTCCGCACCAACAATGGTGGCCATGACCTCCCCGAGCGCGTGGTGCGCGCAGGCCATCCCCTGCGCCTCCTGGTAGAGATTTCACAGGCCCGGAGGCGGTCTGTGGTGTCGGTGGCCGGAGGAGATCGCCGATCGCGCGTTCGACGACGCTCAACCGCCCAGACCCCCGCGCCGGCGCGCATGTGGTCGCTCGCCACGAGCTCTGAGCAGAACCTGGAGAGCCCGAGGTGGAGCCAATGGTCTCTCCCGACGCCTCTGGCGAGCGATCACGGGGCTCGATCCATGCGCACTGCCCTCGAGCCGCGAGCGGTGCTGGCGGCTCGATTGGGTGATCGACTCGATCGCCGGGCGTCTCGGACGCCATCCCCCGGGGACCTCTCGTGCGACGGTGTCGCAAAGCACGCCGACCAGCGTTTTGTCCTCCTCTGGGTGGGTCCCGGCAGGCGTCCGGGCGCTGGCACTGGTGGGAACGATCGCGGCGTCGCGACCACACCAATGGGGATGATCCTGCACCAGCACGAGAGCGCCTTGGTTGCCTCGGCGCTGTAGTGCTTGAGCAGCCCGTCGCTCGTGAGGGAAGCGATGTATTGCGGGAGCCTCCGTGCGGATCGACCCGGGCCATCTGGACCCAGCCTGGTCGGCACGTCGCCGAGCGTCGAGGCGAGCAGGGTCCCGGCACCGAGCGTTCGCTTCCACAGCCTGGGAGGCTCGCCAACGCGCGACAGCGGTGCGACAATCGTCGTCCGTGTCGGGCGGTGTGGTTGGGGGGTTCAGGGCTCGATGGGCCGCTGCCGCGGCGTCGGTCCAGCGTCACGTCGAGGAGACGCTTCGGTGGGCCAGGTGACCGCCAGCATCGAGAGGACCGCGCGGACCGCATCGCGGCGGCGCTTGTTCCGGCGCGTCGCGATCGAGACAGCCCTGGCCGTGGCCGGCTCGACCGCCGCGTGCTACCTCTTGTATCTGGCGCTCGGCCTGCAGTTCCCCCCCGGGGGGATCAACGGGGTGGTGATGCTCGTGGCGCCGATCGCCACACCCTTGGTCGTTGCTCCCTTTGTCGCCCTTCCCTTCGCTCGGTCAGGCGAGCGGATCGCCCGGCTGCTGGAAGAGGTCGACGAGACCCGACGCCAACTCGCCCGGGAGGTCACTGAGCGGACCGCGGTCCAGCAGCGCCTCGAGGAGCTGGTCTGGTGCGACCCGCTCACTGGACTGCTCAATCGACGGGGGTTCTTCAACCTCACCGGCGCCCGCGCCGCTCGCGACCTTGCGCTCTTTGTCCTCGATGTCGATGACTTCAAGCGAGTCAACGATAGTTGGGGCCACGCGGCCGGTGACGCCGTCCTGCGCAGCATCGGCACGGAGCTCTCAAACGCCGTACCTGGTTGCGAGGTGGCCCGTCTTGGTGGCGATGAGTTCGCCGTCATCGTCGATGTGGCCCATGCCGAGGCGCTCGCGCAGGTCGCCGTGCACCTTGCCGGGGTGCAGGTCGTCCTCCCAGACGGCAGTGAGACGACTGTGAGCTGTTCCGCAGGCTGGGCGCCGCTGCCATCTCGCGGGTCGGTGGACTCTGCCCTCGCAGCTGCCGACGAGGCGATGTACGCGGCCAAGCGTCGGCGTGCCAATGCCCTCCGCTTGGCGGACGAAGCCCTTGGCTGATGCGTACGCCCTGACAGCTGGACGCCCGGACGTCATGGCTAGGGTCTGAGCGGGCGAATGCCGACTTGAATGATGCGATGACTCCCTTTGACGGTCGCAGCTACCAGGAGCGCTTCGACGCGCTGGCGGCATCGGGTAGCGATGTCCATGGCGAAGCGGCATTCGTGGCTTCGTTTGCACCAGCGAGCGTCCTCGACGCCGGATGCGGGACGGGGCGGGTAGCGATCGAGCTCGCGCGCCGCGGTATCGAGGTAGTCGGTGTCGACCTGGACGCCTCGATGCTCAGCGAGGCGCGCCGACGCGCTCCGTCGCTCTTGTGGATTGAGGCGGACCTCGCTCAGCTCGCACTTGGCCGCGTCTTCGATCTCGTGGTGCTCGCTGGCAACGTGCCCTTGTTCTGCCCTGAAGCCGGCCGCGTGGCGCTTTGTTCGGCATGTGCTGCCCACGTCGCTCCCGGCGGTCGGCTCGTCGCGGGTTTCCAGCTCGGAAGGGGTTTCCAACTCAGCGACTACGACGACGCACTGGCCGACCGCGGTCTCGTGCTCGCCGAACGCTATGGGACCTGGGACCGCAAGCCTTTCGAGAGCGATCGCGAGGACTATGCGGTATCGGTGCACCACCACGCCGCGCCCTGAGCGCCCTGAGCGCACCGGGCTCGTCTGGCGCGTGCTGGCGATGGCGCGTGCCGGGCGAGAGCTACCGGATTTCCGTGGTCGTCGGCGCCTTCTCGCGACGCGCGGCACCGGTGTTCCGCGCTTGATGTGGACGATCGTTGCCGTGCTTCGCCGACGCGCGGGCCGTGCGCGAACGCCGGGGCAGCGAAAGGCCATCGTTGCGGCGCTTATCGGCGACGGCTGAAGACTGCCCCTCTTTCGACGGGCGGATTCGAGGAGGGTCAGTATTCAGCCATCGCCGACCGCGCCGAGGACGGCTCTCGGGCGCGCACCGCCAGCTGCAGGGGTGTTCGCGCACCTCAGGTGCAGGTGGTCCTGGAGCGTCACGCCGCGAGATGCGCCATGCACCGGCGACGCTGGCGCGCGCCCTTTGCGTCGCGGGCTGGCCGCGCTCGCCTTCACCGGATGGCTACGTCGCCTGTTGCGCGGCGCAGGCCGATCCCACGGCGTTCACGGGCTCACTGGATCGAGGCGCGCTGGCGACGCGTCCGAGTACCAGATGCGCGTCAGATCTTGAGCACCTGGTGGCCATGCGGACGTTGGTGCTGGTGGCGGCCTGACGGCGGTCGATACCTCAGGTCGGGCGGAGGAAGGCGCGGCGTTTGGGCTTGACGGGCCGCATCAAGAACTCGGGTCGCCGCTCGCCACCCGGCCCGGTCGTGGCCCGAGCCATGGCGAGCCACTCGCGATAGACGGCCCGTGAGCGCTCGCGGTCCACGTAGACGTCGCCGTAGTGGTCATCGGGCGCCGCCGCCGAGAGCGTCACCTTCTGCAGCCAGCAGTGCATCCCCGACCAGGGGTCGGGCTGGACGGCAAAGGCGAGGTTCTGGTGCACGCCAGGATCGCTCCAATAGATCCGTTCGGAGTCTGGATCGCTCGAGGTGAAAGGCTGGACGTGGCTGCGGTAGCGCAGCAGCCAGGTATTGGGGCCATCGGGGTGGCTCAAGTCGACCTGTCCAGTCACCCAGTGGCTGCCTTCGCCCTCGTGCAGGCGCCAGCGCCCCATGTGGTGGCTGAGGCCACACACACCGGGGCGGATCGCCTCGGTGAGCCACGCTCGGACCACGAGGTAGCCGATCGAGGTCGTGAGGCGGACGAGATCGCCGCTGTTGACCCCTTGGCGCGCCGCGTCGGTCGGGTTGAGCCACAGCGGATGGGCGTTGGCGAGCTCGTTCAGGTATTTGGCATTCCCCGAGCGGGTATGGATCAGTACGGGCAGGCGGAAGGTCGGCACGAGGACGAGCTCGCCGGCGTCGAGGTCGATGTGCCGGCGCGAGACGTGCGAGTCGATCGAGCCCGGGGTGCTGTGTTCGGCCCAGCCCCAGTCGCGCATCGCGCTCGAGTACACCTCGAGGCGCCGAGACGGTGTGGGGAAACCGGCGGTGACCGTGCCGTCCTCGTGGGTGACCCCGACGGACCCGGCTTCGCCGATGAGGGGTGGCTCGTCGTCTAGGCCCACAAGACGGCGCCGCACGCCCCGCTCATCGGTGACCGTTCCCTCGAGCTCGTGCTCGCCAAGGACGCGCTCGTCGAGGCGGTAGGCGGGACCACCGACCTCGACGGCACCGAACTTGCGCATGTAGGCGAGCGGCGTCAGGCCGGCCGCTGCGGCCTTGTCGGGGAGGCCGGGGACCTCGTGCTCGAAGATCCAGCGGTAGTACTCGTCGACGGTGACCTTCTCGCCCGGCCGGTACGGCGACTCGAAGTGCCGACGGATGCCGAGGCTCCCGTCGGGGTCAATGCGCCAGGACAGCTCGATGAAGAACTCGTTCTCCTCCCACACCTCGCCGGGGTTGGCGTCGCGGGTGTCGGTGAAGGGAAGGCCGAGCTTGTCCATGGCAACGCGTCGCACGGGTTGGCGAAAGCTGAGCCACTTGCCCGTGTGGGTCTCGTAGGACATGGTGTCGTGTCGCTCGGGTGAGTGCCCCATCGGCAGCACGTAGTCGGCGAACTCTGCCGTCTCCGACCACGTCGGCGTGAGCGCCACGTGCAGTCCCACCTTGTCGGGGTCGCACAGTGCCTCGAGCCAGGTAAAGCCGTCCGGGGCCGTCCAGATCGGGTTCCAGACCCGCGAGAAGTAGACCGACAGCTTGCCGCGGCCCTCCTCGAGGAAATGCGGGAGCAGGATCGACATCTCGTTCGTCGCGAGGGGGTACTCGGCCGGCCACGTGAGCTCGTTCCAGTGGTCGTGCGCCTCGGGGATCGTGGGACCCTTCGGGATGAACTTGTTCCAGCCGTTCGGACTCGTCCCGCCGACCGTGCCGATCGACCCGGTGAGCGCGAGCAGGAACCACAGCGAACGCGCAACCTGCCAGCCGCCGAGGTTCCCGGCACAAGCCGAGCGCCAGACGTGCGCAGAGAGGCGATGGTCGCAGTTTGCGACCAGCTTGGCGAGCGCCTCGATCTGTGCAACATCGATGTCCGCTTCGGCTGCTGCTCGCTCGAAGCTGTAGGGCGCGTAGTCCTGCTCGAGGTGCTCGAGGAACACCTCGAAGCTCATCTCGGCGTCTGGATGCAAGTTCTCCAGGTACTCACGCCAGTTGAACCAGCGCTGCACGTAGTCGCGGTCGATCTGGCGGGTGCGGATCAGGTACGAGGCGATCGAGAGCAGGATTGCCGCCTCGCTGCCCGGCCAGGGCGAGAGCCAGAGATCCGCATGCGATGCGGTGTTGGAAAGGCGCGGGTCGACGACGACGAGCTGCGCCCCGTTGGCTTTGGCTTCCATGATCCGCTGGGCATGGGGGTTGAAGTAGTGCCCGGTCTCGAGGTGGCTGGAGAGCAGCAAGATGACCTTGGCGTTGGCGTGGTCGGGACTGGGGCGGTCGTATCCGGTCCACAGCGTCATGCCGAAGCGCGCCCCTGCGGAGCACACGTTGGTATGGCTGTTGTGGCCGTCCACACCCCACGCCTGCAAGAAGCGCTCGGCGAAGCCGTCCTCACCGGGGCGGCCGACGTGGTACATGACCTCCTCGGGCCGCCCGGCAGCGATCGAGGCGCGAATGCGCCCGGCGATGTCGTCGAGCGCCGTGTCCCAGCTCACCTGTTCCCAGGCGCCACCGCCGCGCTCGCCGGTGCGGCGCAGCGGGTGAAGGATGCGCTCGGGGTCCTCGAGCTGGCTGATCGTTGCGGGGCCCTTCGCGCAGTTGCGGCCGCGCGAGCCGGGATGCGCGGGGTTGCCTTCGAGCTTTTTGATCGACAGATCGCTCTTGTCGACGTAGGCGAGCAGCCCGCACCCGGACTCGCAGTTGAAACATGTGGTCGGCACGAGCATGTACTCGTGGGCGACCTTTCTCGGATGTGCCTTCGCGTCGTGCTCGACGTGATGGTCCCACTCCTCGACGGGTGGGAAGTTGGCGAGGTGCTCGTGGCGGTGCGCGCCTGGCAGCGGCGTCTCGCCGAGCGTGTCGGGGGTGATCCTCGGCATGGCTCCGTCCTTTGGGGTCGAAGGTGGGCTCACGACAGCGGCACGTCTTGTCCGGCGCGCACGAACACCGACTCGTAGGCGAGCAGACCGGCCTGGCCGGCGAGGCCGCCGATGGCAGCGAGCGCCAGGTGGCGGCCACGCACCGCTGGCGCCGCGAGCAACGCGCCGGCCGCCGTCAGGCCGAGCGCCCCGGCGAAGAACCGCTTGCGGTAGCGGCCCTTGGTGATCATCTCGGCGGCAGCAGCCGCATGCTTGGTCGGATGGGGGGTCCCGTACTCTGCGGCGAGTGTCGCGAGGTTGGCGGCACATGCGCCAACGAAGGTTCCGGCGAGCAGCTTGGTGATCTGTGCCGGCCCGCGCCCGAACACCGACAGTGCCAAGAGCACGCCCGATCCCGCCTCAACGGCCTGGACGAGCAGGTGCGGTGCGAGAAGGCGCGATTGCCAGAGGTCTCGGCCCTCGGCCTGGCCGAACAGCAGCGCCGTGTAGCCGGCGGCAGCGGCTGCTGTCGGGGCGGCAAGCCAGCGCAGCACTGCGATGGCGGACTTGAAGCCGGCCGGGCTGAGCACGCCCGTCGACTCCCCGATGGCGGCCGCGAGCCATCCCCCGGCGATCGCCGAATACCCGGCGAGGCAGGCCGAGCCGAGGAAGAGCCACGAGGTGCGATTCGCCTTGGCGAAGATGTACCAGAACCGCTCTGGCCGCTTGAGGTCGGCGATGAGGAGGGCGCCGGTTGCGGCGGTGAAGCCGACACCGAGGCCCGGGGCGGCGAGCTTCAGCACACCCTCTGCGGGCGCGCCGGCAATCAGGGCACCGGCGGTGACGAGGAGGGCGCCGGAACCGACGCCCTTGGTCCACAGATAGGTCGTGACCTTCCACCCCCACGGGCGGGGGTGTGCGGTGTTGTGAGTGGTGCGTGCCCCGGTCGTCGCGTCGCCCGCCAGGTCGACGGCAACGGCGGAACGATGTGGATCGGGGGTCGCGAACAGGTACGAATCGGCGACGGGGGCCGCAAGTGGGTCGAGGACGGTGCGGTCGGCACCGAGGTAGAAGACGTTCGGGCTGGTGTTCTGCTCGGACGCGCGAATGGCGGTCGGGTTGGACGCCACGAGCTTCGCGATGCCGCTCGTGGGATCGTCCAGGTCGCCGGCCCAGATCGAGCGGGTCGGACAGACGACGACGCAGGCGGGCTGGAGCCCGTCGTCGACGCGGTGTGCGCAGAAGTTGCACTTGGCAGCGGTGTGGGTGTCCTCGTCGATGTAGATCGCGTCGTAGGGGCAGGCCTGCATGCAGCTCTTGCAGCCGATGCAGCGCTCCTTGTCGAAATCGACGATGCCGTCATCGCGCTGATAGAGCGCCTTGGTCGGGCAGATCTTGACGCACGGTGCGTTGGTGCAGTGGTTGCAGCGCATCACCCCGAACGAACGCGACGAGTTCGGCCACGTGCCCTTATCGACGTACTTCACCCAGGTGCGGAACTGTCCGAGCGGGACCTCATGCTCAGTCTTGCAGGCAACGGTGCAGGCGTGGCAGCCAATGCAAGTCCGCTGATCGATGGCGAAGCCGTACCGCAAAGGTCCCTCCCAACTTGTCGAGTAATGGCAAGATGCGTGATACGTGTCCGCCGGCCGGACTTAGTGGCTTGTGGTGATGGAAAGCCCGAGTGGGTCAGCGCGCTCCCAATCGTCGTCGATGAGGACGCAAGCTCGCCCGGCTCGATCAAGTAGTGACGCCGCGATCGAGGCGCGAAATCCACTCTTGCAGTGCACCCAAATTTCGCGGTCAGGGAGCTCGCCGACCCGCTCGGCGAGCTCGAAGAAGGGGATGTGAAGCGCGCCGGTGAGATGGCCAGTACTCCACTCGTCCGCGCGCCGTACGTCAAGCACGACGCGGTCCTCGCGCTCGGGCGCGATCGCGAGATCCTCGAAACTGGCGACGGGGTACCCCTTCAACTCTCCACCGAGCGCCTCGAGCGGCTCGAGCGCTGCACCGTTGAGCGCGTCGAATCCGATGCGGACGAGCTGGCGGCGAGCCTCGCCGACCTGCTCGATGCTCTCGCCGATAAGGGTGATCGGTGCTTGCCAGGGGAGCGTCCAGCCGAGATAGACGCCAAAGGAGTCCCCGAGCTCGATCGAGACCGTGCCGGAGAGGTGCGAGCGCGCAAAGGCACGGCGGCTTCTCAAGTCGACGACCCACTCGCCCGTGGCGAGCCGGTGGCGCAGCAGCTCGGGATCGATCACCTCGGGCGAGGAAAGGTCGGGCGCCGCCGGTCCCTTGGCGTTGGTGGGAGCCATGTGCGCGTAGTAGCGCGGATAGGCGCCGAGGCCGCCCAGCAGTTCGTTGACGAAGCGGTCTTCGTCGTCGATCACGAGGGCGATGTTGCGGTCACGCTCCTCGGCGATCGTCGAGGCGTCGCCCGAGGTCTCCGTTGCCGAGCAAAAGCTCCCAAATCCGTGCGTGGGATGCACGGCAACGTGGCCGGGTAGCTCGTGCGCGAGCCGGCGCACGGAGCGGAACTGGGCCCGGGTGAGCTCCTCGGTGCGCTCCTTCGCGATGAGGTCCGTTCTGCCGACTGCGCCGAAGAGCATCGAGCCGCCGGTGAAGACGGCGATCGGATCGGCTCCGGCGCGCATGATGTAGGCCATGTGATGAGGGGTGTGGCCGGGCGTGTGGCGAGCAACGAGCGTCAGGCTGCCAGCCGCGAGCTCCTCACCCTCACGGACCGGGGTGCGTTCGAACTCCACGTGGTCGCCGGCAGGGACGACGTAGCGAGCGCCCGTCTCCTCAGCGAGCGCCAGCCCACCGGTGACGTAGTCGTTGTGGAGATGGGTCTCGAGCACGTGGGTCACGTGGACCTGCAGGCCTTCGGCGACGTGCAGGACGCGGTCGATGTCGCGCTGGGGGTCAATGACAAGCGCGCTCGAGCCGTCGTGCACGAGATAGCTGCGGTCCCCGAGCCCTGGGGTATCGATGGTGATTACTTCTGCTCTCGCCGTCGGTTCTCGATCGCTCATGCCGTCACCTGCCCCTCAGTGCCGGCGCTCCGCCGGTCGATGCTGCGCCAGGAGCGGCCGTATCCAGGTGGCATCGTGCGCCCCCGGTGCGACTCGCGTCGTAGCGAACTGTGAGGGTACGTTACCCCGGTCGGTATGCGCCATGCGCGGCACCTCGGCGCGCCGGCGCCTCGACACGAGGCCGGGACTGCGCCGGGGCGTTCGCGCTCGTCGGGGCCGCGGCGATGATCGGCGCGGCCCTCCAGGCGCCACTGGCAGGGCTCGTCCTTGCAGTCGAGCTCACTCACCCCACGATGTCGATCATCGTGGCGATGATGGTGGCCACCTTCCCTGCCACTGCGCTCAGCCGTGCCATCGACGGCTACTCGATCGACACCGCGCGCCTGCCCGCGCCCGATTGAGCGGCGCCTTCCCCATGGCTTGAAGCGGTGATGCATTGGCCCGGCCAGAGACCCGCCACCCGGCGTCGGCCCGGCGCTGCTCGTCACGGCCGGCCGGCGCGGTCACGCCCTCGGCTACCTCAACGGCGAGGACCTCCGGGCCTCTCAAGAACAAGACCACGCGCAATACGGGCCGTCTTCTTCGTGGGCACCGCCCAGCGCTCAAGCTCGCTCAGGACCTTGGCGTGCCTGGAGAGATCGGCGACGGGGCACGCGAAGCGCTGCATCGCAGCTCTCCTTGCCCTGGAGCAATCTGCGCGTTCGCGAGCCGGCTGCGCCGAGGTTCCTTGGCCATCTCTGCGCCGCACGCCATGGCGCCGAGGTGACCAGGCCAGGTCGAGCCAGTCGACCGGCGCCTGGTCGTGGCGCCAAGAGGCGGCCGATCAGTGGGAGCTCCCACAGCGACTCGGCGCGGGCGATGGCGAGCGCGGCCGAAAACGCGTGCCCGGGCGCATCGCAATAGACATAGCGGGGCAGCCAGCGAGGGTGGTACTTGGCGTTGAAGCGCCACAGCGACTCTGCCTGGGACGTGCTCGCGAGCCTTCGGGTCGTACGCGCCCAGGCCCGGTGCAACAGGCCGTCGCCCGACTCGCCGGCGAGCACCGCGCGCATCACCGCGAAGTTCAGCGCGAGGCCGTGCGCGCCCTGCTCGGCGAGGTGCCGGATGGTCTCGACGACGGCAAAGTCGATGAGGCCGTTCGGGTACGAGCCGCGGGCCCGGCGCATCACGTCGAGCGAGTAGCCACCGATCTGGGGAGCCGGCACGTAGTGGCAGAACGCGACGGGCCGCCCCAACGCCTGGCCGGGTGCTGGCGGTGCGTGGACGATCGCCAGCAGTAATCCCTCGTCGTTGGGGTCAAAGAGTCGCCCGAGGGTCATCGAGAACCCGCGCTCGCCGTTGCCGCGGCGACTGCTCGTCGCGATCTCAAGCAGTTGGTCCCGCAGGGCGTCCTCGAGGTTGGCGGGGTCGTGGAACGAGACCGTGTAGCCATGGCGCGCCACCCGGCCGACGGCCTGGCGGACGCTCTTCATCCTGCCGCCCTCGAGGCTGAAGGTGGCGAGCTCGACGACGGCTTCGTCGCCGATGTAGAACTCCCGCATCCCCCCCGAGCGGTAGAGGTCGCGCCACGTGTCGCCTCCCGCCAGCACGCCGAGCGCCCAGCCCTGGTTGTCGACGAAGGCGCGGAAGTCCTGCCAGATCGTGCCACGCTCCTCGGCCGGGCCGATCGGGTCCGGGGACACGAGACAAAAGGTCCCATAGACGGCGTAGGCGACGAGCGAGTCGCCACGGAAAAAGAAGCGCTTGTCGGTGCGCAGTGCGAAGTAGTCGAGTGTCCCACCGCCGTGGCGCGCCACGATGGCGCGGGCGCGCGCGACGCGCTCGAGCGCCTCGTCGCGGCCGTAAAAGTGCGCGACCACCGGCCGGAAGACGAGCACGATGGCGCCGAGCGCAATCGCCGTCGAGGCCGCCGAGATTGCCGGGTCGAAGAAGGCCGCGAAGTGGTGTGGCAGCGCCACGGCTCGCACGCCGACGAGCCGCCCGGCGGTGGCCTGGAACGCATGGCCGACAGAGACGCCGGTCGCCCGGTGGCCCCGTAGGCGGTCGAAGATAAAGCTGAGCTCGATGCCAAGCGTTCCGGCGCCGAGCGTGGTGAGCGCGCACAGGGCGAGCGCCGGGACGCCTCGGCGCAGTGACGGCAAGTCGGCGAACGCCCGGAAGTGCTCTCGGCGCACCCACAAATAGCCGGCGACGGCCGCGGCGACCGCGCCGTCACCGAGGTTGAGCCCTTTCAGCAGGTGCAGGACCACGGACGCGCTGAGCAGCGCCATGCACACGGCCCAGGCGCGCCGCTGGCCGCGGCGCACGCCGCGGGCAAGGATCAACAGTCCGAGCCCGGTCAGGGCGGCGAGGGCGCCGGCGGTCTGCGGCACGCTGATCGGCAGGATCTCCGTGAGGATCCGGAGCCGGTCCGAGAGCGGCTCGGAGAGCGCGCAGGCGAGGGTGTCGAAGCCGACGAGCGCGACGAGGCCCGCCGCGAGGCGGCGAGTTCGGCGCTGGTGGGCGAACGACGTCGGGGAGTCGTGAGGGGGCAGGAAGCGAACGCTAGTCGTGCGACGTGCTGCAAGGTGGACGTGGTGGCCACTTCGCACGGTCCAGCTCGTGTGCCGCGACGGCGTTCCGCCCTGCCGGGCGGTCGTGATCGGCACCGGCCAGAGCGGGCCCAACGGCCGCGCGAGAGGGACAAAGGCCCCTGGTGATGGCCGTCCGGGCTCGCCCATACTCGCATGCGAACAGGGGGTCGGCGGGCACCCGGCACGCAAGGAGGATTGCGGCGATGCCAGGTCTGCGATGGAGCTCAGGCGAGCAGCGAACAAAGGCCAGCCAGGTACCGAGTTGGCCGGTCTGGCTCACGCCGAGGCGGACGACGGTGCTGATCGCGACGCTCTTTAGCGCGATCACGGTGCTGCGGTGGTACGTCGATGGGGCTGGCCAGGCGGTTGCCGTGTTGTACGTCGTGCCGATCGTCATCGCCGCGCTCAGCTTCGGCCACCGTGGCGGCCTCGGTCTCGCGGCGTGCGGTGCAACCGCCTTCGCCCTGCTGGCCGGCGTCCACGAACACGGTGATCTCGACGTGACCGGCTGGCTGGGCCCGCTCCTCGCGATGGCACTCGCCGGTGGGCTGGTCGGCTACCTCACCGACCTGCTGGCGCACCGCGCCGAGGCGGGCGAGGCGCTCGTCGAGCACAGCAGGCGGCTCGAGGAGGTCTGCAGCGCGCAGCACGCCGCGCTGAGCGTCAGCGACTCGATCACTCAACAGGTCGCCGCGGCGCGTTGGATGCTCGAGGCCGGCCGCACGGACGAGGCGCTTGCCGTGCTTGGCAGCTCGGTGGCCGCGAGCATCGCGAGCTTGAACCCGAGTTCCAGCCTGACGGCCGCCTCCGTATCGCCCGATGGCCCATTGCCCGCCGTGCCCGGGCGCGAGGCGGTGGGCCGCCCGAGCCGCCGCTAACGCGCATCCAGCGAGCGTCATCGGCCAGAAAAGCCAGTTCAACGGTGCGTAGGTTCGCCGTGAACACGAAACTGAGACGGGGCGTCGCCCGAAACGGGATCCCCCCGGCGTCGAAGCACCCTGCGCCCTCCGGCTTCCCGGAGCTCGTCTGGCCGGTGTCCGATTCAGCGAGTTGCGTGCGCGTTCGCTGTGTCGTGGGCCGCCGCCACCTTGGCCCAGGCGAGGTCGTCGAGGATCAGTCGGCTGGCGGGGAAGAGGTCGTACTCCTCGGTCTGGATGTGCTCGCTCAGATCATCGAGGGCCGCCAGCACCTCAGGTGCCGACATCTGGACGGCGTCGGGCGAGAGCAGGCTCGAGCGTGCCCGGGCGTGCTCGCCATGCAGTTGCTCGACGTACCACGCGAATCCCGGCCGGCCCTCGAGCTGGGCGAACAGCCCGATCTCCTCCTTGGCGAGGTGGGGGCCGAGCGCCGCCTGCAGCGCGCTGAGCGCCGCGGCGCGATCAGGTGAGCCCGATTCGACTTCGCGACGCAGGAGGGCCGCGAGGCTGCCGATGCGCTCGTGCTCTGTCGAGAGCTCACCGATTGGTGCAAGTTCGCGGCAGTCGCAGTGGTCGCACATCATTGCTCCTTGTTGCCTGCCCGTGTCCGTTTCAGTCGTTTCGACTCGCGCCGTTGCGCTTCGCCAGTGACTAGGGCCGAAGGTTACTTGCCGGACCGTCGTCATCAAGGGAGCCGAGCGCGATGGACGTCATCGCGCTTCTCCGCGCGCCGGCCGTGGCGGCGCGGCCCGGGCGGTTGAAGATCGGGGCGAGCCTCCCCAAGGCCGTGATGGGGGTGAGCCTCGTGCTAGCTGGGCTCGGGGGAAAAGAGCGGGGTGCTGAGATAGCGCTCGCCGGTGTCGGGCAAGATCACCACGACGGTCGAACCAGCGAGCTCCGGCCGCCCGGCGACGAGTGAGGCGGCGTGCAACGCGGCGCCGCCGGAGATGCCGGCGAGGATCCCCTCTGTTCGCCCGAGCGCTCGCGCCGCCGCCATTGCCTCGTCGCTCGAGACGGCGATCACCTCGTCATAGACCGCCGTATCGAGCACGGCGGGGACGAAGCCCGCTCCGATCCCCTGGATCTTGTGGGGGCCCGGGCTGCCACCGCTCAGCACGGGTGACTCGGTCGGCTCGACGGCCACGATGCGGATGTTGGGGTCGTGCTCTCTCAGCACCTGACCGACGCCCGTGATCGTCCCACCGGTGCCCACGCCAGCCACGAAGGCGCCGATCTCGCCCCCGAGGTCGCGCAGGATCTCCTGCGCGGTCTGGCGCCGGTGAACCTCTGGGTTCGCCGCGTTCTGGAATTGCTGGGGCATGAACCACCCCTGTGTTTCGGCGAGCGTCCGGGCGCGCTCGATCGCGCCGCGCATCCCTTCGCCGGCCGGGGTCAGGACGAGCTCGGCGCCGAGCGCCGCGAGGATGGCGCGCCGCTCGACGCTCATCGACTCGGGCATCGTGAGCACGACCCGATAGCCACGTGCTGCGCCCACCATCGCGAGCCCGATCCCGGTGTTGCCGCTGGTTGGCTCCACGATGCCGGCTCCGGCACCGAGCAGACCGTCCGCCTCGGCGGCCTCGATCATCGCCAGCGCGATCCGGTCCTTCACGCTGCCACCGGGATTGGCGCTCTCGAGCTTGGCGACGATCTGGCCCGCCAGATTGGCACCAAAGCGCGCCAGGCGCACGTGGGGAGTGTCGCCGATGAGGGACGTCACATCGTCGTGGACTGCCATGTCTCCGCCTCTCGGGTCCGAGCCGCTGGCTCAGTGGGTGTGGTCGTCGTCGCCTTGCTCGTCACCTTCGCCGGCGCGCCGGCTCTTTGCGCCGAGCCACTCTGGCGCAAGCAGCTCGCCCCGGCGAGGATGGCTCTGGCGCACTCCGGTGGTGATGATGCACCGACCGCGTTCGGCGACGACCACCGAGTCGGCCGGCACGTCGTCGACGACGAGCGCATGGGGACCGATCCGGCAACCCTCACCGACATGCACCGCTCCCAGCACGGACGCACCGACGCCGATCGTCACTCGGTCACCGATGATCGGGTGCCTCCGCTCTCCCTTGGCGTCCGCCCACCATCCGTGCCCGCCGAGGGTGACACCGTGGTAGAGCATCACGTCGTCGCCGATTACGGCGGTCTCGCCGATGACGACGCCGGCGCCGTGATCGATGAAGACGCGGCGTCCGAGCGTGGCCCCGGGGTGGATCTCGATGCCGGTGAGCGCACGGGCCAGCTGGGAGACCAACCGCGCGGGAAAACGTGCGCCAGCCTGCCACCAGCGGTGGGCGAGGCGGTGCGCCCACAGCGCCCAAAGCCCCTGGTAGAGAAGTGCTTGCAGCGCAGTCGCCGGGGTGAGCGCGGGATCCTTGTCGTAGGCGACGGCGAGGTCCTCGCCGACGCGGCCACGAGACGACAGCACCGCGAGCACTCGTTGCTGCCATGCGCCCGAGCTTGGCCGACCATCGTCCCCGCCGGTGCCGGGTTGGCTGGCGGCGCCTCCGAAGTGCGCCACGTGCCGAGCTGCCATCACTGCCGCCTCGCCTCGAGCTCCTGCGCGGCGAGCGGGGGCCGCGTCGCTGCCGACCCTACCAACCAGTTCACCGGCCCTGAGTCCTGGGCGGCGCGAGTGATCGCCAAGATGGCTATTTCGGCCTCGCCGGGATCAGTGCGCGAGATGGTTCGGCCATCGCCCTCGCTCCTCGCCGGGCCGACGACCGATCAGGCGCCAGGGTGCTCGGCGGCGAGCTGGTTCAGTGCGGCGCCGATGAGCCGGCTCGCCTCTTCGGCGATGGGGCCGAGTGCTGCATTGCCTGTGAGGGTCGACATGATCGACGGGTCGAGGGCATCGACGATGACCCCGGCGCCCGAGGCTCGGACCACGACATTGCACGGCAGCAACGCGCCGATCTCGCGCTCTGCATCGAGCGCGCGGTGCGCGAGGCGCGGATTGCACGCGCCAATGATGAGGTAGGCCTCCATCTCCGCATCGATCTTCTCCGCAAGCGTCGCCTGGACGTCGATCTCGGTGAGTGCACCGAATCCCTGTGCCTTGAAGGCTTCTTTCACCAGCGGCACGGCTTCCTCGAAGGAAAGCGGCAGTTTGATCGACGTGGTGTAGTTCATGGCTGCTCCTCGGGAAAAGGACGCATGGTGATGCGTAGGAAGCGCTGAAGCGGTCGCCGCGCTCGTCGTGCACAGTGAGGCGGGCGGACCACATCACGACACTACCCCCTGGGGTGTCGACTCCGGACAGACCGATCGCTTCGATGCCTGACTGCGCCGGTGGCGACCCCGAAGCTTCTTGAGGGCACCGGGCGGTCTCGTGTCGAAGCCGGACGCAGCGACTTGCATGGCTACATACGGTGGGGGGTATAGTCGTTGCGACCCAGAGGTCGTCCGTGACCACTCTCGTTGGGCTCGCGCGTCCCTGCGCGTGAGCTGGTCGAGTGTGGCATGGGGCGGGGCTCCGGGCGCGAGGGCGAGCAAGGGGGCAGTGGCGCGCACAGCGCGTTTTGTTGCTCTTGGGCTGCCTGCACCGAGTTGAACGGCCGCGCCGGCTCGCGGGGCGAGCCACTCACGGATAAGGAAAGGACACCGTGCTAACCCAACCGCCGCCCGTGCTCGAGCGCATCGAGCCGTCCGACGATCATCCGCGCGGAGCGTTCGCGCGACTCGGCGCTTGGAGCGCCTCGCACCTGCGAGCCGTCTTGCTTGCCTGGCTCGTCATCGTGGGGGTGTTCGGCGTGTTCGCGCCCAAGGTGGAGTCTGTCCTCGCGGGAGCTGGCTGGCAGGACTCGACCAGCCAGTCGGTCCAGGCGCGCCAGGTCATTCGCCAACATTTCTCCGGCCTTGGTTCGAGCGCCCTCGAGGTGGTCGTGGTCGATCGTGCCCGGCCGATCGCAGCGGACCCCGCCGCCAAGCGGGCGATCGCAGAAGTCACCAGGCTGCTGAAGTCCAATCGTGACGTCTCAACCGTGGTGCCGCCACGTCCTGGCGCGTCGATCTCTCGCAACGGTCGGACAGCGGTCGTGATGGCAGGTGCGGCAGCAGGGACCAATGAGATGGTGACGGCTGCAGGAAAGCTCGCGACCCCGATTTCTCGGCTCGGCGACGGCCACATCACCGTGACGCTCACCGGCGACAGCGCGCTGTGGGCTGACTTCAACAGCGCCAACCATTCCGCCATGATGCGCTCGGAGATGCTCTCGTGGCCGGTGACGCTCGGGATCTTGGTCATCGCGTTCGGGAGCGTCATCGCCGCGGGCTTGCCGCTGATGTTGACCATGGCAGGGCTGCTCGTCGCGGCCGGTGCACTCGTGCTGGTGAATCACCTCACTCCGGTCTCGATCTGGGCGCTCAACTTTGCGTTGATGTTCTCCCTCGCGCTCGGCATCGACTACGCGCTCTTCCTCGTTCAGCGCTTTCGTTCGGCGCTCGAGCGCCGCGGGGGCAAGGACGGAGAACGCGCCGGAGTGGTGGCCGCAGTCGCCGAGACCCTTGCGACTGCCGGTAAGGCGGTCGCCTTCTCGGCGCTCACCGTGCTGGCGTCGCTGGCGTCGATTCTCGTTGTCCCGAGCCCCGCATTCCGCTCGATGGCACTCGGCATCATGCTGTCGGTGATCGCAGTGCTCGCCGCGACCTTGACGCTGCTGCCGGCGGTGCTGGGGCGCCTCGGCAACCGGATCAACGCCGGGCGGGTTCGCCTCCGCAAGAACGCACCGTTGCGCCCGCACGGGCATCGCCTAGAAGCGCAGCTGCACCGCTGGGGGCGCTGGGTCTGGAGCCACCCCTGGCCCGCGGCGGCCGCTGGGCTCGCCGTGCTCGTGCTGGCGGCGGTTCCCGTGTTCGGCCTCAGGACCTCGATGCCCTCGATCACGATCATCCCCGCATCGGCGAATGCGAGAGTGGGCTATCAGCAGGTGAGCGCGGCGTTCGGCCCCGGGTTCCCCGGAACGCTCCAGGTGCTCGTACCCGAGTCCCGCTCGGCCGCGGCGCTGCACGAGCTCAAGGGGACGCCGGGCGTGGCGGCCGTCCTTCCCGGACCGAGCGCTGCGGGGCGCACGCTTGACCAGGTCGTCCCGACGACGGGCCCATCGACCACCGAGACGGGGGCGACCATCGCTCGTATTCGCAACGAGCTCCCAGCCGGCTCGCTCGTCGGCGGGGCGGCGGCCGAGAACTACGACCTGCAGAACGCACTTGCTGCCAAGACGCCAATCGTGTTCGCCATGTTGGCGGGGCTGGGCTTCTTGCTGTTGCTGATCGCTCTCGGCGCACCGCTCGTCGCCTTTGCGGGCGTCGTGATCACCGGGCTCTCGGTGGCGGGTGCGTTCGGGGTGGCACGGCTCATCTTCCAGAACGGCGATCTGTCTGGACTGCTCCACTTCACCCCGCAGGGCTTTGTGGACGCCTGGGCGCCATTGTTCTTCGGGGCGATGGTCTTTGGTGTGGCGATGGACTACACGCTCTTCTTGCTCTCTGCGGCCAAGGAGCGCTATGAGACCCACGCGGATCCCGAACACTCGATGGTCGGATCGATCCGTACCTCGGGGCGAGTCGTCGTCTCGGCGGCAGCGGTGATGATCGCCGTGTTCTTGACGTTCGCGCTCTCCGGGCCGCTCGCCCCGAAGGAGATGGGCGTCATCCTCGCCGTGGCGGTGGCGCTCGATGCCTTGGTGGTGAGGCTTGTGCTCTTGCCCGTGCTGTTGCGTCTCGCGCATCACGCCGCATGGCATCAGCCGCGCTGGCTCGCAAAGATCATGCCCAAGGTGCGTTTCGCCCACTGAGCCGGTGGTTCGGACGCCGAGCGCGTCTTGGTGAGCTCCTCCCTGCCCCAGCGCCGCGTCACGGCGCTTGGGGCAGGGAGCTGCGATACTTGCTCGACGGGCCGGGTCTATGAACAGATCGATGAGCGCCTGGCACGCTGGATCGTGGCCCAGCCGGTGTTCTTCGTCGCGACCGCACCGCAGTCGACCGAAGGGCTGGTGAACTGCTCGCCAAAGGGCAATCGCCAGGAGCTGGCGGTGCGCGGCCCGTCACGTGTCGGTTCTCTCGACCAGACCGGGAGCGGCGCGCAGACGATCGGACACCTGCGGGAAAATGGTCGGATCGTCTTGATGTTCTGCGCCTTTAGCGGACCGCCGCGGATCGTCCGCCTCCATGGCAAGGGCAGGGTGCTCGTCCCTGGAGGCGGGGAGTTCTCAGAGGTATCGGGCAACTTCGCTGGTGCCGACGGGATTGGACGACGCGCGATCGTCTTGATCGAGGTCTCCCGGATCTCCGACTCGTGTGGCTACGGCGTCCCGCTCATGACCTTTGACGGGCACCGCTCCACCATGGATGAGTGGGCCGAACGCAAGGGACGCTCCGGCGTGGTCGCGTACCAGCAGGCGAAGAATGCCGAGACCCTTGACGGGTTGCCGGCGCTCGGCGGACTCCGCACCGCGACGCCCTGACGCATCCGTCCCGAGGGGACGACGCTCCGTCGCACGGCTTTGCTGGCGGGAAGCTTCCTGGTGGGGACGCTTATTTCGATCACCGAAGGGACCTTTCGCACCGGCCTCGCGTGCGGCGCGGCGGCGACCAAGGTCCCCCCGGCTCGCGCCAGAGGTCCCACGTCGTGGCGACCAGTGCACGAAACCCGGGGACGTTCGCCCATCGCCGCGATCCCGCGCGCGATGAAGCGTGGGGCCTGGTCTGGGGGAGCCGGACCAGGAAGAAGGTTGAGGCGCATGAGGTACGTGACGGCATTGATTGGCGAACCCGCCGAGCGGCGGACTCCCAAGGTGCTGCAGTGGCTCGCCACCTCGCAATCGGCGGCGGTCGTCTGGACCGCGGCGCGGGTCTGGCTCGGGATCATGTGGATCCAGGCCGGCGTGTCCAAGGTGTGGGGAGCTGAGAACCCGGGGTTCATGCACAATGGCGGAGCGGGTGTCGCTGGCTTCGCGGCGCACGGCGCGGCGAGCTACAGCTGGTGGGCGAGCTTCTTGCACAGCTTTGTCGTCCCCAATGCTGGATGGATCGGCGTGCTGGTTTCCTTCAGCGAGCTGGCGGCGGGCATCGCGCTGGCCCTCGGCTTCCTGACGCCCGTCGCGGCCGGAGGAGCGCTGTTGTTGAACGTCACCTACATGCTCTCAGGTACCGCCGGCGTAAACCCCGTCTATGCGCTGTTCGCCATCTTGTTGCTGGCCACCTGGCGCACGTCGGGCTGGATCGGCATCGACGGCCTGCTCCTCGGATTCCGCCAGCACCACCACGTGCACTGGTACCTGTTCGGGCGGGACAGGGGTGTTGTCGAGACGTTGGCCGACCGCACGGCCGCATAGCGCCCGCTGCTCCCATCGCGCCCCTCCGATGCGGCCTGCTCCTCGGGTCGCATCGGCGCGCGCATCGCTCGGGTGGGGTGCCCCACTGCATGCGGGGCGGGGATGTCGTGGGCGCCGATCCTGCACCTGTTAGAACCGCGGTCTACTATTTGGAACGCATGGATGCCGCCGCTGCCGACCAGGGGGGCGACGAGCGCGTCGTCGGTGCCGACCGCGTCCTCAAAGTGCTCAAGCACCTCGGCGAGTACCCCGACGGGGTCGGGGTCGAAGAGCTGGCCCGGGCGGTAGAGAGTCCGAAATCAACGGTGCACCGGGCGCTCGGAGCGCTGCGACGAGCCGGCCTTGCCGAACAGGACACCGGCGGCCGCTATCGCGTCGGTGTGGAACTCCTGCGCATCGCCTTCGATTACCACGCGCGGCGACCCGAGCACATTGCGGTTCAGCCGCTCCTCGAGGACCTCGCCGCGCGATTCGGTGAGACGACGCACCTCGGGGTGCTCGAGGGGCGTTCGATCGTCTACCTCGCCAAGGTCGATCCGGCTGTTGGCGCGGTGCGGCTGAGCTCGAGCGTCGGCGGCCGCAATCCAGCGCATCTCACCGGCATCGGCAAGTGCCTCTTGGCCTTCGGCCTTGAGACTCGCTCGAGGCTGCAAGAATGGATCGGAGATCGCCCGCTTGAGCGGCGCACCCCGAACAGCGTCGTCTCTGTGGCCGGGCTCGCCCGCGAGCTCGAAATCACCCGCCGCCGCGGCTTTGGCACCGACGACCAAGAGAGCGAGGCGGGGGTCAACTGCATCGCCTTTCCGGTTTGGATGCAAGAGGGCGCGATGCCCTCGGGTGCGGTGAGCGTGAGCGGCATCGCCTATCGCACCGCCTTGCCCACCTTGATCGAGGCAGCGCCAGAAATCGAAGAGACGATCGAGCGGCACGGGTGGGGGCGGCGCCGCAGCACCCAGCGCGCCAAAGGGGCGCGGCGATGACCAAGGCGGGCGGGCGCGCGCCCGGTGCACCCGTCCGAGCGCGGCCCGGTAATGGGCCGGCACAGAAAGGAAAGCGATCATGCAGCTGATGCGCCTTGGCGCGCCGGGGGCCGAGCGGCCTGCGGTGCGCGTGGATGACCGGTCCTATGTCGATCTGCGCGACGTCATCGACGACTTCGACGCGTCCTTTTTCGCCCGCCGCGAAGAGGTCCTCGCCGTGGCGGCGGAGCGCAAGGCGGCGGGACAGATCGTTGAGTTCGGCGACGTCCGCGTTGGCGCTCCGATTCCCCGGCCGCACCAGATCATCTGCGTCGGCCTGAACTACCGCGACCACGCCGCGGAGACTGGCCAGGCGGTTCCCGATGAGCCAATCCTGTTTACGAAGTCGCCGAACTCGCTGATTGGGCCCTATGACGACGTGCACCGACCGCGGGGCTCGACCAAGCTCGACTGGGAGGTCGAACTTGGCCTCGTGATCGGCACGCGTTGCCGCTACCTCGAGTCGCGCGAGGAGGCGGCCGCGTCCATCGCGGGCTATGTCGTCGTCAACGACGTGAGCGAGCGCGCCTTCCAGGCGGAGCGCGGCGGCCAGTGGATGAAGGGCAAATCGGCTGAGACCTTCAATCCCGCTGGGCCGTGGCTGGTCACGACCGATGAGGTTCCCGACGTGTCGGGCCTCGCGATGTGGCTCGACGTGAACGGCACGCGCCGTCAGGCGGGCTCGACCAAGACGATGATCTTCGATCCCTTCACGATCGTTCACTACATCAGCCAGTTCCTCGTGCTGGAGCCGGGCGACCTGATCAACACCGGAACGCCTCCCGGCGTCGGCATGGGCTACAAGCCCCCGATCTGGCTTCAGCCCGGTGACGTCATGGAGCTCGGCGTCGAAGGGCTCGGATCGCAGCGACAGCGCGTCGTGGAGGCGCCGTGACGCGCACGGCGCTCGTCACGGGGGGAGCGAGCGGGCTCGGCGCGGCGAGCGCCGCCCGCTTGCGCTCCAACGGCCTGCACGTCTACACCCTCGATCTCGCTCCGTCGGCCGACATCGTCGTGGACGTGCGCGACGAGGCGGCGATGAACGTGGCACTCGAAGGGATCGGGCCGATCGACGTGCTCGTCAACTCCGCAGGCATCGTTGGCCCCGGCCGACCGCTCATCGAGACGACCAATGAGCAGTGGCGCGAGGTGTTCGAGGTCAACGTCTTGGGAACGCTGAACGCGATGCGCGCCGTGCTGCCCCAGATGTGCGAACGGGGCTGGGGGCGGGTGGTCAACATCGCCAGCATGGCCGGCAAGGACGGCAATCCGAACCTGTCGCCCTACTCGGCCTCCAAGGCGGCCGTGATCGCGCTCACCAAGTCGGTGGGCAAAGAGCTCGCGACGAGCGGCGTGCTCGTCAACGTGATCGCCCCCGCCGTGATCGCCACGCCGATCAACGCCGCCACGGATCCAGCGGCCCTTGCGCACATCACGAGCCTCATCCCCATGCGGCGCATCGGTCGTCCTGAAGAGGTGGCCGAGCTCGTCGCCTGGCTGTGCTCGGATCTCGTGAGTTTCTCAACCGGCGCCGTCTACGACATCAGCGGTGGGAGAGCCACCTATTGAGCCAAAAGCCAGTCTCGTGAGGGCGTTCGTGGTCTTTGGTCCCGGCCGAGCCGGAGTGATCGACGTCCCCGCGCCGCTGCCGGCTCCCGACGAGGTGGTCGTCGCGGTCGAGCGCGTGGGACTGTGCGGCACCGATGCCGAGTTCTACACCGGCGACATGGCCTACCTGCGCACGGGCGATGCGACCTATCCGATGCGCCTCGGTCATGAGTGGGCCGGGCGAATCGTCGCGCTCGGCGCGCGAGTCGAGCCTGTCTGGGCGGGGCGGCGAGTCACCGGTGACACGATGCTTGGTTGTCAGCAATGTTCCCGCTGTCGTGCTGGAAAGCAGCACGTCTGTGCCGATCGCGCGGAGGTCGGGGTTCGCCGTGGGCGTCCTGGGGCGCTCGCCGAGCAGTTGGCGGTGCCGGTCTGGTCGCTGCAGGAGCTTCCTGACGAGGTGGACGCGACCAAAGGAGCGCTGGTCGAGCCTGGCGCGAATTCGTGGCGGGCTGTGGACGCGTCCGGTGTCGGGGCCGGCAGCCGCTTGGTGGTGATCGGCCCGGGGACGATCGGGTTGCTCTGCGCCATGCTGGCGCGTGCCCGGGGCGCGAGCGTGGTCGTGGTCGGGATCAACGACGCGTCCCTCGAGTTCGCGAAATCGCTCGGCTTTGGCGTCGCGCGCGCCACGGCAGGCCTTGGCACGGGTGTCTTCGACGCGGCGATCGACGCGACGAACGCCGCGTCGACGCCGTCTCGTGCGGTCGAGCTGGTGCAGCCAGGCGGGCGGGTGGTCTTCATCGGCCTCTCGGCCGAGCCGAGCCTCATCGACTCAAGAGCGCTCGTCCTCGCCGACCTCACCGCGGTCGGGATCCTGAGCGGCTCCCCGGCGCTCGCTGCGACCGTCTCCGCCTACCGTGACGCCTTGGTGGACCCCTCACTGCTCGTCTCGGCGACCGTCGGTCTGGCCGAGGCGGAAGCGGTGCTCGCCGGGCGACGCCCCGCACCGGACCGAGGACCGAAGATCCACGTCGACCCGAGGCGCTGATCGACGGCGCGCTGCGCGGCGCTCCTGACGTCGCGCGGCGT
This sequence comes from Actinomycetes bacterium, assembly GCA_021809805.1. GTDB lineage: Bacteria > Actinomycetota > Acidimicrobiia > Acidimicrobiales > Bog-793 > JAKABX01. The sequence continues at coordinate 25,682 of JAJZKA010000013.1, forward strand.
GGACGACAGGCGTGCTTCGCGTGATGATGAGAGCGGCCGGGACGCGGAGACCGAGGAGGGGCCAGCGATGGAGCGGGTCATCACCGGATTCCACGAGGACGAGATGGGCGACTATGTCGCCGAACTGTCCTGCGGGCACAACCAGCACGTCCGGCACCGACCGCCGTTCCAACTGCGCGCGTGGGTTCTCAACGACGCCACGCGACAAGACCGCGTTGGCGCCGCCTTGGAGTGCCCGTTGTGCGATCGCGCGGAGCTCCCCGATGCCGTCGTCCCGGCCGGCGCGCTGGAGCGCTTTGATGACCAGACGATGCCAGCTGGCCTGCGCCACCAGCATCGCCTCGGTGCGGGGACCTGGGGCCGACTGGTCGTCGATGAAGGAGAGCTCGAGCTCAGCACCCATGGGTCCGTCACGTTCACCACGCGCCTTGGTCCTGGTGCGTGCCGGGCGATCCCGCCGGAGCTCGACCACGACATCGCCCCGGTCGGAGCGGTGCGCTTCAGCCTGGAGCTCCTGCGGGTGGAGCGTGCACCGGCAATCGCTTCGGTCGACCTCGAAGGGGCGGACGAAGGCGGCGACGCGGCTTGCTGGGTGCATCTCATCTGCCCAGAGTGCGGCGCCTTCGGCGAAGGTGTGCACGTGTCTGGCTGCGGACTCGCCTGATCCAAGGATCGGGCGGCTTATCTTCGCCGGCCCCGATCCAGACGAGCACGATCGCGGGGCTGGCAGGTACGGATCTGGTTGAGCCCTCGCGGGTTTTCTGGTGCCGCGCAGTCGGGATGAGGCGCGCTCGCGCGCAACTGAGGAGCGCGCGAAGCGGTGGGTCCCACCAGCTTCGATGCGGAGCGTGAGCGTGCCGGTGAGTCCAGCGAGCTCGCCTATCCCACAGCCGGGGATGAGCGGTCGTCGCGCGCGTGCGAACCAGCCTGCACCGCGGCGAGCTAAAAGCCACCGCTCCGGCCCAATGGTTGCGCGTCCCGCCTCGATCGCGACGTAGCCCGCTGAGCCGCTGTTGGGGCGTTGCGACCCGACCGCAGCCCGGCAGTGCCGGAGGCATCGAGATCGCCGCGGAAGTGCTCGCGCAGTTCAAAGCGAGCTGCCACGCCGTCGCGCTTGGGCGCGGATTGGACAAGCTCGATCTCGAACGTCCCTTGGGCGAGGCTGGCCATGACGGGCACGGAAGTCACGGCGGCGCTCGGGAGCGTGTCGCGGGATTCGCGCCGATTGTGCACCGTGCCCACCGTGCCCGGCTCAGCGGTACGGCCCTTGGGAAGGCTCGGCGACGCCGCTCAGGAACCGTGCGATCCGCCGAGTGGAAGCGCGCCCGCCGCCCAACGGCGACGGCTCTGGAACACCTGGCGATAGCGGGTGGGCGACATCCCGAAGGTCGATCGGAATCGACGGGACATGTAGTTGCTGTCGCTCCATCCTGTCGTGACACTGATCTCGCCGACGGAGAGGTCACCTTCGAGCAGGAGCTGCGCCGTGTGCTCGAGGCGATGACGCTCGACATAGTGCAGCGGGCTGATGCCGAGCTCGCGGGTGAACAGACGGCAGAGATAGGACGTCGAGACATGGACTTCGTCCGCGAGCTCGCGCAGCGTCCACGCGCGATTCGGGGCGTTGTCGAGCAGTTCGGTCGCCGCGATGACTGCGGGGTGAGTTGGCGTGTTCGAAGAACCCGTTGGCCCCGCGCGAAACGCGGGAGCGAGCTCGTCGAGCACCATCAGCAGCTGACCGAGTCGCGTGAGGCTCCGATCAGGCCGCTCGGGCGGCCGGGAAAGCTGCGCAAGCAACGGCTCGAGGCGCGCCAGGTCGACCGTCGGAGGCGCCACGTCGAAAGCAGACGCCGGCCCGCGCTGGGTTGCTTCGCGGGGTGCGAGCCCGCCGTGGGCGGCTCTTGCGGACATCAGCGCTGCAACCACCGGATGGCTGCGAAGCGCGGTGAGCTCTTTGTCCAGTGTCTTGTAGGGAATGTAGAGGTTCCAGATGCTGAAGTCGCAGGGATCGTCATAGGCGTGCCATTGACCAGGGCGAATCATCAGCACCGAGCCGGTTGCGATCGGCGCGACACCGGTGCGCATGCGGTGCAGCGCGGTTCCGGTCCGCACCGAGACAATCTCCATGAACTCGTGCGCATGGGCGCGCTGGGGCGTGTCGTGATGCCAGAGCTCGCTGGAGGCGACCACGTCTCGTTGGTGGAGCACCGCGCGCTCTGAGTACAGGTGGACCGACTGGCTCACCTGGGTTGCCTCGCGACTGCTCACGTCGGCCATCTCTGCTCCTCGCCTTGAGCGTTGCAACGACAACTCGCGCTCCTCAAGATCACCGCGATCCGCTCACCTTGTCAAAATCATGCTAGGACTGGCGACTTCCGTCCTAGTCATGATGCCGTTCTGCATGGAAGATCATGACCGCCGTGTTGCGCGTATGCACGCGGCGACAAGATCATGCGATCTGATGAGGTGCCGGGGGGAGGGACATGACATGATCGCCGACCGCAATCCGCCGCGAGGAGCGGCATTGGCAACCTCGCCCGCGCTCGCGGGCATCGCACCTGGCGGGACGGTCGCCGCTGCGGCCGGCGCACGCCCGCGTCGACGGCGGCGGACGCGTTACCGCCCGATCATGGGTGTATTGCTCCTGCCGAGCCTGCTGCTCATCGGCGTGTTCAGCTACTACCCCGCGGTCCGCAGTCTGATCGGCGGCTTCTACGCCTGGAATGGCTTCAGCCCGCCGAGCTATGTCGGGCTGTCGCAGTTTCGGCAGTACATCCAGTCGCCGACCTTCAGCGCCGAAGTCACCCATGTCGCGATCCTCGTCGTCGGAAGCATTGCGATCACTCTGGTCTCCCAGTTCACCGCGGCGGAGATCGTGACGCATCTGCCAAAGCGGGTCGGTCAGGTCGTGAAGTACGTGCTCGTGCTGCCGATCGTCTTCCCGCCGCTCGTGTTGATCGAGGTCTGGGACTATCTCCTCCAGCCCGGCAGTGGTCTGATCGACAGGATCGCGAAAGGGCTGGGGCTACCGCATCCTGCATGGCTAAGCGATCCCCACACGGCGCTGCTGAGCATCTTGCTGATCGGTTTCCCGTGGATCTCCAACTTGGGCTTTTTGGTGTTCCTCGGGGGTCTGCAAAACCTTCCCCGCGACATCACCGACGCAGCCAGGGTCGACGGCACGAGTATCTGGCAGCGCACCTTTCGCGTCGACGTGCCGCTCCTCATGCCCCAGTTCCGAATTGTCGTGGTGCTGTCGGGAATTTTCGCGGTGCAGAACTTCATCCCCATCCTCTTGCTCACCAACGGTGGGCCGGGCACCGCCACGCTCGTGCCGGGTCTGGACATGTACCAAGCAGCGTTCCAGAACGACCAGTACGGCTACGGCATGGCGATCGGCACGCTGTTGTTCCTCGCCATGCTCATCTTCACGATCGTCGTCATGCGCGCCTTGAGGCCCCGCACCCGCTGAGCGCTCGAGTCGAGCGCGCGCCTAAGTGTTGTTGACATCACCTGAAGGGGGAAAGACAAATGCATCATCGTGAACGGCGAGCGTTGCTCGCCTTGGTCGCCGCCGCTGGGCTCGCGGCGCCAGCCGTTGCCATTGGCGGCAGCGGCGCGGCGAGCGCAACCGCGAAGACGGTTATCAAGGCGGTGCTCCCGCCATCGACGGGACCGATCACCGCCTCGGACAACGCGGGGCTCGCGAAGGTCACCAAGGAATACGAGAAGGCGCACCCGAACGTCACCATCGAATGGCTGCCGGAAAACGTCGCGAGCATCACCCAGGCGAACGCGACGGTTGAGAGCCAGGCGGCGGGTGGGGTCGCACCCGACCTCGTGTGGGAGCAGTACGGGCCCGTGACCTCGGGATCGGTTCCTGCGGGCTTGCTCCAGAACATCAGGCCCTATCTCGAGAAGCCGAACCCTTATGTGCCGGGGAACAAGCACTGGCTCTCGCTGTTTCCTTCCTCCGTCGTTCCGTACATGACCTCGCCCAATGGAAACATCGACGTCATCTTGGGATCTGCTGTCGAGACCGGGATGTTCTACAACAAGGCAATGTTCGCGAAGGCAAAGATCTCCGCGGCACCGGCCACCTGGGCGCAGTTCATGGCGGACCTTGCCAAGCTCAAGGCTGCCCACCTGCAGCCACTCGCATTTGCCGACGGGGGCTTGTGCAACCCGTCATGGTTCGAGCGCCTGGCGACGTCGTCGCTGCTCGCGAACCAGGTCAGCAAGTTCGACGTCAATCACGCGCAGGTGACCACCGGTCTCGACGTCGCCGTCGGGATCAAAAAGGGCATCATCAGCATGCACAACCCCCGCTACGCGGAAGTGTGGAGGCTGCTCGGACAGCTCGCCAAGTACAACTACTCGGGCGCATCGAGCTACGACGCGTGCACCAGCCAGACGTCGACGACGCCACCGCTTGATTCCCAGGCGCTGCTCTCCCAGGGAAAGGTCGCCATCGTCTGGGGCGGGAGCTGGTACATCCCGAATCTGAACTCGATCGGATTCTCCGGAAAGTACGGCGTGTTCCCCGAGCCCACGATCACTTCGGCAACGACGCGCTTCGCGCTGAACACGGTGACTCGCGGCGTGATCGGTGGTCCGAACGGGAACGGACAGTGGGGAGTCACCTCGCAGAAGGCCGACAGCTCGATGACGCGCGCGAAGACTGCGGTCGTCATGAACTTCCTTGCGTGGCTGTTCAAGCCGGCGAACCTTGGTTACTGGATCAACCAGAGCCAAAAGGGCGGTGAGATCCCCGTTGAGAAGGGCGCGCCGGTGCTCAACCTGCCGGGGCTGAAGAGCCTTCTGCCGAGCGGAAAGGTCCCGATCGTCGTGGACGTCGTCCTCGACGACGTGCTGGGCACTGCGCCAACGAACTCCGGGCTTCGCCTCGTCCAAGAGTACCTTGACGGTTCGTTGTCCTACTCAGGCTTTGCGTCCCAATGGCAGTCGCTGCTGACGTCGTCTGCAGCGTCGTGGGCGTCGCAAAACCACGTGAACCTCAACAAGTACTGAGCACAAGGGGCGTGGCGGGATGAACGGGACCGTCATCGGTGCCCAACGTGGCGCCCACCGGCCGGAGTCGTCCGGCCGGTGGGCGACGCCCCGGCGCCGCCGCGCCGTCTACGGCTCGATCACCGTCGTGGCGGGCGCCCTGATCGTCCTCATGACGTATTTCCCGCTGGTGTTTGTCGTCTCGAACTCCCTGAAATCGGGCGGCAACATCTTCACCAACGGGGTGTTCGCGCTGTTCAACCAATTCGATCTGCACAACTACGCCGTCGCGTGGTCGGGGATCGACCAGTCGTTGCTCAATACCGTGATCGTGGCCACTCTCTCGGTCATTATCGGCGTGCTGGCTGCGACACTGGGCGCGTATGCGTTCTCTCAGCTCCGATTCCGCGGCAAGTCGATTCTCTTCATGGCCTATATCGGGCTGTTGTTCATTCCCTGGACACTGACGCTGATCCCGCTGTTCTTAACGGTCCAACGATTGCACCTTTTCAACACATGGTGGGCGCTCATCCTTCCCTATTCGGCATCCGCGCAGCCGTTGTTGGTGTTGCTGTTCCGCGGGTTTTTCGATCAGCTCCCAGATGAGCTGTTGCAAAGCGCACGTGTAGACGGCTGCAATGAGCGACAGGTGATTATGCGGATCGTGGCGCCGCTCACGCGCCCGATTCTGCTCACCGGCGCAATCTTGGTCACGATCAACGTCTGGGGGGACTATCTCTGGCCCACGATCGTGATCCAAGATCCCCATCGACTGACGATCTCGGCCGGGATGATCAGCTTCGTGAACAGCTTTGGCGTGAACCTCAGCCAAGGTGGTGCCGTGTTTGCCGCCTACATCATTGTCACGGCGCCGATGTTCCTGCTCGTTGGCTTCACCATGAAGTACTTCATTTCGGGACTGACTGAAGGAGCGCTCAAGCTGTGACCCGGAACGTAGTGATGCCGACGGCGCTGCGCTGCGGCTACCGCGTCTCGCCGCTCGGCGTTGAGCCCGACCGGGTGCGCTTTAGCTGGCAGCTCGAAGGAGAAGATTCCAGTGCCCGCCAGCGTGCGTACCAGCTGGTGGTGAGACGGACCGGTACCGTTCCGGCGGCAGATGCGACGTTGTGGGACAGCGGGCGGGTCGACTCAGCAGAGTCGGTGGATGTGGCCTACGGCGGATCACCGCTCGTCGCCGCGGCACGCTACTGCTGGGAGGTGCGCGTCTGGGACTCAGCAGAGAGCCTCAGCCCGTGGAGCGCACCGGCCTTCTTCGAAGTCGCGAAAGGCGATGGCGCGCACTGGTCGGCCGAATGGATCGGCCTCGGGCCCGGCACGGTGCCGCACCCGGTGCCAAGCGGTCCAGGGCTCGGCGACCGCGAGCTCGATGCTCTCGCGCCGGCTCCCTATTTTCGTCGCGAGTTCGCTCTCGACAAGGCGATCGCCCGCGCGCGCCTGACGATGACCGCGCTCGGCGTCTATGAGGCCACCGTGAACGGCGGGGCGGTCGGCGAAGCGGTGCTCGCGCCTGGCTGGACTGATTACGCCAAGCGCTGCCTGTATCAGACCTACGATGTCACCGCGACGCTGGTGCAAGGCGCCAATGCGTTGGCGGTGACCGTCGCCGACGGCTGGGCGTGCGGCTTCTACGGCTTTGACCCCAAGCGACGCGGATCGCACTACGCGACCGAGCCGTGGCTCCTCGCTGAGCTCGTCGTGGAGTACGAGGACGGGTCGGAGGTGCGGGTCCCCACCGATTCGAGTTGGCGAAGCGCGACCGGAGCGGTCGTGCATGCCGACTTGTTGATGGGAGAGCGGCGGGAGTTTGCGCTCGAGCCGGTGGGTTGGCGCCTGGCGGGCTACGACGACGCGAGCTGGCGGCGGGTCGAGACTCGCCAGATCGGCGAGGTCAAGCTCGTTGCGGACCAAGGCCCCGCGATCGTTCCCTCGATGGACATGCCGGCGCGGACCATCACCCGACTCTCCAACGGCGCCGTGGTTGTCGACTTTGGGCAGAATCTTGTCGGCTGGGTGGAGCTCGCGCCCCACGCCGAGCCGGGGACCGAGGTGACGGTGCGCCACGGAGAGGTGCTCAACGCTGATGGCAGCCTGTACGGCGAGAACCTCCGCACGGCGCGGGCGACCGATAGCTACGTGGTGGGCGGCGAGGACGACCGCCTTGCCCCGGGCTTCACCTTCCACGGCTTCCGCTACGCGGAGATCACCGGGCTTGGGGAGCTCCCCGATTCCGAGTGGGTGCGCGCCGTCGTGGTTCATTCCGACACCCCGCGCACCGGGGAGTTTGCGTGCTCGTCGGATGAGGTGAACCAGCTCTTCTCGAATATCGACTGGAGCCAACGCGGCAACTTCCTCAGCGTGCCGACAGACTGCCCCCAGCGCGACGAGCGCCTCGGATGGTTGGGTGACGCGCAGATCTTCGTGCGCACGGCGGCCTACAACCGCGATGTTGCGGCGTTCTTTACCAAATGGCTCGATGACGTGGTCGACGCCCAAGACGAGAACGGGGCGTACGCCGACTTCGCGCCCCGTCTCGGCTTCGGCTGGACGGGCGCACCGGCCTGGGGTGATGCCGGGGTCATCGTCCCGTGGACCATGCACAAGATGTACGGCGACCGCGGGATCCTCGAGCGGAACTTGTCGTCGATGGCCGCATGGATGGACTACATCTGCGCGCACAACCCCGATTACCGCCGGCGCAGCGAGCTCGGTAACAACTACGGCGACTGGCTGGCACCCCACGGTGACGAGACGCCACGGGAGCTGCTCGCGACCGCCTACTGGGCGCACGACGCCACCTTGATGGCCGAGATCGCCGAGCTGCTCGGCCGTGACGACCTTGGGCGGCACTACGCCCACATTGCCGCAGAGACCCGAAGGACATTCTGCTCGGACTACGTCAGTGCCGACGGGCGGGTGCGCTCGGATACCCAGACGGCCTATGCACTGGCGCTGCATCTCCGGCTCGTTCCCGAGGACCAGCGTGCCGCGTGCGCGGCCCACCTCGTCGAGGCCATCGCGGCGGAGAAGTGGCGCCTTGCGACGGGGTTCGTTGGTGTTGGCTATGTGCTGCCGGCGCTGAGCGACCACGGCTACAGCGATGTTGCCTACCGGCTGCTCGAGCAGCGTGAATATCCCTCGTGGCTCTATCCGGTGCGGTGCGGTGCGACGACGATCTGGGAGCGATGGGATGGATGGACCGAAGCGCGGGGCTTTCAGTCGCCGAGGATGAACTCGTTCAATCACTACTCGCTCGGTTCGGTCGGCGAGTGGCTGTACCGATATGTGCTCGGGATCGACCAGGCAGCGGACTCGGCCGGCTTTGCTCGGCTCGTCGTGCGGCCGCACCCTGGCGGCTCGCTTCGGTGGGCGTCAGGGTCGTACCGCTCCGTGCGCGGGCGGATCGCAACGCGCTGGGCGGTGGAGGACTCGACGTTCACGCTCGAGGTGGAGGTGCCCCCGAATGTCGACGCGAGCGTCCACGTCCCCTCCGTGGCGCCGCATCGCGTGGTCGGGCCAGGGAACACGGCGCCCGCAACCATCGCGGAGTACCCGGGACGGCGCGGCGCAGCGGAGGCCGTCTTCAACGTGGGCACGGGGCGCTGGCGCTTCAGCGGCCCGGCCCTCGATGCGACGACGGTGCCATCGCTCGACGATGCCATCGGCGAGGGCCGCCCAACTCCCGCGTGACGCGCGCCGCGCCGGGTGCTGCGAGGTGATCAGGAGGACGACGCCGCGGGATCGGGGTCCTGGGCTTGGCGGGCAAGATGCTCGGGCTCGCGCAGGCGGGTCGCGGCGAGTGCCGTCGCGGCGAGGCCGAGCACCGCGATGACGGGCCCGGCAAGCGCGATCGGACCGAGCCCGACGACGGCAGAGTCCACGAGTGGCCCAGCGGTCGTGCCCGCGTCGGAGATCCCTCGCCAGACGGCGAGGAATGAAGGGCGCCCCTCAGAAGGGGTGAGATCGGCGCCGAGGGTCATCACGATGCCAGCACCCATGCCGTTGCCGAGCGCCAGGACAAAGGACGCCGCGAAGAGCGTGTCGAAGCTCGAGGTCAGCGGAATCAGCAGATGACCCACCGAAAGCAGGATGAGGCAGGGCAGCAGGACGGCTCGACGACCGAAGCGATCCGAGATCACCCCGGCCGGGTAGAAGAGCGCGAGGTCGATCACTGACGAGAACGCGAACAGCATCGCTGCCTGGCGCGAGTTGAGCCCGAGATGGGCTGCCCACAGCGGCACGATCGCGGTGCGACTTCCCCGCAGCAAGCTGACGGCGAGGACCGCGGTCCCGGCGACCGCGAGGCCGTTGCGGTGCTTCTTGATGACGTGCCACGGCCGCACTGGCTCGGAGCGCTGGTGGACCGCAGGATCGTTTCGGTCGCGGGCGAGCACGACCCAGGCGAAGCCGACCACCACGCTCACCAGGTAGATGGCGAACGCCGGTCGCACGTCGTGGCGGCTTGCGATGGCGATGAAGGCGAAGGGCCCGAGCACGTTCCCGGCGCGCATGATGCCGCCGAACAGGGAGAGCGCGCGCCCCCGGACGAGCACGGGCGCGGCACGGCTGAGGTGCGTGAGGCGAACCAAGCTCCACAGCGCCCAGCCCATCGCCTGGACCAGCACCGAGACGGCCAGCTCGACGATCGAGCGGGAGGCCAGGCAACCGGCGAGTCCGACAAGAAGCAGAGCCACGGCCAGCCAGGCGGAGGCCGACTCACCCAGGCGGGCCACGATGCGGCCCGAGGGAAGGTCAAACACCAAGGTGCCGAGGCCGTTCAGGGCCACGAGCACCGCGCCGGCGGCCGAGGAGCCATGCACCTCGCGCGCGGCGTAGACGAGGATCGGCAACATCGCACCCTGGCCCGTGGCGATGAGCAGATTGGGCAGGTAGATCTGCGTCCAGAGCGGCCGGATCGCGCGCGCGACGCCGTGGGCACCGCTCGCCCCTCCTGCGGCGCCCCGGTCCGGGTCGTGCTTCACGCGCTCACCCCGGCGGGGAAGTCCCGCTGGTTTCGCAACGGCGAGGCGAGGAGCCATCCCACCGCGCTCAGCTGACCGATCGCCCCGATCCACAGCGTCGGTCGCAGACCGATGGCCGTGCCGAGGGCACCACCCGCGAGCGCCCCGAGCGGCAAGGTGCCCCAGACGACGAAGCGGATGGTGGCATTCATGCGACCGAGCAGTTCAGGCGGGCACAGGCGCTGGCGGTAGCTGACCTGGGTGATGTTGTAGACGACGATGCCGACCGCGGCGACGCCGTAGCCGAGGCCGAACGCGAGCAGCCCGAATCCGGGCTCGGTCAACGGTATGGCCAGGCCGCCGATCGTCGCGCCGGCGCCCAACAGCACCGCGCGGGCCCCGCCCAGCCGCTCGGCGATCCGTGCCGCCAACAGCGCCCCCACCAGCCCGCCCACGCCCACGCCGGCGAACAGGAGGCCGACGATCGCCGGGGGAGTGCGCAGCGCGCGGACCAAGAACACGACTTCGACGGCGGTCATGATTGCCGAGAAGAAGTTGGCCGTCGCGGTCGTCGCCGTGATCGCCCGCAGGATCTCGTGGTGCGCGACGAAGCGCACGCCCTCGGTGATCTCTTCCCGCAGGCGCCGGCGGGCGGCTCTGGCGGGAGGCGCCCCCTCCCTTGTGCCGATGGCACCGACCGCGAGCGCCGAGAAGCCGAAGCTGGCCGCGTCCAGCAGCACGGCGAGCGGAGCGCCGATCGCCTGGATGAGCCCACCGGCAGCGCTCGGTCCGGCGACCTGGGCGAGCTGCGAAGAGCTCGACAGCTTGGCGTTCGCTTCCACGACCTCGCCGGGCCCCACGAGGCCGGGCACGTAGGACTGATACGCGACGTCGAAGAACACCGTGAGGATGCCGACCGCGAACGCGACCAGGTACAGCTGGGTCATCGTGAGCGCACCGAGGGCCGCAGTGAGCGGGATCGAACCGAGCGCGGCACCACGGCCAAGGTCGGCGGCGATCATGAGCCGGCGGCGCGCCATGCGATCCACCCAGGCGCCGGCCGGCAGGCCGATGAGCAAGAAGGCGACCGTGCTCGCGGCGCTCAGCGCGCCGACGGCGAACGTGCTGGCATGCAAGGTCCGCACGGCGAGGATCGGGAGCGCCAGCATGCTGATCTGGCTCCCGAGGTCGCTGACGCTCTCGCCGCCCCACAGGCGGAGGAAGTCGCGATGCCGCCACAGGCGGCTTGATTGTCGCCTGGTTGAGCTCTCGTGGTCCTGGTCATCAGACGGGCGACGCCTGAACGAGAGGCGCGACCGGAGAGGCATCGGCATCGATTTGACCACACCGGCGAGGGACGGCGCCGCTGGGCGATGGATGGACAGGCGGCGGGGGATCCTCCCTGCCCGTCGCAGCCACAACGCTGGGCGAAACCGACGCCGTGGGCGAGCTCCCGCGGCCCGCGCACGGCGCGTGCCAGCTCCAGAGCATTGAGTGCTCTATACAACGCGATATATTCGTGCTGTGACGAGGGAAGAGCGCACCGATCGCATTGGCGAGGCGCTCTATGGTCTGGTCGTCACCGCGGTTCGCGAGCATGTCCGGGATATCAGCTTGACGGCGGCATCGACGCTGTCGACCCTGGCGCAAAGCGGGCCGCGACGCATTACCGATCTCGCTGCGGTCGAGGGCGTGTCCCAGCCCTCGATGACCGTGCTCGTGACGGGACTCGAGCGCGCCGGACTGGTTGCGCGCCGCGCCGACAGTGCCGATCGCCGGGCGGTGCGCGTGGGCCTCACCGATGAAGGCGAGCGCTACCTGCGCGCGCGTCGACGCGAGGGCGCCGACGCGTTCGACCGCCTGATCGCGAAGCTGCCACCCGAGGAGGTGGCGGTGCTGCGCGTCGCAGCACCCGCACTGCGGCATCTGCTCGCCATCGACTCACAGCGCCGCGACGACCAGAACGGACAACGGCGTGGAGGCGGATCCGATGGCGCTCGCTGACCAGGGCGCGTCCAAGCCGCTCGATGGCGGGGAATCCAACGGGCGCCAGCGACGGACCACGAGCCCGGCCGTCGTCGTCGGCTTCGACGGCTCAGCGAGCTCGCTGGACGCGCTCTTCTGGGCCTGCGGCGAGGCCCGGCGCCTCGGCGGTCGAGTCGTCGCGGTGTACGTCAGCTCGAATCCCGCGATGGCGGGCCTTGCTGGGGCCGTCGGTGCACCCAGCACGGACTACATGGTCGAGCAGGCCAACAACGAATGTGCCGAGCGCCTCGCCGCCGAGGCGGCGCGCTGTTGCGGAGACGGACTTCAGGTGCAGTTTGTGCATGCCCAAGGGACCCCCACTCACGAGCTCCTCGCCGTTGCCAAGGCGGTGCGTGCGGACCTGCTGGTCGTCGGGCGCTCGAAAAAGGCGCGCCATCACCTCGCGGGGTCGCTTGGGCGGGCGCTCGCCGGAAAGCGTGAAGCGCCGGTCGTCGTCATCGTCCCCTGACCTGGCGTCGCGGGCGCATGGGCATCGGACTGTCGGGATAGCCGCCGACGTCTCGGTGCGCCCGAAGATATTTAGCACAGCTATATAGTTCGTGTTATGAGTCAGCCGCATCCCGTCGCCGCCCGCAGGTTGGGGTAAGGGCCGGTGTCCTGGCTGCCAGCCCGGAGAGCTCGCCCCGAACAGGAGGGATCCCGACGATGAGCGCTGACGAGCGACGAGCTTCGGCGCCCCGCCGGCGACTGCGCGCCCTCGATCATGACGAACGCGACGCTGGTGTCGACAAGGATCGCTACCGGGGAAAGTGGCTGACGCTGTCCAACACGACCCTTGGCGTCCTTCTCGTGACGGTCAACTCCTCGATCATCTTGATCGCCCTGCCCGACATCTTCCGTGGCGTCCGCCTCAACCCGCTGACCCCTTCGCACAGCAGCCTGTTCCTCTGGCTGTTGATGGGCTACATGGTTGCGACGGCAGTGCTGGTCGTGAGCTTCGGACGCCTGGGGGACATGTTCGGCCGGGTGAAGATGTACAACCTGGGCTTCGCCGTCTTCAGCCTCTTCTCCGTGCTGTTGTCGATCGATTGGATGAGCGGCGTCGCCGGCACCATGTGGCTGATCGTGATGCGTATCCTCCAGGGCATCGGTGGCGCGTTGTTGTTCGCCAACTCCTCGGCGATTCTCACCGACGCCTTTCCCTCGAACCAGCGTGGTCTCGCCCTCGGCGTCAACCAGGTGGCGGGGATCGCCGGCTCGTTCATCGGCCTCATCCTCGGTGGCCTGCTCGGACCGGTCGACTGGCGGCTCGTGTTCTTGGTCTCGGTGCCGATCGGGATCGCTGGAACCATCTGGGCTTACTTCAACTTGCACGAAAAGGGCGTGCGCACGCCCTCGCGTATCGACTGGTGGGGGAACCTGACCTTTGGCGTCGGACTGATCGCCGTCTTGGTCGGGATCACCTACGGCATCCAGCCCTACCACGGCGCGACCATGGGCTGGACGAGCCCGGTCGTGCTCGGCGAGATCGTCGGTGGCGTGGCCATCCTGGTGGCGTTCGCGTTCATCGAGACCCGCGTGGCGCACCCGATGTTCCGACTCCCGCTGTTCCGCATCCGCGCCTTCACCGCCGGCAACCTCGCCAGTCTGCTCGCGAGCATCGGTCGCGGCGGGATGATGTTCATCTTGATCATCTGGCTCCAGGGCATCTGGCTGCCGCTGCACGGCTACAGCTTCAGCTCAACGCCGCTGTGGGCCGGGATCTACATGGTTCCTCTCACCGTCGGCTTCCTGATCGCCGGGCCGCTCTCGGGCTTCCTTTCCGATCACTTCGGTGCCCGCCCATTTGCGACCGGCGGCATGGCCGCGGCCGTCGTGAGTTTCGTGCTCCTCGATTTGTTGCCTGCAGACTTCTCCTACGTGTGGTTCGCGCTCTTGTTGCTGCTCAACGGCCTCGCCATGGGATTGTTCGCCTCGCCCAACCGCGCCGGGATCATGAACAGCCTGCCGGCAAGCCAACGCGGGGCCGGAGCGGGAATGTCGACCACTTTCCAGAATTCCGCGATGGTGCTGTCGATCGGCATCTTCTTCACCTTGATCATCGTGGGCTTGTCGTCACGGTTGCCGGGAGTGCTCGAGCACGGCCTCGTCACTCAGGGAATCCAGCCCGCTGCGGCACGGCGGGTGTCACACCTGCCTCCGACCGGAGCGCTGTTTGCCGCGTTCTTGGGCTATAACCCGATGCAGACTCTGCTTGGTCCGGCACTTGACCACCTCAGCTCGGCCAGGGCCGCGTACCTCACCGGAAGGGAGTTCTTTCCCCACCTGATCGCCTCGCCGTTCATGGACGGGCTACGCCTCGCGTTCGCCTTCTCGGCCGTGGCTTGCGCAGTGGCCGGCGTGGCATCGTGGCTGCGCGGCGGCAAGTACGTGCACCAAGACGAGGTCGAGCCAGTGAGCGAGGGACAATCCCCCGAAGTCGCCGCAACCGAGGCGGCGCGCACTTCTCTGGCGTAGCGCTGCCATGGCTCGGGCCGGGTGCGCCCGAGAGGACCTCGACCCTCACTGCAAGCCGGAAGAGAGCGCCGTGGAGCACGTCGCAGCGACACGGTGACCGAAAACGCGAACGCGACCACCCGGTT